>JANORL010000126.1:0-8666 GCA_031415295.1 Polyangiaceae bacterium | reverse complement strand
CCCAGCGACGAATAACGTCATCGCTTCGTCGCGCACTTGGCGGTCGGTCATGAACGAGCCATCATCGTCGTCACGTGCCGCAAGCAAACGCGAGAGTAAGTCGTCACGATTCGTTCCCGTTCGGCGGCGATCGTCCGTGATGCGTCGAATTCGTTCGTCGAGCAAACGCAGGCCCCGAAAAAGACGCAATCGTTCGCGCGAAGGAATAGGCAGGGGTTGATGCAATGCCTCGACCGCTCGATCGCGTAATTTTGCCATTGTAGGTGACAAATTGGTCGCATCGATGAGTGTGCCGGCAAGAATCGCCCGCGACGTGACCGAAATGCTTCCCGTCTGATCCGTGATGTAATGAAACATCGCATCAATCGCGTCGCTGATGTCTTCCGACTCGTTCAGCGTATCTGCATCGAATAACGTTTTTGCCGCCACACCCATCGTGAGGCGCGTCATTTCGCGACCCACGTCGATAATATCGCCGTCTTTCCACGTATCCAGACAACGCGTAATGACGTCATTCATCATGACCGCATAACTTCGTATGGCCTGGGGATGAAAAAGCGGAGCAATGAGTTTGCGCTGCCTACGCCACGGATCGCCATCACTCGTGAACAAACCCCGACCTGCCATGGGGTAAAACATGATTTTCAGGGCCAGGCTTTTGGATAAATGTTTCGCCTTTTCGACGAGCGCTTCATGGACCATTTCGGGACTGAAAAGCGTGACGGCTGGAAAATGAAAGAATTGTATCGCCCCAATATCCCCGAGTTCTCGTTGGGCACGAAGGAGGATCTCCGTCGGAGAATTACGAAATTCGGCCGCATGACCATTCCATGTGCGTCCGGACAACAACGGCAGATCAGCAATGGTTTTCATAACGTTTCCTCCCGCCTTCAAGGGCAAACCACTTGCTCGATGAAATAAACGTCGTAACAACAATCGCTCACGCCAGGCAATTGATCACATACCACCTGACGATATGCGGGTTTGCCACAACAAGCCGTCGGTGAGGTTTCCGGACAAACTCCCTCGGCAGTCGCGAGATCCACGAGCAACCCCGGCGAGTTCATCGCGGGCAAACAATAATCGCCATCCATCGGCACACACGCCGTGACGATTTTTCCAACCGTCGGTACATCCCCGCACGAGAGCGGCACCGACGTACCGCCCCCCGCGCCAGCTCCTCCGCTCGATGTCGCATTACCCGGATCAACAACGCTTCCGCTGCACGCGATGTGCGCTGAAGCGAAGAGCCAGATGCTAAACACTCGTCGCATTCGGCCACGGTTATGGGGGATGCGGCCAAGCGCGACAAGAGATGGCCGCAAAATGGCGTTCTGCATCGCCTCGGCTACGATGCTCGCGCCCATGCCGCTCGACCTCGGTGTCCTCATCTCCGGCCGCGGATCCAACCTCCAAGCCATTCTCGATGCAATCGCAACCGGAAGACTCGACGCACGCGTGCGCCTCGTGATCTCCAACCGTCCTGGCGTCCAAGGCATCGCGCGCGCCGAAGCCGCAGGCGTGCCGACGTGCGTCGTGAACCACAAGGATTTCAGCTCGCGACAAACGTTCGATGCCGCGATGGTCGATTCCCTCCGTTCCCACGGAGTCTCGTGGATCGTGCTCGCCGGCTTCATGCGGATCGTCACACCCGTCTTGCTCGATGCATTCCCGCAACGCGTCATCAACATCCACCCATCACTTTTGCCCGCCTTCCCCGGTGTAAACGCCCAAGCCGCAGCACTCGCACATGGCGTACGAATCACCGGCTGCACCGTGCACTTGGTTGATGCAGGTATGGACACCGGTCCCATGCTCGCCCAAGCCGCCGTGCCCGTCCTCGATGGCGACTCCGAAGAAAGTTTGTCCGAACGAATCCTCGAGCGAGAACATCAACTTCTGGTGCATGTACTTTCCGCGATCGCCCAAGACAAACTCAGCCTCGAAATGTTCGACGGCAAGTGCCTGCACGCTCGGCTCCAAGGTGTGCCCATGGCGCTCGGTCTCGAACAGGTTTCTTCAGACAAACCCCACGAGGGCGACACGTGACGGCGAAATATTTCGACGTCATCGTTCTTGGACGTTCGATCGGTGCACTGATGACCGCCGCGCTGCTCGCGCGTCGTGACTTCACGGTGCTCGTGCTTGGCCAAGGTGCGAAACCGGCGAGCTACAAACTGAAAGAGCGCACGTTGCAACGCCGTGCGTTTACGATGCTCGCTGCAAGTTCGCCTGCATGGACACGCATGCTCGCGGAGCTGGCACAAACACAAACGTGGAATCGGTTGGTGCAAGTCGCGTCGCCGATGATGCAGGTGCTCTCGCCACGACGCCGGCTCGACATTCCACCTGACATGGCGCTGTTCGGACGTGAAATCGATCGCGAGATGCCTGAAGTGCGGCGCGTCGTCGACGACCTTTACGCCGAACTGGCGCGTGTGAATGGAGCCGCAGACGAAGCGTTCGAGCGCGACGCAGTGTGGCCTCCAGGAACGTTTTGGGAGCGACGTGAAACGGCGCGATATGCCGCGATGCTGCCGTATGTACGTGCCGAACCCGATGCGGATTTGCTGGTCGAGTTTCCGCGCGGACATTTCTTTCGCAACGTCGTGACGGCGTCGGTGCTTTTTGCGACAAACCTTGCTTCGTTGCCTCCGCCGTTTGCCGTGGCTCGTTTGCACGGAGCCTTTACACGTGGCCTCTACACGCTGAACGGAGGCGAGGACGAACTCGAACGTTTCCTCGAAGGGCGCATCGTCGCGCATGGCGGCCGTTGCCTATTCGATGGCCGAGCGCGTGCGTTACACATGCGACGCGGATCCGTGGCGGGTGTCGTCATCGACGGTGACGATGCGCCGACAGGAGCAAGCTTCGTCATCGCCGACCTCGATGGAGAAGGCCTGGCAGCGTTGTCCCAAGGCGAAGGGATTCATAAACGTGCGCAACGCGAATGGCCACGTATCACGTCATCGGTGGGCAGGTTTGTCGTGTCCTTATGCGTCCGAGATGCCGGATTGCCCGCGCCGCTTGGTGTCGAAAGTTTCGTTCTTCCTGCGGATCGCCAGCCCGTACGTGCTGCACGTGTAAGCATTCCCGTCGCACGATCGAGCGCTTCGACGCTTTCGTTTCGCCCTGTGATCCACCTGCAACGTCGCCCCATGCCTGGTGCGTCCGGAGAATCGCTTCTCCTTGCCGAAGTGCTCGTCCCTGATCGCAGTCCGATGCCCATCGGTCAGATGCGAGAGATCGTGCTTTCCACGCTGGGTGCAGAACTGCCATTTTTGGAACGTCATTTGCTCGTCGTCGATTCTGTACACGACGGTTTGCCGCCGTGGGTTTGTGAAGACGGACGTCTACATATGGCGGACAAATGGGGCCGTTCTGGGGCAGGAGCCGCGGCAGAACCCATGGTGCGTCAGCTCGATGTCGACCCGCCGGGGTACATGGGTCTTGGGGGCGAACCCATTCGAGGTCCGATCGAACGCACGCTTTTGGTCGGGCGCAGCGTATTGCCGGGCCTGGGGCAAGAAGGGCAGCTTCTGGCAGCGTGGGGTGCAGCGAGGCTGGTCACGAGGACCGATCGGCGCAAAGAACGCATGAGACGCGACATGTGGAGTAAGGTCGAATTCGGGTAATGAGGATGTTCATCAGGCTGCTGCGCGTTGCGCTGCGTTGGTCGGACTTACTCAGCGTGCGATCGCTTCCGTCGTCCTCGCCAGCTGACGAACACCCTCAAAGTCGCTGCAGTCGGGTGAGGTTTTAACGCCTGATGCGCGATCTCATCATCGCGTAATTGCGAAACGAGTCCAAGGAAGGTTAACGTTGTCCGGCCCATGAGACTGAGCGAGAAATTGATCATGCGCGTACCTCAATACGGTTTCGCAACGGCACTGGCGCTGTCTGCGTCGATGTTCATCACTGCGCCCGCCCAAGCTGCCGAGCCGGGTCCGGATACGCTGCCGATCCACGTCATCACGGTTCAAACCCTGGATGCTGACGATCAAGCCGAAGCGCTCACCAAAGCACTTCGGCAAGCCGTCCGGGCGATGCCGGGTTGGTCCCAAGCTGAAGGCGACTATTCGCTCGAAGTGCTCACGCTGTCGCTAAAATGCCCAGATCCACCGGACGCGGGATGCCAATCACGCATCGCGGATCAGATTCGCGCCGACAGGTACGTCTGGGGTGTCTTGTCGAAAACCAAGAAGGGTACCGTCGTGGGCGAACTGAGTTTCTGGGTTCGCGGCAAAGGCACGACGACCTTCAAGCTCGACTACAGCGCCAATCTCACGGAACCGCAGGAAGAAGCGCTGAAAAAAGTGGCTTCCGACGCGGTCTTGAAACTCACGGACGGCCCCCCCAAGGGTGAAGTGAAAGTGAGTGCTGGTGGAATTGCCGCTCAGGTGTTTGTCGATGGCCAGCCCCTCGGCGCACTCACGGGCGGTCAAGGAAGTTTCTTCGTTCCATCGGGAAAACACGAACTGATTGTCAAAGCTCCTGGATATGCGGACATGGTTTCCGAAATCACGGTCAAACCCACGTCCCCCACAGACGTGACCGTCGTTCCTGTCGCAGTTGGCGAGAAGACTCCGACAAACTGGAAGCGTATCGGTGGCTTTGCAGCTCTTGGCGCCGGTGTTGGTTTTGCCGGGTTGGGAATTGTGGGCTCCTACCAAGTGGGCAAACTCAACGATGACGACGGTTACAAGTTCTACCGCGATCGTTATTCGTCGAACACGAATGTTTGTGACGTCGCCAGGGGTGCCCCAGACGAACCCGTCAGCGGGGACATGCTCGACGCCACTCAAAAAACAGAACTTCTCACAAAGTATTGCGATCCCGGAAGCACTGCGCAGCTTCTGCAAGTCGTGTTTTACCCGCTCGCCGCCATTGCCGCCGGAGTCGGAGTGTTCCTCGTCGCCACGAGTGGTACGCGCGCGAAGGAAAAACCCACCATGGGACTCGTCGTTCTTCCGCAGGTGAGCCGAACGGGCGTCAAAGTCGACGTCGGCTTCCAGTTCTGATCCACTTGGTAAAACCATGCGCGTGATCGCCGGCGTTCTTGGCGGACGCTCGCTCGTCGCTCCCAAAGGCCTCGCCACTCGTCCAACGAGCGATCGCGTGCGTGAAGCTCTTTTCAGCGTGCTTGGCGACGTAACTGGCGCTGCGGTTCTCGATCTTTACGCCGGCACTGGTGCTCTCGGCATCGAAGCGTTGTCGCGAGGAGCCACGCGCGTGGTGTTTGTCGAGAACTCTCGTCCCGCCCTCGATGCTCTCCGCCGCAACCTGGACACCCTCGGTCTACACGTTTCGACTGTCGTTGTTTCGAGTCCTGTGTTGCGTGCTGTGCGAGGTTTGTCGTCGCGGGGCCCCTTTGACCTCGTGCTCGTCGATCCGCCGTACGCGAATCTTGCTGAAGCCGTTCAGGTGCTCGAGCTCCTCATGGAGCAGCATCTTTTTTCTGACGAAGCGCGCGTCGTGTTGGAACACGCCAGTCGAGATGCGGCACCGGATTTGAAGGGGATGACGTTCCGGACGACGCGCCGTTACGGAGGTACTTCGGTGTCGTTTTACGCGACCGAAAAGGTGCCAACCACTTTTTGAAAAGGTGCCAACCACTTTTTGAAAAGGTGCCAACCACTTTTTGAAACCAAACGGGTAAGGTAGAGAAGTGCACCGGGCGGCAAGCTCGACGCGCTCTTCTCCTTTCCCACCCCATGGACAAGACCTCGATGAAACCCGCTGCCCGCTCATTCAGTTTTGGCAAAGCATTGCTGCTGGTTGGTGCGTTGTTTGGTCTGCTCATCGGCTCCGCTGCATGCGCAGATCCCGAGGGGACCACGCCCGAGTGCACGCAAGACGTTGGCGACGGGACCCATCAAAATGTAGAAAACGGCTGCAACCCATTCGCAGTTTGCGTAGTAGGCGGCCAGGTCGTCAATGCGCAAGAGTGCTGCAAAGACATCGCGAATGACTACGAGCAAAAAGTTTGTCTCTACGGATATGGGGCAGGCCCTGCGCCAGGTACCGGGTCGAGCAGCAGCAGCAGCAGCAGCAGCGGCAAACCCTAGTTGATTTCGCACGTGCCAGACACTGGCATTCTCCTCACGGTCGCTTACGACGGACGACCTTTTGCGGGGTTTGTCGCTCAGCCCGGACAACGGACTGTTGCCGGTGAACTTCTGGCGGCCCTTCGCGAAGTCGATCCCTCCATCCACGAGATCCGCGGCGCGAGTCGTACAGACTCGGGCGTTCATGCGTACGGACAACGCGTTGCCTTCGATCCCGAGCGCGACATTCCCACGCGAGGTTGGGCGCTCGCAACGGCGCGCAGATTGCCTCCGGAAATTGCAATTCGTCGCGCTGCCGTCGTCCCCCGTGGATTCACGCCACGTTTTGAGAGCCAACAAAAACAGTACCGTTATGTAGTTTTGCGCGACAAACTACGCGACCCGTTCCTCGAAGGGCGCGCTTGGCGTGTCGACAATTTGGACGATGCGGCGATGGCGCGCGCCACGATAGAAGCGAGTTTGGCACTTGGAACCCACGATTTTGCCGCGTTTCGATCGAGTGCCGATCAACGCGTAAACACGATCCGCACGATCGAAAGGTTCACGGTCGAAGTGGATGCGGCCGACCCTCGGATCGTGCGGATCGAAGTCGTAGGCACTGCATTCATGCACAACATGGTGCGCATCCTGGTCGGTACGTTGATGGACGTAGCCCGCAAACGACTGGAACCCGGCGCAATTACGCGTGCACTCGAGTCACATCGGCGCGAACACTTGGGCATCACCGCGCCTGCCGATGGGCTGTATTTGGTGTCGATGACGTTGTCGAATAACGGAACTTCACCATGGCCGGAAGACGTGAGCGACGAACGTCAGGCTTGCTAGCTGCACGTTCGGCCCCATGGATACATCATGCGGTTTCTCGTTCTCGTTCTCGTTCTCGTTGGCCGTCATTTTTGACACCCACGACGTTCTCGAAGCTCACGACCGTTCGAATCCGGAGGAACGATGCGCCCCCACTTCATGCTCGCGTCAACGCTGATCACGATCGGGTTCTGTTCCACGGCAACATCCGTTCGAGCCCAAACCAAATTGTTTCCGCATCGTTCGAATATTGGCGTTGTGCCTACGACCACGGCAACGCCCGCGACGCCAAAAACGGTACAGCTCCGTGCATTGGGCAATGCCTTCGTCGAAGTTGCGGAAAAAGTCAGCCCAAGCGTTGTGCAAATCGAGGTTTCGATTGCCAAACCCGAAGCAACCGCCACGCGTTGGCTCAAGGAAGACGCAGTCGCCCGCGGAACTGCATCGGGGGTCATCTTCTCGTCGGATGGTGCTATTTTGACAAACAACCACGTGATCGACGAAGCTCGCGCGATCACGGTGCGTTTCAAAGATGGGCGTGCTTTTGCAGCTCGAGTGCTTGGCCGCGATCCCGGCACGGACCTTGCCGTGCTCCGTGTGGACGCCAAAAACCTGGTGGTCGCTTCTTTTGCCGATAGCGACGAAGCACGCGTAGGCGAATGGGTCGTCGCTATCGGTTCACCGTTCGGACTTGATCACACGGTCACGACGGGTGTGCTCAGCGCCAAGGGTCGTGCCGGCGTGGGCATGAATGCGATCGAGGACTATTTGCAGACCGACGCAAGCATCAATCCTGGCAACTCGGGTGGACCCCTCGTGAACCTCGATGGTCAAGTACTCGGGATCAACACGATGGTCGTGAGCAAAGGCCAAGGCATTGGTTTGGCCGTGCCGTCGAACATTGCTCGCCGTGTCGCGACGCAGATCTTGAAATCGGGTCATGTAACGCGCGCATGGATCGGAGTCGGACTGCAAGATTTGACGCCGCAACTCGCCGCGGAATTTCCGAATGCGCCAGCATCTGGGGCGCTCGTGAACACGGTCATAGCCGACGGACCCGCCGCTCGTGCGCATCTCGAACCAGGAGACGTCGTCGCCATGATTGGTTCGCGCGTCGTGAACGATGCGCAGGACATCATTCGCGAAACGTTTCTGCATGACGTGGGCGAAGTGTTGACGATGGAGGTGATTCGCGCCGGCAAACGTTACCAAACCAAAGTAACGCTCGAAGCTCGTCGGGAAGCAAAACCAAAGGCGCTCGATATGGAGCGTCCAAGTGTCCGGTCGCCTGGGCTTGGACTTGCGCTGCGCGAAGTCGATGATGCAACGGGCAAGAAATTGGTCGTCATCGCGGCAATTACTCCGGATTCACCTGCCGATCGCGCGGGTTTGAAAACAGGCGACTTGATCCTCGAAGCGGATTTCACCCGTTTGCCCGCAGCCGTCGACGTCAGGAAATCCGCGGAAGACGGCAAGCTCCTGCTCAGAGTTCGTCGAGACAAATCGACGTTTTATACGGCTGTGCGGTAGAGACAAACGAGCGACACGATCAGAGTTCGCCCGTCATTTTGCGACCACCACCGTTACCCGTGGGATTTTTTGAACCGCTTCCGCCTGACGTGGTTGACGTTTTCGTACGCGAAGCTGACGCCTTTGGAGAGGCATCGGCCGTTTCGATCCGCGCGTCTGCTGACGTCGTCGGAATGGCACTTGGTACGGCTTGCGTGGCGCTCGGTAGTGGAAGTGGAAGTGGCGGAGCAGCGGCGACAACGGCGGATGGTGTTGCCATCGCCG
>JANORL010000125.1:0-6526 GCA_031415295.1 Polyangiaceae bacterium | reverse complement strand
GCTTTGCCGGTATTTCCGCAGGCAATGGTGGCATTACGTTTGCCATAACCACATTTTTAACGTCGGAATTGCATTATGGCCATCAAATTTGACATTTTCTAAATCACCAACGTAACGGAAATCAGGCTTATTCATTGATGCCTCCCCAAATCATCGGGCGTCAATAAAAAGTCGCCACGTCTTCCTTTTGTCCTGGACGTGGGGGGGGGTTACAGTTCAATGACACTACGACAAGGGCATTCATGGCGCTTGCGACGCGGCGAATGGGCCGTCCGGCGCTCGTTATGGGATTTCGTGCGTTCACGAGATCCCATTGCAATGCATTGAACGTGCCAATTCACATCGAGCCTCGGAGGGTGTCATGGCTGATTCACTCGGTATCGTGAATGAAACGGTTGTCTATCGTCTCGACGGTCAAATCACCGATGGTTCAACCGGCGCAGGCATCGACGGCATGACCGTGGATTTGGCCGACGCCGAAGGCTTGAGCCGCGATTTGATTGCCCACGCCAAAACCAATGCACTGGGCAAATTCAGCGTCGCCATTGACGCAGCCTATTATCATGCACTGTTTCTCGACCGTCGCCCTGCACTCGGTTTTCGTATCTATAAAGATGGGCAATTGCCGCAACCCACACTGACGTGGACCCCTGCGGAAACGACAAAGTCTTTACGTATTCCATTAAATGACTTGACCAAACGTCCACAAGATGACCCAGCCAAGATGGTGGTGCGTGGGCGCGTATTACAACCCAATGGTTCGCCGGCCGTTGGACATTCCGTTATTGCCTACGACCAAACATTGGGCGCGCGTCTGGAGGACGGAACGCCAATCATCAAGGAAGGTGACTTGGGTTCGACAACGACGGATTCACAAGGACGATATCGAATCAGTTACGATACATCGAAACTGCTTCGAGCGGGAACGTTGCATGCTGATTTGGTGATTCGTGTGCGCCCACCGTCGATCCAAAATCCGCCAGTCATTGCAGAATCGCTACCGCTTTGTCATGCACCGACAACGGCAACGATTGATCTGGTTGTTGGCAACGTGGCTCTACGTGGGTTATCGGAATACGAGCGAGTACGTCCGGCGGTATTGGCAGAAATCGGCACGGGTTCCATTGCCAAGGTGAGCGACGCACAAATTACGTATTTGGCGTGCACCGTCGAACAACCAGAAAACATCGTGCGAACACTGGTAGAAGCGTATCGCCTTGCGGAAGACGTGCTGCTCGATGTGGTGGCCCTGTACGGCATTTTGCGCCAAGGCTTTCCACCGAAGAAAAACGAATTTTTGACATTGCGACCCGCACCGATGAAGGAAGCGCTCGAGCGTTCCATCAGCGCAAACATCATTCCACCCATAACGACGACGAACCCGACGTTCGATGCCCTGCTCGAAACGAGAATCATTGCTTTCGTGTTGACACCGCGCAGTGTAAATGGCGGAACCGCTTTGGGGGACATTCTGCCAGTCGCATTGGCAGACAGTAGCGATCGCACCGAGTTCGTGCGAACACTCATCACCCACGACGACGATTCTACATTTTGGACGGCGATCAGTAACCAAACCCGATTTACGACAGCAAAAGTCACGATCTTGCAACGTGTTCTGCAATGGGGCGTGTTTTCGCGATATCACATTCCGCTCGTCACGGAACTCGAACGACGATTCTCGACGAATGGAATTCAATCCGCACGAGACCTCGCCAAACTCAACGAAGCAGATTGGCGGATCTTGCTCGATACCGCCGTGGGCACCGCGCAAATTGGCGCGCCGTCGGATATTCCCGGAGCAACGATCAGCGAGAAGCGGGACAATTACGCGAAAGTCCTCGACAGGACCGTAGAAACAGCATTTCCGACAGCGGTCATCGCCAATCGCATTCAACGTGAAGCAAACCCGGATACCGCGGGGGTCGTAACGTTTCTGGGCTTCAATGCGAACTTCGATTTCAAGCAACACCGCGTTGCTTCCTACATCGCGACAAACCCGTCAGCCATGACCGGCGTGACGAACGTGGAAGTCACGACGGCAAAACTCAAAGGTTTGGAGCGCATTTTCCGATTGACGCCACGCTATACGGACGAAATGAAACCATTGCTCTCAGCGGGCATGGACTCCGCGTTATCCATTCACAACATGGGACGCGCTACGTTCGTGAATCGATTTACCTCAGCCTTGGGCAAAACACGCGCCGAACAAATTTACGGTCGCGCTTCTTGGGTGGCCGGGGCGGCAACAGCCCTCTTTGGCAAATTCAGCGCGCAATTGAATAACGTGCCGGTGTATGCGCTGCCAGATCTTGCAAAACAAGCCGTATCGCCAAACGCCAAAGCCGCCGATTGGGCAACATTGTTCGGTTCACCCGATGCTTGCGCGTGCGAGCATTGTCGATCCGTGTATAGCCCCGCCGCGTATTTGGTGGACCTGCTCGAATTCTTGGATCGACACGATACCAATCTGCTGACCGGTGATCCCAATCTCAATAATCCGCAGAAGTTCACGCTGCGCGACTTACTCATTGGCGATCTGCACAATCGTCCCAATGCACCAGAAGCCTGCCGACCCGATATCGCACGCCTCGAACTTTCGTGCGCAAACACGAATACGACGCTGCCGTACATCGACCTCGTCAACGAAATCATGGAAATGGTCGTGGCCAATATCGCCGACAATCCCGATCATGCCTGGCCAAACAAGATTCCTACCGATGGCGACGCGGATGATCTCTTGGCCGAACCGAAAATCCTCGATCTGGCAACGCACGATGGTGCCTACATCGAATTGGGGCGGGCCGTTCACCCTTTCGATTTGCCCTGGAACTTCTGGGCCGAAGAAGCTCGCGTGTACCTCGAGCATTTGGGCGTACCGCGTCACGAATTGCTCCAAACATTTATTGGTACGACTGATCCGAATCCCGCAGAAGTGGCCGATAAGATTGCGCGTGAACGATTGCGGTTGTCGCTCTTTGCGTGGCAAATCATCACGAACCAGGTCGTCGTCAATGCTCCCACCACCCAAGCATATTGGGGAATGTTGTCCATCCTGAATTGGATGACCGAACTATCCAAGGTTCCCCGATTCTTGAAACAATCCGGCTTGACGTTCGACGAGTTGCGTGAACTACTGGTGACGAATTATCTCAACAACGCGATTACGTTGGTGCCCGAAGCTGGCTGCGACATCGACGCCAAGGTGCTCAACGGATTGACCCCGACGAATCTGGAACGTTTGCACCGTTTCTTGCGTTTGCGTCTCCACGCGGGTCTGAGCATTTCAGAAATGGATCGTGTCACGACGACGTTTGGCAAGACGGATATCGACGCCGAAGTGGTTCGCCATGTTGCTGATGTCCTCGCATTAAAGGAGCAACTCGGGCTTTCTGTTTCCGCGTTGCTTTCGTTCTGGGGAACGATGGGCACGAAATCCAATGAATGGAGCAAATCGGTCTACGAGGAAGTGTTCCTCAATCGTGCGGTTTTGACGCAATCCGCGGTTTTCGTCGACGTCCCCAGCGGTGCAGTTGGAACGCTTGCGGATCACGTCCCTGGCATTCTCGTGGCGCTACGAATCAGTGCGGCGGAGTTCGCGCTGCTCACATCGAATGACGTTTCGCAAGCTTTGCTCGGGTTGGATTGTGTCGTCGCCGCGACGTTACCGCTAAACTTGGTCAATCTCTCGCGGTTGTTTCGCGTCGTCACGTTTGCCCGTGCGTTGGGACTCAGCGTAGCCGAATACCTGATTCTGCGTTCGTTGTCGGGCATCAATGCGCTCGATGGCGACGAAAACAACGATGCGCTACCCGCATTGACGCGTATTTTTGTCAAACTGGTCCATAAGATCAAAGCTTCGGCGCTCAACGCTGGCGATTTGCAGCTTCTCGCGCGACACGTCGTGCCCGTGGGAACACCCGCGGGAATGACCGACGCAGCGGCTGGACTGCTCGTTACGGAATTGGAAAGTCTCGTCAATGCCATCAAGGCTGACGAGGCCGAATCCGTAGCGCAAGGCAATCCAGCCACGCCCGTGCCAATCATGCACGGTCGTTTTGACCTTGCCATTCACGCGAAATTGGCAACCGTCTGGAGCATCGATTCTGCGACCATTGGTTACATTTTGGCAAACGTCCTTCATATACCTTTGCCGCCACCGCCCCCGTTTACGAATGCTGCCATTGGAGCGTTTTATGGAGGCGCCAGTCCAACACCCGTCGCAGCGCGCAAAGAAATACTGCGACGCCTAGACAAACTCGCGCTGCTCACGCAACGTTTGATGTTTGGCCAGACGGAATGGGAATTGATTTATCCCACCGATGGGCAAACCGATTGGACACCGCTTGACGATGTACGGGTCGAAGCATGGAATGATCCGAGCGGCCAAAGTGGATATCATGCGCAATTCCAGCGCCTCGTGCGGTTCATCGATCTCGCCACATTACGCGACGTATTACCCGACAAGGCCGAAACCATTCGCGGCATTGGGGAAACGATCGACAATCTCGACGGAAACATCATCACCAAGGACCAATTCTTCGACGAAATCGCGATACTCACCGGTTGGTCGCGCGACGATTTGGCATTCTTGATGACGCATGGATTCGGCTATTCGGGTCCACCCCCAGAGGATTGCGAGTGTCTGGAAGAACGCGCATTCTTATGTTTGTACCGTTCGCTGGAAATGCTGAAACTCCTCGGCGCCAAAGCGGTGCAAGTTTCGGCATGGTGCAACATTGATTCGAGCAATCCGGCCGAGATCTCACTCGATATCAAAAAGGTCGCGCGCACCCATTACGACGAAACGTCATGGTCCGATGCGGCGCGATCCATTCGTGATGGTTTGCGAGAAAAACAACGCGATGCGTTGGTCCATTACCTGATATCGAAGAAAGACCTACGCGATTCGAATGCGCTCTTCGCGAAACTTCTCGTCGACGTCGAAATGAGCGCGTGTCAACTGACGTCGCGCATCAAAATGGCGATTGGTTCGGTGCAAACGTTTGTGCAGCGTGTATTGCTCGGACTGATGGCCAGTAACGCAACGCTAGGCGAAGATGCCGCACATGAATGGTCTTGGCTGAAAAACTATCGAGTGTGGGAAGCGAATCGGAAGATCTTCTTGTACCCCGAAAACTGGATCGAGCCGGAATTGCGCGATGACAAGACGCCGTTTTTCCGGACACTCGAAAGTCGACTTTTGCAAGGCGAAATCACTGCGGAGGCTGTGGAAAGCGCGTACGTCGAATACTTGGAGAACTTGCACGAAGTGGCACGCTTGGAAGTGGCGGCGATTTGCCACGAAAGGGACACAAGCGATCCTGACAATCGAGTGGACATCGTGCACGTGATAGCGCGGACGCAAGCGGCACCGCATCGGTATTATTACCGCAAGCGGATGGATTCGTCGTATTGGACGGCGTGGGAAAAGGTGGATATCGAGATTCAGGGCGACCATTTGCTCGCAGCGATGTGGAACCGGCGGTTGTATCTGTTCTGGCCGATGTTTGAAGAAGGCGGAACGACGGAAAAACCGAACCTGAAATTCAGAATGCGTTTGGCATGGACGCATCGTGCTTCCGATACGTTTGCCGCCGTCAAGGTTTCCACCGGAGCAATTCTCGAATCTTCGTCAATCATCGCCGCCAAGAATTCACTTTCGTTGGCGACATCTGTGAATTCGGGAAGGCTAAGCATTGATATCTTCGGATTTGTCCGAGCCTTCGGGACTCCGCAATATTGGTGGCAGCATTCTTTTGTCCTGGATGCTTGTACTGGCGACGTGGATCTGGTAGACAAAGGCGGACAATTCGCGTCGGGTTGGTGGCCCGTCAATGCGCAGCCGGAACGAATGAGTCTCGTGGAAATCACGGACAATCCCGCGGGAACTCAATGGAGCGATTACCTTCGCCTGCCGTACGAATCGGGAACGCCTCCCAAGTCGACGCCACTTAATTTGTTGAAACATACGCCGGGCCAGTTCGAGTTGGTCATTGGTCGCTTCCAGCCCAATGTACGTGCAGGCGGATTGCGCAATTTGATCATGTACCGTGACCGCGATCGCGCGTTTTTTATGGAGCGCACGTTCACGGCGGCGGCAACGTGGGCCAATAACGTTCAGGTGCACCCGAATATGGCGGCACCTATTGGCGCAGAGGTGGGTGTCGGCCTGACGCCCGGAGTTCAAGAATGGACGTTACTGCCATTCCAGCCAATGAACGAAGAATTCAGGCTCCAGCGGTTTTACCGCTTTAGCAATTTCTTCCATCCGTACGTGTGCGATTACACGACCGCACTTGCGCGTCATGGCATTGATGGCTTGCTGCGTTGGTCATATCAAGGGGCGGTGCCTCTTCAGCTAAAAGCGGTGAATGCGTTCGATCCCGTGTATCAACCGACGTCGTACGTCGACGTGCCCCACCCCATCGAAAACGTCGATTTTTCGTTTGGCGGGGCGTACGGGCAATACAACTGGGAACTGTTCTTCCATGCGCCATTCCTGGTTGCGACGCGTTTGACGCAGAAC
>JANORL010000124.1:0-4619 GCA_031415295.1 Polyangiaceae bacterium | reverse complement strand
CGCAAGCTTCCCATTCAGCCGATCGTATTGCAAAAACGCCATACGCCGCGGCGTATTTCCTTTTTGCCCCTCGGGTGTCGGACCATGGGAAAATGTGCGAATCGCTCGCCCCACGCTATCGAAAATGGTTTCGTTGTCATCGCCGCCGTTGGTCGTCGTTCGCGCCGACAAGCGCCAAACGCCGTCGATTTTCGTACGTGATAACGTCGCTGTCGTTTGCGACCCATCAGGGCGCTTTTCGAGCGTCTCACGGCCAAGGCTGTCGTATTGCCATTCATTGACCAATTGATTCGGGTCGGTCGTCTTTTTCAAGATACCGAATCGCCGGTCGTATTCTAACGCCGTTTCGTGTCCGAGCGCGTTGATTTCCTTGACGGGGAACACGCCTTCATCATCGAAAACCGTCGTCGTTTGTCGCACGTGACCGAATGCATCTTTCGCGGTCACATGCTCGATATTGCCGTACTTGTCGCGCTTATCGTATTCGACGGTCAACTTCGTATCATCGATCCCGTCATTGCTCGACGTCGATTCCGATTCGACCTCGCCAAACTCGTTCGTCGTGCGTAAAGAGCTGTTGCCTGGCGTTATTTGGGAATCTCCGGCGACCCAGGCCAGGTGATGCCCACCTTTTGAAGGCCGCGTTGAGTGTAAAGCAGTCGTTTCGGGTCGGGAGCACTGGGACAAAGCGTCGCGATCTCGTCCGGTGTTAGCTCTGTGGGGCCAGCCAGCGCACGAGCGGTCACGGCGTCTATGATGGAGTGGATGGGTGCGGCGCTCGGTTCGTCCGCCGAGAACTCGACTCGTCCACTACACGCCAGCGGCAGGCGATCACCTCGGAGCAAGCCCCACGCGGCCAACCGGTTGGCGCCCCAGGCGTACGTCGGATCCGTAAAGAGGAAAAACGAGCCTCCAACACGATCACCATGCAGCCAGAAGCCCACGCCTGCCTGCTTCTCGCCGTACACCACGTAAACGTCTCCATTAAGATGCCCAGCCCCGGTGGCGAGCCACCCAACAGCCATCACGAACGCAGGCAAAAGCTCGTCGGGAAGCTCGGGCACGGCATCACGCACGTCGTCCGGCCCACCCGTCACCTCGTCAATCTCAAGGCCAAGCTGCTCGATCGGACCGCATCCAAGATCGTACGCGAGGCCGACGACGCCTACCTCAGTCCATGCCACGACTTCGTAGTTTCCTTCTCTGTTGTCGTTGTAGAAGGCGCCTCGCTGGAGGTCGCCCTCCCACGCATTTGCGGAAGAGGCTATGAACCGATGGCGCTCGAGTGGGTCCACATGTGCAAGCAAGTGTTCAACGTAGGCCCGCAACGCGGCACGCACGATGGCGTCGCGATCGAAGACGAGGCGTCCATAATAATGTTGCCGCTCAACCATGATGCCGTGGCTACCCGATGCTGCTCTCGGTGTCAATGTGCACGCGACAAACGTGTCACGTGGTCCATCACGGTGCGTAGGGCGGAATTGCGTTGATCTTTTCCGCCACGTTCTTGGGCCGTTCGTGGTTCGAGAAATAAAGGTTGAGCCTTCGTGAAATGACGGCTGCGTTTTTGTTCGAGTTGGTACCCCAAACACAGCACCGGGGGTCCTTTCTGGAGGCCACGTGGTCCACCTCCGCGCGCTCTTCGTCCGCTACCTTGGGCGTGTCTTTCGGATCTTTGAGCTCGCTCTTCTCGGTGCACATGATTGAACTGCCCCTCGTACAAGGGTGCACGTAGCCCGCGAGATCGGAGCGAATCTTGCCACCATTCGCGTCCCGTCCAAGTTCGACGCGGTTTTGCTTGGGTTCGTTCGGCAACGCAGGCGCCCACCGCCATTGTCGATGCATTTGATTTGCAAACGGGTAGACGTCGCGTTCCCCGACCTTGGCGAGCGTCACGTTATCGTAAAACGTCGCCGTTCCTGCGTTCGTGTCGAGGTCCGTCACGATTCGTTCGCCAAAGCCAAGAAAGCCAAAACCGCGGCGGTCATACCGACCGTCACGATAACGCACGCCGAACCGACGCACCCCATTTTGACCGTCGTTTACGGCGTATTCTTGCACGATTCGACGCGAACCGACTGCTCAGCGGCGCGGGTAGTTGCAATTGTTCAACGAATCGGCTCGCGACAAGTACGAATACGATTCTTTTTTCGGGTCGTTGGGTTGTGCGCCATTCGTGACCCATTCGTCAATTAAATGGCCCTACGTAAAGGACACGTTCGGAATGAAACTCGCATCTTCCGGCTCGTGCTCGTTCATTCCATCGGAGAACGAAAATGAATGCTCGTGATCGAGTGCGCTAACAAGTCATTTATCGAGTTTTTCAGAGGACTCGCCCTCGTGATCGTCGCTGGACGTCGGAGACCGTGGTTCCAGGTCAGGATATTCATGGTAAATGGGATAGAGAAGCTCTGCTCCGAGCTCGGTGAGAACCTGCGCGACCGCCTTCCTGTGCTCTCGAAGTTGTGCCTCCGTGCCATGATGTTCCATCAACCAAATCGTGTGCACGAGTAGACCCGAACACTGTTGATAGATGTACGCCAACTGTCGAGCGAGTTCTTTGTTCATTACCCAAAAACTTTCCAGCATCCCGCTGCTTCACGGCATTGCCTCATGCAACGATGGAATAAGTTACCGAAATCTGAGTGCTTCAATGTCGGAAGACACTTTATTTGACACGCTTCATTCACCTGACGACAACGCTCCTTCTCTGCTTTTACGTCATCGATAGCATGCGCGACAACGACGACCGCCACGCCCACCAGAATCGTCACGCCCCCCGCAACGAGGACGATTGGCAAGAAAGCAATCGGAGCCGCAGCCGCTTGGACGATACCGACATCTGCGCGTGAGGAGTACGTGCTTTCCCCTCCCGAAACCGGCTTTGCTCCACGCAAGCGCAATGCATCCTCGGGCACCTCCATCGCCCCGAGTGCGCTCTCAAAACATGCCTCCAACTATGTATCTCGTAGCGTCGAGTCACGCAGCGTCACTTTCAATACCTTGCCTTGTTCGCTGGCCCCAAGGTTGTATTGGAATGCATGGTAAGGCTCAGCCGACTGATGATTCATTGCCTTGACGCACGCCTTCATTTCCCGCGCCGTTGCTTCCGGTACTTCGACGCTCGGAACTGGTTGCGTCATGCCGCGCAATTCCGACTCATGGCCCACATGAAGCGACTCTTCTTGCGCGCCACCACATCCAAGTGCCATCATGGCCGCGACGATCACGTATGTAACTCGATTGGCCATCGCACCTCGACAATTCATGTCCCCCTCCTTCTTTGGCAACGTATTCGCATATGAGTAAAGAAGCAAATTTTCGTCATGTGGATGCACATGGCCGTTTGGACGGATCCGCCGGTCCTTGCGCGTCTTGCACGAAAGACCATTCCTGCAAAACATCTCCGCCGTTACTGCTGTAATAAGCGGCAAGCGAAGGCTCCACACCCCTGCCAGGCAGAACGATCAAAGGCATGCTCATTGCGCTCTCGCCCGTATCGGTGACTCCAAAGGACACGGGCGTTTTTCCGGGCACGAGCGCGAGCTGCGAAGTGCGCCGCGGAAAAACGGCAAGCTTGTTGTGCTGGGAGTGACATGGAAACGTGTTCGAGTTTTTGACTTGACGATCTGGTTCGCACGCGCATCCGGCTTGAGCAAACACGCAGGTTAGCAGCAACCAAAGCGGAGCAAACCGCATCAGGGTGCGTCGGAGCGCTTGTAACGCTTGGGCAAACACGTGCGCGAGCGACAACAAAACCGCTCGAACCCCAAGAGTCGCGCTGCGCATGGCCACCTCCCAGCCGCAAGAATACGCACATTCGTAGATTCATTTCAACACACGAAATGAGCGCACTGTCATTCTGAATGCTGGCAGCGAAGCATCGGAAGTCATTCACGATGTCTACTTCGCGAAAAAAAGTGTTTTCAGCCCTCCGAGAACGCTCCTCACCGCGTTGAAACGCGTCTTCAGGGCCCCTGCACGCGCTCTACACCGCGTGTGGACGCGCATTCAGGCCCCCAAAATGCGTTCCTCACGACGTGGAAACGTGCATTTCGAGCACTGAAAACGGTCTACACACCGTGGGGACTTCGTTTGGGGGTACGAGGCGCGCTTTTCGCGCGCTGGCAGGACCGAAACGGCGTTATTCGCCGCTGTCGTCTTTCTTCGTTTTGGACGCACGCGTCTTCGGAAAGAACGCTTCGGCAGCGGCGCGACCGATTTCGGCAAGGAAAATACCGTACACCTTGGTCATGTGTTTTTCCCAGGCTTCTTCGGCTGATTCTAGGCGCGTTTTGGTCAGCGATTCCACCGTGCGGGCCGTGGACAAAGCGTTGGTTGCGGCTTTGAAGGCAATAACTCCGGTATCGATTGCCGCAAGGGCCGACGTACGCACGGCGTCATTGGCGGGCAAGTGTTCGACAAGGCGGGTTTTTAATTCGCCAATGTGAGGCGGGCAATTTGTGCCGTCGCATCGAGGTTATCGTCGGCCACATCGCGATCGGCCATGGGTTCTTGAACAGCATCAATGGTATCTTCGACCGCTCGGCCCGCGGAATGGACTGCGGTTGTCCCGGCACGAATGTCATCGGCCATTAAATCGCGTTTGGCGCTGCGTG
>JANORL010000123.1:0-8950 GCA_031415295.1 Polyangiaceae bacterium | reverse complement strand
TGCCTGATGGATCACCAGGACAAACATTCCCACGCCGAAGACAAACCCTACGGCAAGGAAGATTTTACGATGCGCGTCAGCTCGCGCCACCCTCGCCGTGGGCCTCCGCTCGTGTTGGTCGACCTTGGCGCTTTCGTTCCGCTCGAGCGGCACGAACTTCGTCGAGACGAGCTTCGATCCTGGCCAGAGCGTCGAGAAGTGCCAAGCGCAGCTTCGCGTACGACTTGGGACCGATGTCACCCTTGCGATGCGACTTCTCCAACGTGACGAACTCGCCAAGCAACGCATCACGCGCCTCGATCAAGTCTTTGCGGATGTCGTCTTGCGCTTCGACGTCTTGGCCTTGGCGCAAGACGTACAACCCGGCGATACCTAGTGCCGATATCGCACAAAGAACAGCGATCCAACGTGTTGGACTCGGCGTGGGCAAACCCGTGATCGTGATGTCGAGCGTTCGGATGCCCTTTTCGCCCTGAGTCGCTTGACGTGCCGTGATCCAGACTTTGCGACCGTCTCGCCCGCGTTGCTTTTGCGCCGTGGGAAAATCCGCTACCTCGACCCCCAGCGTCTTGCCGGTTTCCGAAAACACGCGCACTTCGCCCACGCGTGGCGGAAGCGTAATGTGAAAAGTTTGTTTTTCCGAACCTTCCAGCGGCACGTGATAACGAAAATTCGCCTCGTTTTGCCCAGGTCCAATCGTGCCGGCGAGCGACGCCTCGTGCGACTTGCCTTCGACAAACTTCACGTCGGCCATGCCATCGCCCACGTTGAACGCCTTGTACGTGTCCGGCATCGTCACCTTCGCCACGCTTGGATCAGGCACCCACGCCGTCTTACCGATGTTGTAAATGTTGAACATGTGCTCGACGTTCAGCGAGTCTTCACGCAGCGAGACGAACACGAACGCTTGCATGCCTACGAGAACGTCCTCCACGTTGGCCGATGACTCGTACGCATGTACAACCACGCGTTTGCCGGATTTGGCCGAAAGCGTAAACGGTTCCGAGGCAAACGATCCTCCGTCGCGAATCGTGCTGATGCGGTAGCTCGTTCCACCACCCACGGCCAAACCATCCACTTGCGCCGTTCCTTCGGCGTCCATGTCGACCGTCTTGCGTTTGCGGGAATCGCCTTTCGCGACGCTGCTTTCGAGGATTCCGATCACGATAGAAGCTTTTGGTATCGGTTTGTCCTCGGCGTCTTTGACCGTGACCACGATCGTGCCTGGAGGCAACGACGGATCGTCGATCGCTGTATCCGGAGGTGCCTCGAAAAACCCTCCACGTCCGCCATGCGGATCTTCTTCATCGCCGTGCGCGGCGCCGTGCGGATTGTTTCCGACGTTCGGATGCCCCTCGGGCAGATCGTCACCAACCGCAGGATGTCCCGGAGGAAGCGCGGATCCATCGACAGGACCAAGGCCTCCATCGAGCGGTCCGGCATCAGGAGCACCACCATCCGGTTTGTCCGCCAGTTTGTCGCCAGGTTTGTCGCCAGGCTTGCCCGCGGCGGCACTGGCCACAAGCACCGGCGTTGGTTTTGCCGCTGCGGCACTGGCTACCGGGGAAGGCGCTGGTTTGCCGTCATTCCCCGCGGCAAACACAAAGACGGGTGCAGACATGCCCGCCAGGGCCAACGTCAACATCGTGGCGAGACGGCGCGAAGTGGATCTCATGATGGGTCTCCCTCCGGGGCCGGCTCGTTCTGGGCTTCTTCTGAAGCTTCTTCGGGTTTGCCCACGCGCGTGCCACACTTCTTGCAGAACACGGCATCCTTGTCGTTTGTCGTGCCACACTTGCCGCACGTATTGGCAGTCGCGCCTTCGTTGACTGCGTCGACGGCATCGACTTCAAAAGCAGGCTTTTCTTTCGCCTTTTTCTTCTTCTTTTTCGCAGGACGTTGCGTCCCCATGATCATCGCCACGGCCGCGACCGCCGACTCCGTCGATGCCGCGTCGTCTTCGATTGGCTTCTCCGCCAACTCCGTGACGACCTCGTCTTCATCGTCCGCGCCTTCGGCTTTGGATTCGGTTGCGCTGCCTTCGATGAGACCCACTTGGCGCAGTTTTTTCTGCACCAGCGCTTCGGCTCGCTCCCGACCATCGGCCGATTTTTCATCGATGCTTTGCAGCAGCCGTTTGGCTTCGTCGCGGTATTTCTTCGCGAGCTGATGATAGTCATCTTCGCTGATTTTGCCGACGCTGCGCTCGAACTCGATGTCCTTCAGTGCTCGGAGCACCGACCGTTTCTGTTCTTCTTCCACGCGCGGCGGAGCACCAAAGATGTACGCATCGGCGCCCGACAGCGGCGTTTCTCCAAGCAACGTACGTAGGCTCGACCAGAACACGGCGATGACGGAAATGAGCGCGCCAGCTGCTGCCACGAGGATCGCGGTGGATGCTCCGACGAACACTCCCGCAAGAATGACGAGCACGACCACCAGGGAAAACCCACCGAGCACCAGCTTGCGGGTATCTGGCCCAGAATCGTCGAGGTTCGCGTTGACCGTCGGCACGATGAACGCGTGAATGAGTGCGAATAGCTCCTTCATTCGTTGTCGAGGTCCTTCAATTCTTGATCAAGGCGATCGTCGAGTGCGTCACGATCCTTGGATTCTTTCGACGGTGAAGTTTGGGCTTTGCCTTTGGCGTTGGCAGCGGCGGCGGCAGCGGTTGCCGCATCGTTCGAGTTGGATTTGCGGCGGAACCGGCGAAGGGTAAACACGACAAACCCAGCGCCCAACAGGATGGAGAGCGCCGGAACGGCCCACAAGAGACGATTGGCGCCCGTGTTACGGGGCACGGCGAGCGATTTTATGCCGTAATTCGACACGTAGGCGTCTTGCACTTGCTCGACGGATTTGCCTTCCGCGAGCATGTCGCGCAGCGCATTTCGGCGCGATGAAGCGATGTCACACGCGCAGGTACCCAGGGTTTCGCGAGGACATCCGCACGTGCAAATAAGGCTCCAAAAGAGCTGCCGTTCGGTCTCGTTGTGGATCTCGACGGTGCCGTTACCACCCGAATGTTGGCCAATGGCATCAGCGGGGAAAAACGACAAGATCCCGGCGCCGAGAGACGCCGAGATCAGCAGCGCGATGTGCAGCGGAGAGCGTCGTTGCATGTGTTTCAAGGGGTACTCGGCACGGTGTTCACAGAGGCTGGCGAGTGCATCGCCGGAGGAGATGGACCGCGGGTTCCTCCATACGCGATGGCCGGCCCGCCTGCGAGCAGCAACGCGAATACGACCGAAGCAGCAACGGATGCAGCGGCCCGGATGTACCCGAACACGCCCGCTTCTTCGAGGGCGACGTCAGGCCAGAGCGAAAACATCGCTCCCAAGATCAAGATGCCCACGCCTGCCCAGATGAGGTTGACCAGCGGGTTCACGTGCAGCTGAAACGCCGCGATCTTCGTTTGCGGATTGACCATGCCCACGATGACGTACAGGTCGTCACGCACGTTCATGTACTTGGCAACTTCCGTCGACGGTTGCTCGGCACCCTTCGAATAAATGAACTTGGCCGGATGAATTTGCCCCACGGGTTTGCCCTGACGCGTGACTTCCATGTCCGTGAAAATCATGCGTTTTTCCGCGTCGACCTCCATGCGCGAACCTAGGTACTTCAGCGAGTAATACTCGATTTGCACCTCTTCGCCTGGCAGCAGCGAGATCTCTTTGTCGACGCCCCACGCTCGTCCGGTAAAACCCAAGAACATGATGGCAATGCCGACGTGGACCGTATAACCGCCGTAACGACGACGGGCTTTGGCGACGAGGTTAAACAGCGAAGTGAACAAACCTTCCTCGGGCTTTGCGCTTTGACGGGCCTTCACGCCACGCACGTATTCTTGCGCAACGACGGTGACGTTAAACGCCACGAGCATGACCGTGACAAACGGTAGTTTGCCGCTGAGCCAGGCCAGGGTGGAACCAAGTGCTCCTTCGTAAATCGGTGCGGCCGCGTAAAACGCGGGGTACCCAAACTGCTTGCCGAAGACGAGGTGCACCACCGCCACGACGATCATCACGGAGACCGGCCAACGAAAGCTCTTGAGGAACAGATCAGGCGATGTTTTTCGCCAGCCAAGAAGCGGCGCGGCACCCATGAGGAAAAACGTGACGAGCGCGATGGGCGGGATCCACGTGTTGTAGAACGTTGGCCCGAGTGTCGACTCTTGCTTGAGAAGCCACTCGCTGATGCGCGGCCACGTCGTCGCCGTCGCGATGAACACTGTGATGCTGAGAAGGCCCCAGTTGTTCAAGACGAACGCTGCTTCGCGCGACAACACGGACTCGAATACGCCGTCACTCTTGAGCAGCGGCAGACGCCAGATGATGAGCGAGATGGTCACGCTGGCGATGACAAGCATGTAGTAGACGAAGAAGATGCCGATGTCCGAATTGGCGAACGAGTGCACGCTCGAGATCAAGCCTGAACGCGTGAGGAACGTGCCGAAGATCGTCAGGAAAAACGTCGCCGAAATCAGGAAGACGTTCCAGACCTTGAGCATGCCGCGGCGCTCTTGGATCATCGTCGAGTGCACGTAGGCGCTTGCTGTGAGCCATGGCAAAAACGCTGCGTTTTCGACAGGATCCCACGCCCAGTAGCCGCCCCAGCCTAGTTCTTCGTAAGCCCAGAGCATCCCGAGGGCGTTGCCGATCGAGAGGAACAGCCACGAGAACATCATCCACTTACGCGTTGCGACGATCCACTCGTTGTCCAAACGTCCCGTTACGAGAGCTGCGATAGCGAACGCGAAGGGAATCGCCGAACTCGTGAACCCGATGTAAAGGCTCGGCGGGTGGATGATCATGTAGAAGTTGCGGAGCTGATAATTCAGGCCGCTGCCATCGATCGGCGCGCCTCCGGCACCCGTAGAAAACGGGTTTGCCGCGAAGATCATGAGGATCGCGAAGAAGCCGATGATGGTCATCAAGGTGGCGATGACGTACGGCTGCAGTTCTACGTATCTGCGTCTGACCCACGCGATACAACCGGCGGAAAAGCCGGAGGTCAGGAAGAGCCACCAGAGCAGGGAGCCGTCTTGGCCGCCCCAGAGCGCGGCCATCAGGTACGGCGTCGACATCGTACGATCGCTGTATCTTGCGACGTAACTGATGCGGAAGTCGTGACTGACGAACGCAAACGCGAGCACCAGAACGGACAAACCTACGAGCGACACCGTGCCGAATGCGCCGAGACGCGCAGCATGGAGCAGCCTTGGTCTGCCTGAACTAGACGCGAGAGCAACGGCGAACGTGTACGCGGCAGCAACGAGGATTGCGTACAAAACGCCGGTTCCGAATTCCGGGAGCGATTGCCAAATGGACATAGCGGATTCGTGAGCTTAGGCCGGGGATGTCAAACGAGCTATCGTCTGATAGGGAATTCCGCCCCGCGCGCCAAGGTCCACCCGCGATGGTGGGAAAGCGGCCGTGACGCGAGACTTGGAATCGTCGAAAGAAAATCCAACCGGGCAGGGTACCTCGCGGTCGGCGCCCGCGGTGCATGCGGCGCTGTTCTTTGTCCAGCTGGCCTTCGGCACATTGCCCGTCGAAGGCAAGATCGTGATGAGCCCCCCGTTTAGCGTGTCGCCGCAAGCGCTGGCGATGATGCGGATCTTGGGCGGGGCCTTGGTGTTTGTCCCGGCATACGCATTTTCCAAACAGGCGCCAAAAGTCGCGACACTTCGCGATCGTTTCACCCTCGTACTGTTGGCGATCTTTGGCGTCGCCCTGAATCAGGCGCTCTTTTTGCAAGGTCTCAGTCGAACCTCACCCGTCAGTGCCACGTTGCTCGTTGCGACGATTCCCGTGTTCACGGCGATCATCGCGGTACTCGCGGGCCGAGATCGCATGACCCTGCGCACTGCTGTGGGCCTTGGGCTTGCTGTACTTGGCGTGCTCGTGTTGTCGCACTTCGCGCTTCCCAAAGCCGGCGACTTGTTTGTCCTGCTCAACGCCGCGTCCTACGCCGTTTACGTCGTGTTCTCGAAATCATCGGTCATGAAGCACGGAACGCTGGCGGTGATGGCCTGGGTCTTTGGTGCTGCAACGATTCTCTTCGCCCCGATCGGCGCTTTGGCGTTGGTTCGCGATATGCCCCATTGGTCGGCTGAAGCGTATGGATACGTTGCATTTATCGTACTCGTGCCCACGGTTTTGGCCTACGGGGTGAATGCATGGGCGTTGGCAAGAGCGACACCGACACTCGTCACCATCTACATCTACTTTCAGCCGCTCGTGGTGATAACGCTTTCGGCTCTGCAGCTCGGCCAGATCCCGCAAATCATCTCCATGTTCGGCGGGCTTTTCATTCTCGCCGGAGTCACTACAGTGGCGCTGCGCAAGAGCCCGGGTTGAATGTAAATGCGCAATTCATAGTGTCTAAATATTTCTGGGCCGAAATGGACTTGCGGGACAGAACATATTCATCAATGCCCACGTTGCTATTCGTGCAAAACAACGCGTGGCCAATTTTTGGTGCGATGATTCGTCTGCGCCTCCTGACGCCAATTGATTCAATCCACTTTCGTCTTTCGTCTTTCGTGCACGAAAGACGGGGGACGAGAGACGAGAGACGACGGAGGTTATCGGTCACCTGGCTCGGTATCGAGGTGCTTTTGCGTCGCGAAGGCGTTTATTGCTCGCAGCTTTGCAAATGGCGAAAGCAGCTCGATCTTCGTGATCCGCACCTCGTATAAACTCTTCCCATTGTCCAACGCCGTGTAGTACCATCGCGGGTCTACTGTTCGAAGCCGGGGGTCCGAAATCTCCCAGTGTCGAACTCGCCTGCGTGAGTCGAGAATGTCTGGCCCTATCATCATCGTCATCGGAATCATCGTTGTTGCGCTCGTGGTGTTTCTCATCATCCTCGGAAATCGCGCGTCGAAACTCACCGAAGAGATCGAAAAGATCGAAAGCAAGTACGAAGCATCGCAGCTCGAGACCAATGACCTGAAGGCGCGTCTCGCCACGGCGGACGCCGAGGACAAGAAGAAGGTCGGTTGGCTCGACGGCCAGGAGGAAGAACTCAATTGGCACAAGGCGGAACTTGCAAAGCGGCCGAAAATCGAGCGGAAGATTTACAGGATCTTGACGCTTGGCATGAAGGCCACGGGCAAGACGTCGCTGACGCTCAAGTGGTCAAACCCACTCGTCGACCTCGGCATGATTGAAGGCACGAAGATCGAACGTTACGAGCGGAGCGTCAGTCACGTGCGCGAGAAGGACAAACTCCTCGAGCATGTCTTCGAAGTACACGACTGGGGTGGCGAACACATCGTGGATGCGCTGCAGGAATTGATCATGGAGGAGATTCATGGCCTCTTGATCGTTGTCGACCTGGGCGGCAAAGACGCGCTAGAGGTCGAGAGGTCCCGCGTCACGGAACAGCTCAACGAATTTCAACCACAAGCGCTTCGCTACTTCTTCAGTCCCAAGACCGTGGCTTCCTGCAAGTCCGTGGTACTCTTCATCAACAAGAGCGACCTCATTGCGGGAACGCCCGCGCAAGTCGAGGAGCGAGCAAAGGAGCTGTATCAGCCGCTCATCGACAGTCTTCATGCATTCTCAATGAAGGTCGATGTCAAGGTGTTCGTGGGGTCGGCAAACTACGGCCACTCGACGCATCTGCTCTTTTCGCACTTCGTCGAGCGTATCCTCCCGAAGAACGCGTACGACAATCAGCTCCTCCAGCGTATGAAGGCCGATTTGCCCCCCCGCATGCTACTGTCCGGTGCTGCGCCTGGGCTGCAATTGCAGCCTCCACCTGTGCCCGAGGTGCATCCCGCAGCACCTAAATTGACCAACGAGCCAAACCCTCGGTTTGGGGCACCGCCCGTGGCTCCAGTCGCGAAAACGGCGAACGCTCAGGCCCCGAACGATACGACGCCACTGACGCGCGAATTGGTGCCTCCGACGAAGAAAAAGGCTTGAGAGGGCATCATGGGTACACAAGGCGTTTCTGCAGTACGCGAAGTGCCGATGTACGAAGGGATGCCCGATACGGTCTGGTATCACTTTTTGCACGGTAATGTTCCGGGCCACGAGATCGATTTCATCTATCAGCCATCGGTTCCGCAGGGCGCTCTTACTCGGCAGCATTTCAGCCACCTTGCCCGGATCGTGAAGTACATCGAACCTCGTTACGGGAGCGCCTATGCGTTTGCCATTGCGAACCTTTCTCGCGACGACACGCAATACGAACCGGGTCGTGGTGGTGTCGCGATTGTCTTCGGCCTTCGAATCAAGGGCGCGACGGATCACGCAGGCCGGCAAGATCCGCCTTTTTGCCATTCGATCGTATGCGTCGACCGGCATCTGGATGAATCATCGGCGTACGAAGCTGCCATTACATTCTACAACAAGCTGCTCCCTGACCAACCGTCGCGTTTAGAGGGGAGCGGTTGGTATCACACGTATCTCTCTACCGCACAGCAACAACCCGAGTCGCTCCTGGGTGTGATCCGCGGATACATTCAAAACTTCGATGATTTGCCGACGCCTGGCCCAAGTGCGCTCGGTTTACGTTGGACGGTGGAGACATCGACACCGCCGAAACGTATTGTCATTGTCTATCCAGATGAAGCACCATTCGAGGTGCTTGCGCATTGCGTGGTGCGGATTTTGAGTGTGCTTGTCGAATCCGACATTCGTTGGTCGGCAATCTCGAACGGGCGCGAGCAAGATGTATTCGGAGGCACGACTGTGCGTCTGGTGCCTGAACGAGAGGCGGTGCAGGAGCCGGATGACGTTGTGCTCATGCACATCGACCAGGTGCCGAAGGAAGCGCGAGACATTGCTGGGCAGCTTTTTGGGGCAGAGGAAGTGCCAATTTCACAAGTGCCCGAGCTGCGGCTGAACTGGCGTCACATGATGGCGAGTGAGGGGAGGGTGAACACCGCAACAAGAATGCCCCCCGCGTCGTCGATAGCGAGCGCCGGGAA
>JANORL010000122.1:0-13354 GCA_031415295.1 Polyangiaceae bacterium | reverse complement strand
TACCTCAGAGTCCTCTCCGTCGGTACAAACGATCGTCTTGCAATCCGCCGGCGTTTGCGCCGCGACTGGTGCATTGCCGGATTCTTGCGACGTGATGTCGCAAACGAGCGTCGGCAGACAGACCCCGGTCTTACACGGATTGTCGTCGTTGCAATTGGCATCATTCTGGCACGCTTTGGGTGGGTCCTTCGGCTGAGTCGTCCCCCCGTCCTCGAACACCGGGAGGCAGTTTGCTCCGAAAAGCATGACCGTCACCCAGGCAAATGTCTGCTTGCGCATGCGAACGCTCCTTCAATTCCAGCCGTGCGCCGTGCATTGTCGATTTCCGCAGGGACGCCCAGTGTTGTTCATACCGCCTCATCGTTGCGCGTGTCAACAAGGTACCAGTCGAGACCCCCAAACCGCCAATGTTTCCTGCGACGTCGATGCTTGGGATGTGCGTGATGGTATCTACAGGCCATGACCACTCTGACCGCCATCACCGCAAGGAGGGACGACACGACCACTTCCCTTACACTCAGTACTTGACACGACCTGCCATTGCAGAGAGAGTAATTTTTATCGTGTCTGCAGGAGTCGATCTCGTACCGGGAACAGTTTTCACGAATCGCTATCGCGTCATTCGACGCATCGCCGCCGGTGGCATGGGGGCCGTTTTCGAAGTCCTCCATCTTGAAACGCAACGTCGTCGTGCGCTCAAGGTGATGCATGCGACACTGCTCCAAAGCGAAGATCTCCGCGAACGTTTCCGTCGTGAAGCCACCGTGGCAGCACACGTCGACAGTGAATTCATCGTCGACGTGTTCGATGCCGGCGTGGACGAAGCGACGGGCATGCCGTTTCTCGTCATGGAACTGTTGCGGGGCGAAGAACTCGGTGAACGCCTCAAGCGTGTGGGGCACTTCGAAGCCGACGAGGCGCTCAATTACTTGCATTACGTCGGGCTCGCCCTCGACAAGACGCATCAAGCCTCCATCATTCATCGCGATCTGAAACCGGCGAACGTTTACCTTGCTGAAAAAGAAGAAGGCGGCGTACGCGTCAAGGTGCTCGATTTCGGCATTGCGAAAATCATTGCGGAGGGCACGTCCACCGGAGCTACGACGCAATCGCTGGGAACTCCGCTCTACATGGCGCCCGAGCAATTCAACCCGCGCTCGAAACTCACGAATGCTGTCGATATTTATGCCTTGGGGATGATGGCGTATACGCTGCTCGTGGGTGTTCCTTATTGGTTCGAGGAAGCTCGGGGCGGAAACGTGTATGCGGTTGTGGCCCTGGCGATACACGGCATTGCGGAGCCGGCATCGGTTCGCGCCACGGCGCGAGGCATTCAGCTTTCGGCTCAATTCGATGCATGGTTTGCCAGAGCAACGGCATTGGATCCCAAACAAAGGTTTCCAACCGCATCAACAGCCGTGCAAGAACTCGCGCTCGCGTTAGGCAAAGGACGTCAGCCACGGCCTTCCATGGCTTCCGTGAATGCCGACCTGCCCCAATCGGTGTCCTTACAAGCGACGCCGGCTGCCACCAATATTGCGTCACCAGCGACACCTTGGCCTAGTGTTGTGGGAAGCGGAACGACGAAAATCGGTCAATTACCTGAATCGACGTCGATGTCGGCTGCGGCAACATCACCGAAGCCGACGCATTCCACGGCACCATGGATTTTTGTGCTGGGTGGAGGCATTGGGGCGTTGTCTCTAGGGCTCATTGTGTTTTTCATGATGTGGGGCAATACATCGACAACTCCGCCAAACCCCGCGCAAGGGTCGAATGCGGAGGTGAGTTCATCGGGTAACGTTGCACCGATGGTATCCCTCGCGCCACCTTCGCCTCCCATTGAAGACAAACCCACGCCGGCCTTGACAACTCAGCCTCCCGCTGCAAGTGCTTCCACAACGCCGGCACCGACGCCCATTGTCGTTCGGACATCGGCACCCGCGGCTGCTCGTACTTCTGCGCCCGCCACGACCTCGGCGACGACGTCCATTGCGACGTCGACCACACCGCCGCGGAAAAAATCGTATACGCGAGAATAGATCGTTGAATCATGGATATGCATTTTCTCCGTAAAACTTCAGCTTCAGCTTTGTTTGGTCTGGGCCTCGTTGCCGCTTTCTTGACGAAAGCCACACCAGCAGCCGCGGAAAAAACGGCGATGGCCGGCATCTTGTTCGACCGGGGCATCGAACTCATGCAGCAAGAGAAATTCGATCGCGCTTGCCCATACATCGAGGAAAGTTATCGCCGCGATCCATTGCTCGGAGCGCTCATCGCGCTGGCCGATTGCGAATACGAACGAGGGCGTTTGGCGTCGGCATTAAAATGGTACCAAGAATACGTGGGTCGCCACGACAACCTGGCCGATGCTGCGCGTCAAAAACAAGGCAGCCGCCTCCGTGAGGCGATGGCCAAAGTGGATGAATTGGAGAATGCTGTACCGACGATCAAAGTCACGGTGCCTCCGGAATCCAAAGTGCCGATTGTCCACATCGATGGCGTACGCATCAAACCCGACGTCGCGTATCCAGTGGATCCGGGCAAGTTCGAGGTGACGCTCAACATGTTTGGTCGGGAACCATCGAGGCTGAAAGTCGAAGCCGGCAAGGGTCAAAAAAAGACCGTCGCGATTGAGCTCGGCAAACCAATCCCTAAATTGACAACAGGACCCGATTGGGGCCGTACGAGTGACGGCTCGACGACCGCGCACCAACCCAACGACGCGAGCTGGAAAGCGGGCATCGCGCTCATGTCTCTCGGCCTCGTCGCGTATGTCAGTGTTTTTTTCACGGCCGGACCCATTGGCGACAGCTCAGTGCCCGGTTCTACGATTTCCGGTGGTTTGGGTGCGGCTTTAACGTTCACCGGCGGTTATTTGGCGACTCGTGGTCTTTCCCATGACGTTGCGTTCCCAAAAACGTACGTACTGCCAGTCGTCCATGTCGGTCAAGGCCCCGAGCGGCCCGTATTGGTGGGGATTCAGGGCGTTTTTTGAAATGTGACGGCGCTTGAAAATCGCCCACCATTTCACAACCGACCGAGGTCTGAGCTCGTGTATTGGTTCGTCCGCGATGCGGGGTTTGGGGGGCGAAGCCCATCGTAAACCGCCCAAACCCTGTCTGCAAGCATCTTCATCGATGCTCAATCGCCGTGGAATAGATATGTCAATGCATCGCAGTTCGTAATGGCGTGCGAGGGCAAGTCTTGGAACGAATTGCCCCTCCCATTTCTGAATTTTCATGAAGACGCTTTGCGCTGGTTGCCTCCGACGGCGTTTGTCGAGATCATGCCCGCCTACTTGGCGGCAGCGTTGAATCTGCCACGGGATGCCGGCCGATTGATCAACGAATCGTTGGTGACGTATCTGAACCGCTATGATGGAAGAGAGGCACATGTATTCGACGCCTGCTTGGATCGCCTCAACCAAATCCAACGCGAGGTCACCGTGACGATTTTGGCCACCATTCTGCAGGAAGACCGAGAAGCGGGCGACATCATCAATGCACTCGATAATTTGCGTACACTGCCCGAAAACGCTGCAAATCTACGCATGCCGGATGGCCCCACGACGCCCGTTCTTCCGCTTCCCCCACAATACGCTCAGTTCGAACAGGAACTTCTCGCGGCATTTCCTCCACGAACGTTTCTTGCAGAGCCCGTCGCGCAATGGAAAGACCGCCAAAGTGCGGTGGGGTGATCGAGGATTCCGGAATCCGACGACCTGCGGAGAAGGTCACAGCGCAAAGTTCGAAAATCGCGGTTTGTTTGGACTAAGTGCCGCGTCAGCTCGTCGCCTACATCAGCGCCATCATGACGCTCGAACCTGGTGATCTCATCGCGACGGGAACGCCGCATGGTGTGTCACCGCTGGCGCATGGCGATGTGGTCCACGTGGAGATCGATGGCATCGGCGTCTTACGCAACCACGTCCACCGGCGGTAACGAGATCGTGTGATACGGCATGTCCGTAATGAGGTAAAATCAGTCGATCGTCACGGCTCTACCCAGGACAAACCCTATGCATCACGCAGCGAGGACACTCATTGCCGGCATCGTCGCGCTCACGCTCGTCGCGTGCGGACCGAACTCGTACTCGGCCATCGTACGGGTGCCCGCGTCGGAGCTGCCGGCGCTCGGTCCAAAGACGTTTCGCGGAAGCACATCACTCCCCGTGTGGGTAAAGGCCATCAATGGCTCGATGTACTCGTTAACCGGACCGATTGAACGCATCGAACTCGGAATGAAGCCATCTGCTGTTCCGATTGCGTTGCCGTTCAAAGCTCACATCCAGGGTGACGAGCTCATCGTGCTGACGGATCAGGAGCGCACGTATCACGTGCCCGACATCTCGTACGCGGCGGTTCAGTACCGAAACTTTACCGAAGATACATCGGCGACACGTAATAAGTACGTGGGTGCAGGGTTGATCATCGGATCGATCCTGCCAATTGGCCTGGGCACATATCTTCTCGTCGACGAAAGCCGCCGCGGCGGCGGAGGAGTCAACAGCAGCGGAGGACTCGGCTCGACCGTCCAGGTCGTCAGCGTTGGGCTGTTCAGTGTAGGCCTTTTACTCGTCGTTGCCGGTCTGTATCTCGCATTCCCCGATGCAAAGGTCCCGATGTTCAACCGTATGCTGTTACGGCGTTCACCTACCCCCGGCACGTTCTCGTTCGAGTTTTGAGCGTTTGCGCATCATCCAGCTTTCGTGACCTTCTTGGCCCACACACGCGACCTCGTTCACGCTCATGCGCGATGTGCCCGTTCGCGACACCTTTCAATCGCTCGATGCAGGCGACGGTGTCGTTCCAAAGCGCGGTGATGAGACGGACGAGACTCGAATCCGTTATTTGGACACCAAAACCCTTCCGTTTTGATGATGATCGGTCGTTTGAGACAGGGTCATTGCACCATTGGGTTCGATGTAGACACCATTGCGTGGTTGACGCGGCAAGTCGACGTCGGTTATTCTTCCGCGCGTCATGTCCCCTCGACGATGAGATTCTGCAAGCGTTCCCGCCCAAACCGCTCGCCGCAAGCATCTTGAAACGCAAGTTCTGCTGCGGCAAATCAAGGAAGCGTTTCCGTTGAGGGTATTGTCTCGAGACCATTTTATCAATTCATTAACACCTGTACAGTGACCCAGCGAAGCTTTTTTTTCTTTCCGAAACGCCGAATCTGTCACCGTCGGTGATTGTTATCAATGCAACCAGCTCATGTGCGTACTGACGGAGTCGTTGCACTTCGCGAGCGTATTGCTTCCGGACCCAAGCTTCGGCTGAGCCGCGTCCACGTGGAGCGATTTCGATGCGAACAGGACTGAGCCCGGAATGTTCGCATACTTTGCGGATAAAGTGCTCGTGAGCCTTGTCCTCGCACAAGATGGTTACTCTAACTTTCGGCCGGGCCATCGTCCCATCCCCGCGCAATACACTCGGACGCCTTGAGTCCCGATTCAAGGTTTACGAGAAAAGGACGAACCCTGGTGATGTCTCCGCCGGGACGCTCGAACCGGAAGGTTTTTCCCGCAGCAAGATAATCGATGACCTCGGGGTGATGGGAAATCATCAAAAGCTGGCCCTTGCTTTCTTGTGAGATTTGCAGGAGGTGACGTCTCAGGACAATTTGCCGCTGCTGAACAAATCGTCGAAGGCTGCGTCGAAATCGTCGCTGCTGAGCAAATCTTGGCGGGCAGTGCGCGCGGTAGCGGGATTGACGGGAGTTGGTTCGAGTCTGCGAATGCGGTCTTGGACGCCGCCACGAGGGTCGCGGTAACTCGGATCGAGTGTCGCGACGTGTTTGAAGTAATAAAGCGCTGATTCGGGGTTCTTGCGCGCTTCGTACGCGTCGGCCGTTTCGTAGGCGAGCGCCAATTCTTGATCGTGTGTCTTTTGCGGCGCTTCGAGACCCCGTTGAAACGCAGCAATGGCGGCATCCACGTTACCGAATTGCAAGTGAATCATCCCGATGACGGAACGACAAACGCATTCTCTCAGTGGGTCACGTGCCGCGACCTCGAATTCGTTGATCGCATCGGCATACATACCCATTTCGCGGTATGCCACGCCGAGGTCGTAATGCGTCGCAGCGTCGGATTCCGATATTTGCGCCGAGACACCCGCTTTGAATTGCTGGAATACCGTGTCGACATTCCATTGCGGATATTCTGTTTGCGCCGCCGCCGCTGGTTGCTCGAAAGCGAAATTATCGATGTTGTCGAGCATCCGTGCGATGTCTTCGGCATTCTCGTCCGGCGGGTATTCGCTGCGCTTTTGCTCGAACCCTTCCGCCGGAACTTGGGGGACATACGACGGTCGCCCCATTTGCTCGATTTCCGTGCGCTTGTAAAGCAACATCGGATGATTCGGCAGACGGAGCAATTGGTCATCCAATAGCTGCCGCGCATCTTCGAGCAATCCTTGATTGGCAAAAAAGTCGATTTGCTCGAGAACATCTTCGTCGAGCGTGCCACCATATTGCGACGGCGACGCTTGTGGAACCTGTGCGTAATGCCCCTGGTCCGCGTAATGAACCGCTACCTGACCCTGCGCCGGATGCTGCGAGTATTGCTGCGGGTAGGCTCCTCCGACGTACGATTCCGCGAAATCAAAACCCTGATTTTGCTGGGCTGCTACTGCATTGGGGTCGTAAACGTTGGGATCATGCGCTTGCTGATCGTACGCATTGGGATCGTATGCTTGTTGATCGTACCCCTGATAATCATTGGCATTGGGTGGCGCAGCGACGTCGTACCCGAGTGCACGCAGCATTTGAATGGCGTCGGGCTGCGCCGGATCAATGAGCAATACTTCGTCGAGCAGTTTGGCCGCTGCCGGTATATCGCCTTCAATGCTCAATCGCTGCGCATAGACGAGCATCTGGCGAATGCCGCCATCTTGATCTCCAGCTTCGATGAGCACATCGCAAAGCTTCGAGTGCAAGTCGCGAGACCCTGGCACCATAGCCACGCCGTCGCGCAAAATGGTAATCGTCGAAGCATAATCGTGCACCGCATAATACGCTTCGGCTTGCTGCAAGATCTGACGCGCACGTAGGGCGTCGTCGGGCTGCGGAGCCTCGTAATGCGGGGCCGGCGCTTCGTCCGACACCGGCGGCAAATCCTCTTCCGTCATTTCCTCGACGACAATGACGGACTCTTCTTCGACGATCGCTTGCGCTCTGGGGCGACCTGCTGCGAGTTGCCGAACGACGTCATCGTCGGGCGCACGTGTCAGCAGCGATTGCAAAAATTCTTCGAATTTAGTGAAATTTTTCGCCTCTTTGGCGATACGTGCCGCTTCCTTCAGCACCTCGGTCGCCTTGGGGCCTTGACCGAGTCTGTCGAAAGCACGCGCGAGCAGTGTCAGCGTATCGAGATCTTTTGGGTTTTCCTTGAACGCGATCTGCAATTTGGCGAGCGCCGTCATGGCGTCGTTCGCCCCATCGCGTTCGAGATACATTTTCGCCGCAGCGCGCGCGTATTTGCTCTCGGCTTTGATCGTCAAAGCCCGCTCGACAACCTTCAGTGCATCGTCACGCCGTCCTGCCTTCACCAGCAGTTCCGACGCCGTCCCAAGTTGCTCGATCGCTGCAGATGCTTCTTTTGCCCGACTGTGTGCTTCGGCCAAACGCAGCCGGGGCATCGGGTTGTTCGGATCGATTTCGACCACTTTTTTCAGCGATTCGATCGATTCTTTTTCTTTGCCCGCTTTGTGCAAACGCGTCGCGAGATCTTCGTACGTCGCTGACGCATCGCTGGTCAAACCAAGGCCCAAGTAGAGTTCGGCGAGGGTTGGGAGCACCCAACCAAACCGTTCCATCAACTTCGGTGCGCGTTTGTCAATGATGTCGAGAATTTGTTTGTAAACGCGAACGGCCTTCAGCGGCTCCGCTGGCTTCTGCTCCGTAGCCTCGATGTAGATGCGCGCGACGCTTTCATAGGTCTCGATCGCCTCGGCGTACTGCTCGAGCCGCATGTAGCAATCGCCGACCTTGAGCAGAATGCGGACGTCTTTCGGATCTTCGGCGACGAGCCTCTGGAACTCGGCGATCGCCTTGTCCCAGCGCTTGCCTTCGACGAATTTCTGCGCTGCTCGGAGCACCTTGTCGCGATCGACCGCCACGGTGATGGAATTCTCCTCGAGAGAGCAATCATGCGAGCCAAAAATGCGCCCGCAAGTGCTCCTACATCACGATATCTACCGGATCTATCGGAACGGACTTCCGTGCACAAGCACGGTCCAAACACATACCTTCAAAACGCTTCAAGCAGCGCTTTCTCGCTCGGTTCGTGTCGGCCTTTTCATGGTCAAAAAACACGCTCAAAAATCGCTTCCACTCGCCGACTCAGTCAGGCACTCGGAAAATCACGAAGAACGACGCGATGATCGCCGACACGAGAAATACGAGTGCCATCGTAGCAGTCGGTCCCGCGTCTTGCACAGTTCCGCGCGCAAGCTTTTTCGCGCGACTGCCGATGACGTGATGAATGCCGATCACGACAAGAGCAAACAAGAGCTTGCCATGCATCCAGTGATGTTCCGACAAGTAGTACTTCGTATCCATCAACAGACGCACCGTGCCCGCGACAAACGACAAGACGAATGCAGGCACTGACAACATTCGGTAGATGCGTAAACCAAGTTCGCCACGAACTTTCGCGTCTCCCGTTTGTCCCGTGATCGTTACGGCAACGGCCAGGATCGAACCGATCCAAACGAGGTTGCCCACAATGTGGACCCATACGAGCGCAAACTGGGAAGGGTTCGTCATGGTCATCCTCGAAAATTCGTCGTTTTTTCCGTCAGGGGCTTGGGGCGAAGGGCGCCAAAGGCGACCCGTAGCCCCAATGTTCAAACAGCGGATCGTGCAGGTCGAACTCCACACGCCCCCATCCGTTACCCGGTCAGTCTCATGTGGTCGACTTTTCTGCGTTCACTGGCGACGTTCATCACGATCCCGGCACGACTTTGCGCGACGATCGCTCGACCCGCTGCGCTGGTCGCTCTAGAGTTGCTGTCTCGATGACGCAAAGTGCAGCCTATCGCGCCCCGTTCGCTCCCGGCGGAGACAGTGCAGTCGACGCCGACCTCTGCGGCCGCCTCTTGGCCGTCGCCCTCGCCAAGGGTGGCGAATACGCCGACATCTTTTTCGAATACCGCGCCGGAGGAGGTTTTACCTTCGACGAAGGCATTCTCAAAGCCGCGTCCCGTGGCGTTTCCATGGGTGTGGGTATCCGCGTTTTACGCGGTGATGCCACCGGTTACGCCTACACCGAAGATCTCACGTGGGAGGCGATGAAACGCGCCGCGGAAACCGCGGCTCAAATCGCGACGAGTAAAGCTGCCACACCCGTGGTCAAACTCGAGTCGCGATCGTTGCCACAACGTTACGACGTGCCGCTCGTGTCCCTCGATATTCCAGGCGCGGACAAACGCGCGCTGCTCGAACGCGCCAGTGCCACAGCGCTCGCGCAAGACCCGCACATTTTGAAAGCCGAAGTGAGTTTCTCCGAAGAAATTCGCGAAGTGCTCATCGCCACGAGCGACGGCGTCATGGCCCACGACACACAACCTCTGTTTCGATTTGGCATTCGCGCGATCGCCGAACGCGACGGCAAACGCCAAGAAGGATCGAGCGGCGGTGGCGGTCGGATGACGATGGCCGAGTACTTCGAAGATCGATCACCCGAATGGCATGCGCGTGAAGCAGCCCGACACGCCATGGTGATGCTCGACGCTGAAGAAGCTCCCGCTGGCGAAATGAACGTCGTGCTCGCTCCAGGCGACAGCGGCATCTTGCTCCACGAAGCCGTCGGTCACGGACTCGAAGCCGACTTCAATCGCAAGGGCACGTCGAACTATGCGGGCAAGGTGGGGCAGTCCGTCGCGAGTTCTCTGTGCACTGTCGTCGACGATGCAACGCTTGGTTCGTCGCGCGGATCGATCAACGTCGACGATGAAGGCAACGATCCGAAAAAGAGCGTGCTCATCGAAAACGGCAAACTCGTTGGCTACATGCACGATCGTTTGAGCGCCAAGCACTATAAGATCAAGGCGACAGGGAACGGGCGTCGAGAAAGCTTTGGCTCCGTACCATTGCCACGCATGACAAACACCATCTTGCTCGGTGGTCCACACGATCCGAACGAGATCGTTTCGAGTGTCAAACGCGGTGTGTTTGCGAAGAAGTTCGGCGGTGGCCAAGTCGATATTTCGAACGGCGATTTCGTCTTCTCGTTGACGGAAAGTTACCTCATCGAAGACGGCAAGATCACCCGCCCGCTGAAAGGCGTGAACCTCATCGGCAACGGTCCTGCGGTGCTGGGTCAGGTCTCCATGCTCGGAAATGATCTCGCGACATCGGACGGAATTTGGACGTGCGGCAAGGATGGTCAGAGCGTCCCTGTTGGCGTCGGATGTCCAACGATCAAAATCGATCGCATCACCGTAGGCGGCACGAAGATCGGCTGATCTGCCCGCTTGCCCAAGCCCCTCGTGCAGCTTATACGCAGCACGTCAATGCCCCGCCGCTCATTCATTCTCATCGTCGGGCATGGTCCCGAACTCGAACGCGAAGAAGGCGCCGCGCAAACGTTACGCGCGCTCGGTGCCGAGGTGCGCACGCTCGAGATGTGGGAAGAACCAAGTCGAGTCATTCGCGATAATGACGATCCAGTTCGCGTCATCCTCGTCGAAACACCCGAACGTCCCGACCTCGCCATAGGTCTTCTGCGCGCAGTTCGTCGAGACCAACGCCTCGAAGGAGTCTCTGCGATCGCTGCTGTTTCCGTCGCGCATGTCTCGCGTCTCGACCCGACGGCAGGCTTCGACGATTTCGTTCTCGTGCCGTATGTACCCGCCGAACTCTACGCACGGATTCGTAAAGTCGAATGGCAACGGAGCGAATTCGCGACGGAAGAACGCGTCAAGATCGGGCGTCTCGTCGTCGACAGATCTGCACACGAAGCGTGCATCGATGGTCAACCCGTAGCGCTCACTGCGAAGGAGTTTTCGTTGCTCTCGTATCTTTGTGAACGTCGCGGCAAGGTGGTTTCACGAGACGAACTGTTGCGTCGTGTGTGGGGAAATCGTTACGAAGGTGGACCGCGGACAGTCGACATTCACGTGACCAGGTTACGCACGAAGTTTGGTGCTGCACTGCCGCTCGCGACGTTGCGCGGAGCGGGATACAAGCTCGAGACACCGGGAAGCGTCCGCGAAGACGACGGGCCTGAAGATTCGGAGGACGATCAGCACGCGGCTTCTTTACGCCAACAATCGAACGGATTTTTGAACGCATGAAACGACCTGCGATTGCTGTGAGTGTTGGTTGTCCAAGTGGAACGGGACCCGAACTTTCGGTGCTCGCCGCGGCAACTGTCGATGCATCGTGCATTCTCGTGGGCGACATCGATGTGCTTCGTCGTGCCGCGTCGCTTCGTCAGATCGATGCGAACAGGCTTTGTCTCGTCGAGTTTCCAGCGGACGTGCAGACGCTCGAAAGGGGTAAAATCGGCGTGTGGGCAGCAAGCAAGAGGCTCAGTCGGTTGTCGGCATTTGGCGCGCCTGTGGCTGAAGATGGCGCGGCGCAACTTGCGTGGATCGAAGAAGCCATGTCGATGACTCAGCGGGGCATCGTGGATGCACTCGTGACTGGGCCCGTGTCGAAACATGCGATCGCCACGAGCGGTGCGACAGGCGCAGCGGGTTTTTCCGGGCACACGGAATGGCTTGCGGAGCGACTGGGCGCGCTCGAGGTGGTGATGGCGTTTCGTTCGGCGATGATCACGACGGCGCTTGTCACGACGCACCTGCCTTTGGCGCGCGTGCCTGCGGCCATTACGCCCGACGCGGTGGCGACGAGTACTTACTGGATCGTACGACTTTTGGTCGCGCTTGGTGTCGAGTCACCCCGCGTGGCCATAGCCGCGCTCAATCCTCACGCGGGCGAAGGCGGTCTATTGGGCGACGAAGAAACGACGCAAATTGATCCGGGCATTCAAATAGCGCGGACACGTCTCGCGACTGAAGGATATTCAGCAATGCTTCAAGGTCCCATTGGTGCCGAGACTGCATTTCGTAAACATGCGTCCGGCGATTACGACGGCGTCGTGGCCATGTATCATGATCAAGCGACGATTCCGAGCAAATTGGTTGGGTTTGGAAAAACCGTTAACGTAACGCTCGGATTGCCCATTATTCGCACGAGTGTCGATCACGGCACGGGATACGATATTGCGGGCAAAGCATTGGCTGATCCAGCGGCAATGCAATGCGCGATGGATTTGGCGATAAAAATTTCTCGATCGACCGTTCGAGTCTCGCTTCAGCATTAAAGCTCGAAACGTCCCAAGTCGGCGCTTGCGTTCGCATTGGGGCATCTGCCTATAGTATTTATATTTGCTCAGAAAAAGAGGAGAACCGGCGTATCTGGACCGAGGAAGCAGAGCGCCGCTGAAGTTCAAGCGTGCGTGTTCCAGTCAACTCGGCTCGTTCGGTGGTTTGCCGAGCACTTCTTCGAGGGTCGTGGCGGTGAACGCGCGAAGGCCAATCGCTTCGAGGTCGTCCAACGCGGCCGCTTCGATGCGAGCGATGGCTTCTGGAGACAACGTGCCGAACCGTTGACCGAGCAGTCGCTTCAGGAGTTTGCGTTCGCCCTTGAGTTCGCCCTTGAGTTCCGCATCGCGGACACCTCGTTCGTATCGCCTTTCAGCACCAAAGAGGATCTCGTCCGCGATGGACTCTCCTACGGCTTGTTGCAACGCCATACGCACATCCTCCTCGAGCACCTTGCCGACGGTTTTTAGATACACGATCACTGCCGCGATGACAAGTCCCCCATGCGGCTGACGTCGCAAAGTCAATAGAGCCGGGACCATGTTCGGCAATTGCGCCATAAACTGGACGGGGGTTCGTCCGAAGCGCAGCGCAAACAGGACGAGTCGGCCTTCGGGCGTCATGGGTCTCGCCATCAGCGCCGCACTGTCGACTTTACTGACATCGTCGAGTAGAATGCCAAAATCGAGCGTATACGGCGATATTACGTGGAGTATTTCTTCGGGAACGTCGAAGTATTCGCGAAATCGCTTCGGACATGTCCACGCGTTTTCACTATGGTGCAGCACGACGGGGAGAATGATGGGCAGGTGCGTCGTGCCTTTGTTCTCGAGGTCTTCGAGGTATCCTCGCCGAAAAAGGTGTCAACCACCTTTGAAAAAGGTGCCAACCGCCATTTGAGGCGGGGCAGGTGTCTCCTTCATCGTCAATGCGCACCCCATCGTCAACGCCACGAGGCCCCATGTGCACGGTCAAACCAATTCCCGCGTTTTTCATGCGGAACCCCCACGCGC
>JANORL010000121.1:0-2514 GCA_031415295.1 Polyangiaceae bacterium | reverse complement strand
CGTTCTATGGCATGGCCACGTTCGAGGGGCCGCTGCTCTCGATCAAAAGCGTCTCGTCGCTCGCCCATTACACCGATTGGATCGTCGGACACGTACATGGTGGAGCGCTCGGCTGGAATGGTCTCATGGCCGCAGGCATGTTCTATTGGATGGTCCCCAGGCTCTACGGTACGAAGCTCTATTCGCGCCGAGCTGCGGATCTCCATTTCTACATCGGCACCGTGGGCATTCTTCTCTACATCATTTCGATGTGGGTCAGTGGCATCACGCAAGGCATGATGTGGCGAGCAGTCGATGCACAGGGCAATTTGACGTATCCCAACTTCGTCGAAACGCTCGAAGCCATCAAGCCGATGTATTGGACGCGCCTGTTTGGCGGCACTTTGTACCTCATCGGTATGATCGTCATGGCGTGGAACTTGTGGAAAACAGCAAAAAGCGGCGCGGCTGTCGACGGTCAAGCCGAAGTCGTCATTGAAGTGAAACTGCAGAAGGAACCCGATTGGAAGAGCATCATTTTCGCGTCCCCGGTGATTATCGCGGTTCTAGCCATTACGTTCCTACTCATGGCGGGTTATGCCGATGCTATGGGGGCCCTCGCGTTTATCGTACTCGTGCTCGTCATTGGGTTCTTCGGAATCTTTTTCACGACGTTGACGACGCGTCCCGACAAACCCACGTGGCATTCGATCATCGAAGGTCGAGCGCTTCTCTTCACGGTGCTGACAGTTCTTGCGGTGCTCGTTGGTGGTGTGGCCGAAATCGTTCCGTCGATCATTCTGCAACAAACGGACGCGGAACTGGCCAAGAAAAACAATCCTCCCTATCGTGCGTTGGAACTCGAAGGACGCGACGTGTACCTCGAAGAAGGTTGTTACACGTGTCATTCGCAGATGATTCGTCCTTTTCGCTTCGAGACGTCGCGTTATGGTGAAGTTTCGAAACTGGACGATTCGCGTTGGGATCATCCATTCCAATGGGGATCGAAACGTACCGGACCGGATTTGGCGCGTCTCGGTGGCAAATACTCGAACGTTTGGCATTGGCAACACATGATCGATCCGCGTTCCGTGTCGAATGGCTCGAATATGCCTTCCTACGCGCATCTCGAGCGGAATCCTGTGGACTTCAATGACACGACGGCCAAACTTCGCGCCATGCGGAGCATTGGGGTACCGTACACACCGGATGATATCGCTGCGGCCCCGAAAGACGCGGCGGCGCAAGCATCCGAAATCGTGGTGGATCTCGAAACGCAGGGCATTGCAGCGAACCCAGCAAGCAAACTCGTTGCACTGACCGCGTATTTGCAACGTATTGGTCGCGGCCCCGCGCCTGTACCCGCGGCTCCCGCGGTCGCGCCTGTGACCATGACGAACTCATCGGCCCCTGGGGCTTGGGGCGAAGGGCGCCAAAGGCGACCCGTAGCCCCAAATGTACAAACTGGGCACTGAGAGGAGAACGCTGTGAAACAAGCATTTCTTGCACCGATTGCGCAAAGTCCTCTGTTGGCTTTGCCGCTTGTCGCGCTCTTTCTCTTCCTGGTCGTTTTTGCGGCATGGGTCATTCGTACGTACGCAAAACGTCCCGAAGCTTATGCGGATGTTGCGGCGTTACCGCTTTTCGCAGACGAAACACGCGTCGTCCATCATCACCAAGACCCTACCGATGACCTTCAAGAGGTGCATCATGTCGAATGAACAGAATTCGCCCGACAGCGGCGAAGAAAAAATCGTCCACGAATACGATGGGATTCTGGAGGCAGACAATCATTTGCCGCAATGGTGGCTCGCTACGTTGTACGCGGCGGTGGGTTTCGCCGTATTCTATTGGATGGCGTACGAAGCCTTGCGTGTGTTTCCATCGCCGATGGCGGCGTTTGCTGTTGAACAGGCGAAAGCTGCGGAAGCTGAAGCTGCGAAACTGAAGGCGATGGGAGCAGCCAACGACGCCAATCTCGTCGCGATGGCGAAAAACGAAGCGGCGAAAGCTGAAGGAAAAGAGGTTTACCAGAAAAACTGCCTCAGTTGTCATGGTCCCGCAGGTGGTGGCGGCATTGGGCCAAACCTAACAGACGGCAATTGGCTTCACGGTAGCAAGCCGATGCAAGTCTATATGACCGTCAAGGATGGTTTCACCAAAAATGGTATGCCGGCGTGGGTCGGTCTGATTGGTGAAGAACGCGTTCGCGTGGCCACAGCCTACGTTCTCTCAATCAAAGGAACGAACGTACCAGGAGGCAAAGCGCCGCAGGGCGTGGTTGAACCGTAGTGGTCAATGGTTTCGTCCGCTTTGGGGAAGCTTGATTTCTCTGCACCTTGGCACCCCGAACTCGCCCGTCCCAAGGCCGGGCTCAAACAGCGGGGCCCCGCCGCAGCGCCGAGAAATCAAGCTTCCCAAAGCTGCGCTTCGTATGCTCTCAAAGCTGCGCTTCGTAGGAGTTGGTATTTAGCAGCGGAGTGTTCGAGAATTTTCATTCATTGTGGTTCGACCGCGAAGCGGACGAACCATGTA
>JANORL010000120.1:0-2510 GCA_031415295.1 Polyangiaceae bacterium | reverse complement strand
AAAGTTGATCTTCATTTGCATCGGATAACCAAGCCATCCGAACAAATCGATGTTGTCCCAACCCTCCTTGGCGTCACCTCGAGGCGGGTAATATTCGATGCGGACCTTGTGGTAGAGCTTCTCGTAAAGCTCCTTGTAGATCTGCGGTTGCAGGATGTACTCGAGCACGCCCAGTTTCGAGACTTCTTTGGACTTGAACGAATCGGGATCGTCGAGCACTTCGCCGTCGCGGTTGCCGAGGATGTTCGTCGAAAACCACCCGGACAAACCAAGCATTCGGGCCTTCAGTCCGGGGGCGATGATCGTCTTCATCAAGGTTTGCCCGGTCTTGAAGTCTTTGCCAGCAATGGGCACTCCGTTCTGCTTGGCGAGGTCCCATGCGGCGGGGAAGTCGACCGAGAGATTCGGTGCACCGTTGGCGTAGGGCACGCGTTCTTTCATGCATGCCCAGGCGTAGATCTGCGAGTTCGAGATGGCGGGATCGTTCTTCAATAGTCCGGCTTCGAACGATTCGATCGATGCGTGAACGTCGGTCGGCGGGAAATAAATTTCCGTCGACCCACACCAGACAGCCACTGCACGTGAACAACCTTTGTCTTTGATGAACGTGCGGATGTCGTCGCGCACTTGTTCGACCATGTCGGCTTTGTTCGTTCCCGTTTTGACGTGCGGGCCCTGCAAGCGTTTGACGTACTCGGGATAAAACACGGCCTTCATGGGTTTGACCGTGGCGAGTTCGTCGCGGACCAGGTCGAGGTGTCGCGCTTCGAGAACTTCGGCGTGTTTGGCTGATTCGTACGCGTTGTCTGGAAAGAGATCCCAACTGCCGAACTCGAGTTCGGGAAGAGACGCGAGGGGCAAGAAATCGCGGATGAGTGGCGACCGGTTGTCGGTGCGTTTTCCGAGGCGGATCGTGGCGAGTTGGGTTAACGAACCGATGGGCGCACCAAGGCCGCGGCGTGCCAACATCACTCCAGCCATCGTGGTCGTTGATACGGCTCCAAGCCCAGGCAAGAGCACGGCGAGTTTACCGTCGGGCTTCTTCACTTCTTGCGGCTGCTTCACGGACGATCCTCCACGCTTCAGGCCTCGCGTCGATCGGGCCAAGCTCGGAACAAAAATTCTGCGCACGCGTCTGGCACGCGCGCCAGCGAGCATGACGTGTCGCATGCATTTACGCCCGTGGATCGCGCCATCGAAGTGCGAACCTCTGGTGGCACTTCGATTGGCCTCTCGTTTGCTTCGAACACTGTCCATGTCTCCATCGCACCTCACGCAGCACGCTCGTGCTCCGCAGTTGCGATGGCGCTGAGTGGTTGTGTCGATGCTCAGCGACTGTTGCGCTTTTGCAACACTGACACCGCCGTCACACCACACCTCGACGTGGACCAAAGAGCGTTGTTTTGCTGGCGGAATGCATGCTACGAGGGGCGTGCTTCAACTTGGGACTCGAACCTTTCATGCTTGAAACACAACCGATGAAACGAGCCATCGTGCTCGCGGCAGGAACTGGCTCGCGCCTCGTGAGCGGCGAGGTTTTTCCGAAACCGTTGAAGTCGGTTGCGGGAACTCCTCTTCTCCTTCGCATCCTGCGGACACTCGCTGGCGAAGGTATTCGTGAAGTCGTGATCGTCACCGGCTACAAGCAGGACCTCATTCGCGATGCGCTCGAGGCCGAAGGATCGTTGGGGTTGACGATCTCGTTCGTTTCTAACACGCAGTTCCAAAAGAAGAACGGCGTGTCGCTCTTGGTCGCGCGTGAGTTTGTCGAGCCGAACACGCTTTTGACCATGGCCGATCACCTCTACGCACCAGCCATCGTGCGTCGACTCAACGCGTTCGACTTGCCTGAAGGCGCCGCCGCCCTCGGCGTCGATTACGCCATCGGTCGTTGTTTCGACATCGACGATGCGACGAAGGTGCGCAGCGATTCGGGTGTCATCACTGACATCAGCAAAGAGTTGCCCACGTACGACGCACTGGACACTGGCGTGTTTCGTATCGGACCGTCGCTCATTGAATCGCTCGATCGGGTCTACTCCGCGCAAGGCGATTGCTCGCTCTCCGATGGAGTCCGTGCACTTGCTCAACGCGGAATGTTCTTCGCGTGCGATGTGGGCGATGCGCGTTGGATCGACGTCGATACTCCGGAAGCGCTCACGCAGGCGGAAACGATGTTGCGACTCTACGGCGACTCGCTCGATCGCGACCTCGTTCGTCCCGACCAACGTACCTTGCGGCCACGCGTTCCCGTGTTCCAAGGTCTCGCAAGTCCCGCGGACGCGGAGTAGTTTCCTCTAGCGTTTGTCGACCGGTTGAGCGCTTCGCGCTCAACCTTAGTCAGGAAAAATGTCGACAAGCGCTGCGCGCTTTCGACATTTTCCCTCTACCCAGTTGACGATGGGGCGTGCAGCCCCAAACCCCGCCGGATTAGAGAATTGAGGGCGCCGCTCCGATTCTCCTGCGGGGACGGGGGGTATGGGGGGCAGAGCAGTCGGCTCGTCTTTTGG
>JANORL010000119.1:0-12044 GCA_031415295.1 Polyangiaceae bacterium | reverse complement strand
AAGCCCCCCATCGTAAACAAAGCCTCGCGCAGCGCGCGTCCCACGCGCGCGAAGCGAGCATCCAAATCACGACTTGGATTCAAACTTCTAGAGACTGTTGCGCGTGATGTAAAAAAAGTCCCGCGGCGACGGTTCTTTTACGTAGTCGAGCGAGCGATAGTCGACATGCGGCACGAGCGACATCACGGCACGTCGTTCCGCTGCAGGTGGATGATCGAAAAACAAGAATCTTGGGTACGCGTAGTTCACGTCGAGCTGCGCTGCGTCGCGTGCTCCAACAGCTTTCATGGCTGTCGCCAACGACTGCGCAGTCACCGCTTCACCGAGCGCGTAGAACAAGGTTTTTCCGGACGCATCGATTCCAATCGCCGAGCGACGGATGACGGTTTCACCACTCACGGTCGCTCCCCAGTTCTTGGTCGATTCCGTGAGTTTGTTATTCAGAACATCTTGCTCGACCAAACACGGTGGAGTTTGTCGATATGCAACCATGTCGGACTGTGTTGACGACACGTTGGGCCAAGTCCGAATACGTATCGATCCGTCTCGATAGAGGCTCACGGTGCAGGCGATATCGCGCGGTGGTAGAAAAATTTTACCGCCGAGCATCATTGAGTATTGGCCGTGAAGCGCTTTGAATCCGCCGTTGAACACCGCGATCAAGTTCGCATGCTCGGCGGCAGGAATCGTGCCGGGGCGTTCGGCAAGAGAAACCTTGTCCGACTGCGGCTCCGTCGTACCCGCGATGAGGTTCACGGTGATTCGCGTTAGATCCATCGCCACCACGGCGACCGCGGCAAACGGTCGTTTCTTATCGGGGTGCACGATGCTCTTCGCAAGCATCGGCAGATCGTCACCACGTCGTCCTTCTTCGAGTGCGAGCCAAATGCCATCTGCTGGCGTTGCTACGCCAGGGAAGGGGGCTTCGAAATGCGGTGGTGGAAATGCGGCGCCATTCGGGTTTGTCGGAGCCTTGGCATCCGCTGATGAAGCCACCGCTGGCACATTTGGAAGAGCGTTGGGTTGCGCGCTTGCGGGTACGTCCCAGAACGTCTGCGGTGCATCGTCCTTGTGACGCCAAACGTTGATGTCGTCCGCGACGCCGTAGGCAGTGTCTTCAATCCATGCGACGAAGGAGGGACCGAGCACGGCTCGAACGCCATCCGCAAGTGCCGGGCCAAACCCAGGGATGTTGTGGATTCCGTACCAAACGCCACCGATGCCGACCATCGTCACGGCCAAGCCAATGGCCATACGTCGCGGCCAACGCCGCTTCTTTACCGTCGTCGGTGTTTGCTTTGCTTCGTCTGCCACGCGCGCCGCAAGGTAGCGCATTCATCGTATGTGCCCAAAGTTTTGAAGCTCGAACGAATTCACACTGTCTGGCCGTGAGCCATCGTCTTCGGACCGTCTTGAAAAAGGATCTCGACCTTGCCACGATCGATCACTCGAGCGACGACACCATCGCCAAACTTCGGATGCCGCACGAGTTCACCTGGACCAAGGACCAGTGTGATGCGGTAGGGCTTGAATGCGCCCATCGGTTGACCCGCAATCGCGTGCTCCCACTGCAACGTTTGCTCTCGTTCACGTTGCGCAGCGGCCACGGCTTTCACGCCCCCGGGACGCCGCTCACGTTCTTCACCCGCTTCACGCTTGGTCCCGACGACTTTTGTTTTCGGCGCAACGGCGATCAATTTTTCGCTCTTCGGGCGGCGATACAGGTGGTGCGAAGCACACGTCTTGCACTCGACTTTCTTCACCTCGTCGCCAACCATGGCGATGATCCGGTGCGTCAAGTCAAGTTTGCACTTCGTGCAGTAAGAATCGATTTCACCACCCGTCTTGGGCTTCTTCGTCGTCACGTCCCCTCGCGTCTCTTGCGCTCGCGCCGCACGTCTTTCGTGCGGTCTTTGATCGTCACCTGCGATGAAACCGTCGGTTTGGGCAGGCCGTGCGAAGTCGTGGCCGTTGCCCCGTCTCCTTGGTCGCTCGACCTTTCCCCGTCCCCGTCGTCGTCGTCGTCGTTCGCTTTGTCACTCGATCGTGCATCGTTCGGAATGAAACGAATTTCTGTTTTGATCTCAAACGAAAGCTTCGTCAGTACTTTCGTGATTTCATCAGCAAATTGCGTGTGTTCAATGACGTCGCGGATCTCTTTGGCAACCACGCGATACAGGCCCGCCTTGGTGTCATCGACCTGTTGGTAGAGGTAGTGCAGGACTTCTTTTGGAACCTTCATGTCACCCATGAAGTTCCTTAAGCCGTCGGGACCCTCGCTCAACCGACCTACGCCCGTTTCGACGGCTTTTTCAACCGCTCGCTTGAGCATTTCCGGAATCGCGCGATCGAACGAGCGCCGCCGTTCTTCGGGTTTTTCGACTTCCGAAGTGTCGTCACGGTGCGCCGTGTCGTCATTTTCACCCATCCGTGTGCGGGTCAGTAGCGACAACGAGCCCGAACGTCAATCACGCATTGCTGCACGCAGCATCCACACTTCAGCTGCGGCATGCCCTTTACCGTGGCGAGCAGTCAATTCGATGCTCATCGCATCATTTTCAAGCGGACAAAATGGTCGATCAGGCTGGACGATCGGCCACCTATCTTCACCGTGATCCTGTGCGATCGCCACTCCGCGACTCGAACGCACCACCACATCAAGATCCGTCACTGACGGTTCCGCCACGGCGAAGACGCGATAACAAAATCCGCGTTTGGCCTCGAACGGCATCGTCACGGGAGTACTGCCTTCGGCAACATCTCCTTCGACAGGATTTTTCGACAATCTGCGCATGCCATTCGCTGGACCACAAAGCATCGTGAGCCGGGTCAGATCCGCGAGCAGCGGTCCTTCGAGACGAAAGTCGCCATAACATCGCACCCAGGGGCCCCCGACGCGCACTGGCAAGGGCAGGGGTTCATCGGGCGACAATGACCCCACGCTGCTGCCACTAGGAGCGAGCGCGGCGGCTTGGACAAACGTCGGGGAAAGCAGCGGTTTGGCCGTTGACGATGTGGGCCACGGAGGCGCTGCATTTTCCCCCGTTTGCTCCCATGGTCGCGCTTTTTCTTGGCAACCAACGAACGACGCCAAGAGGAACACGAGAGACAAAAATGCCGTCGTTTGACGTCGCGTGTGCCGTGCCGGATCCGCTAGTGTTTCGCCGCTATGAACGTGTTTGCCGATCGTCGTAAAGCGCTGCTCGAGCGCCTTGATGGAGCGCTCGTCTTGCGCGCCGCACCTGAAGTTGTTCGCAACAACGGAGTTCACCACGAATACCGTCAACACTCGGATGTCCATTACCTGACGGGTTTCGACGATCCGGGTTCCGTTCTCGTCGTCTCGCCAAACCATCCCGACCACAAGTTTGTCTTGTTCATTCGGCCACGCGATCCGGTCATCGAAGTTTACGATGGCCCGCGCCCCTCCATCGAGGAAGCCAAAGCTACGTACGGAGTCGATGCGTCATACACCATGAGTGACTTCGACGAGAAAATTGTCGAGCATCTGAGGGCGCATCAACGTCTCTATTATGAACTCGGAACGACTCGTTCCTTCGACGATCGTATCCTTCGCGCGATCGGTTCCGTTCGCGCAAAAGGACGTCGTGGCAACGGGGTTTGGCCAAGTGAAATCGTCGAACCGGAACGTTGCGGCCTACATGATTTGCGCCTTTTCAAGTCTGAAACGGAACTCGCGGCCATGCGTCGGGCCGCCGCGATCACGTGTGACGCTCATCTCGGCGCGATGCGATTGGCTGCTCCCGGACGTTACGAATACGAGATCGATGCCCACATTCGTGGCGTGTTTTTGAACAGCGGATCGCCACGTGTCGCGTACATACCCATCGTCGCATCAGGCCCAAACGCGACGACTCTCCACTACCACGGCAGTCGACGACGGATGGAAGACGGTGAGCTGCTGCTCATCGATGCAGGCTGCGAATACGACTTCTACGCGTCCGACGTGACGCGAACGTTCCCCGTCAACGGAACGTTTTCCCCAGCGCAACGTCGCATTTACAACATCGTGCTAGAAGCCCAGCTCGCCGCCATCGACGCGGTAAAACCAGGCACGAACATCGATGCCATCCATCAAATTGCCCTCGAAATCATGGTCCGCGGACTCATCGAGGAAAAACTCCTGTCCGGTGATCCCGCCGAGATCATCGCGAAGGACAAACACAAAGTTTTTTGTCCGCATCGCACGAGCCACTGGATTGGCATGGACGTACACGACGTCGGCTTGTACTACTTGAATGACAAACCGCGAACGCTCGAGCCGGGAATGGTGTTCACGATCGAACCGGGGATCTACATCCCCGCCAACGCTGAAAACGTACCTGACATGTATCGAGGCATCGGCATACGCATCGAAGACGACATTTTGGTGACGGCTTCGGGCCACGAGAACCTCACGGCGGACATTCCCAAGCTGCCCGACGACGTCGAACGCGTTTGTCGCGACGCTCGATGAAAAAGAAAAACCCCTCGACGAACTCCACGACAAACTGCGCCGACAAACCTGACGTTCTCGCCACGGCACTCGTCCGCTGGTTCAACAAAAGTGCGCGCGATCTTCCTTGGCGTAGAACGCGGGATCCGTACGCGATTTGGCTGTCGGAAGTGATGCTCCAGCAAACACGTGTGGAGACCGTCATCCCGTATTACGAGCGGTTCTTGTCTCGTTTCCCCGACGTACGTGCGCTCGCAAGTGCCGACATCGACGAAGTGCTCTCGCTCTGGAGCGGCCTTGGGTACTACCGCCGAGCGCGCGAGCTGCATCGGTGTGCAAACGAGGTCGTCGAGAAACACGGCGGCGTTTTTCCGAGCGACGTGCCTGGCTTGCGTGCTCTGCGCGGAATCGGCCCGTACACCGCAGGCGCCATCGCCAGCATCGCCTTCGACAAACCCGTGCCTCTCGTCGATGGTAATGTCGCCCGCGTCCTCGCACGTCTGTTCACCATCGAGCACGACATGAAAAGCTCTGGCGGCATGCGCGAAGCATGGGCGATTGCGGAACAAATCGTTCCCAAAGAAGAACCTGGCAAGTTCAACCAAGCGTTGATGGAACTCGGCGCAACCATTTGTATCCCTCGAGATCCGGGATGTTTGGTTTGTCCTGTACGCGAATCTTGCACGGCACGAGCGCAAGGAAGAGAACGCGATCTCCCGATCATGAGCGCCAAGAAGGCATCTCCGAAGGTGCCAATGGTGGCCGTGGTGCTTGAACATGAAGGCCAGATCTTGTTTGCGCGACGCAAGGAAGACGGACTTTTCGGCGGCTTGTGGGAACCACCGATGGTGCCCGCAACGTCGATCATGGATGCACGATCGGCACTTGGTGGAGCAGGCATCGAGCTCGACGTGCGGTTGTCCGAAGTGGGACGCGTGGAACATGTACTCACGCATCGCGAACTCCAAGTGATCGTTTGTCGCGGCTATGGTTTTCCCTTGGCCATCGTTGGAACACCAACGACTGAACCGTACGAAAAACTTGCTTGGTTGCCGCGCGAGCCCACCGGCATCGGTTTATCGACGCTCGCCAAAAAGGTGCTCGCCACCGCGATGAAACGTCCTCGAGCTTCCGCCAAACGCCGCGATGACGCTCTGTAAACGCTACAATTGGCAGCTGATTGCGTTCCTCGCCCATTTCACGTGCGAACCGGACTCCTACCGCGGTAAGACCCCGAAGCGATCTGCATGCGCCATCAACGCTTAGCGAATGCCTTCCTGACGCTCGGGCTGCTTGTGTCAGCTGAATCGAGTGCTCATGCGCTCGAACCTGTAGCGACACCGGCGAAGGCACTTTCGCCCAACGAACGAGCAGCACTTCTCGAGCAACTTTCAGCGCCACCGCACGGTTACGCACGTGTACTTGCGGGCATCGGTGTGGGTAGCGGACTGCGCTTCAACAATCCCTACCGACTCGCTACGCAGTTTGGCACCACGGGTGAATCACTCAGCGCAACAGCGCCATACATCATGCTGAACGCAGCGCTTGCTTTTGGTGCACCGGACGGCTTGCAACACGGCGGATTTTTGGCGCTCAGCGTTGCGCTCACCGGCATCGATCAAGCGGTACTGACGCCTGGATACATGATGCTTTATCGAGGTCCTTCGCGGTTGCTCGGATACGCGCGAGTTGGTCCAGCAATCGTGTTGTCACCACAAACGAACGTCGGCGGCGAAGCTGCTGTGGGCGGCATGTTTTTCTTGACCGGTACGCTTGGCGTTTCGCTCGACATTGCCGGAAATATTTTTTATGGCGCGAGTACGTGGGAGAAGAAATATCCGACGTATCCCGTTGTTTCGGTGACCGCGGGACTGGTCATCGACTTCGAGGTGTTGCCATGAAACTTGGAGCGCAAACCTTTCGCCGACGCATCGAGATCCTGCATCTCGCCGCTGTCCTCGTGCTCGTGGTAGCTGCTCCAACGGTCGGAGACATCGGCAGTTGTGGAGCAAAACCAACGGATCTCGACGTACCGGCGTTCTTCAAAAAAAAGGCCACTCTCGACTGCGCGCGTTGTAACGAGTGCAAAATCGCCAGCGCCACATGCGCTCGCGCTTGCGACCCAGCGCTCACGCCCACGTCGTTTCCCGAAGGTTGTTTTCCCATCGCCCAGGATGGTGAAGTTTGTCTTCACGCACTCGAAGCGACGAGCTGCCAAGGCTACGAAACGTTCGTGTCTGATCAAGGCGCCACGATTCCAACCGAATGCAACTTCTGTCCAATCGAAGGTGCGCCATGACAAACGTGCTGCATCTACGAATTTTTGTTCTGGCGATTGTCTTGGGAACGACAGCGTGTGCGTCTCTGCGCTCCACAACAACGTCGTCAGACGAGTGGCTCACGTATCGAAAGACGCGTGTGTCACCGACGTTCGAAGGGCGCATCGTCGCGGCAGCTCGTTACCTCGCTCGTTACCCGGACGGCGCGTTTTCAGCGCAAACGCGTACGTTTTACCAAGTCGCCGAGCCGATCTTTTTCGACGAACTGCGCAAAAAACCCGATGGTTTGTACACGTATCTCGCTGCACTCCCGCGAGGGCCGCATGCGGACGAAACGCGACAACTGCTTTTTCTGCGCGCGGAAAAACCCCGCGGACCGACGGGTTTCAATGCAGGAATCATGGCGGTCGACGCGCAGATCGGAGCCATCGCTGCTCGAAGAACTGCGGCACGCGAGGAAGTTCTGAACACCTTGCGCATGTGGCTGGATCCAGTCGCGTTCATGCGACCGATCGCCGAAGCCAAAGCCACATTGGTTATTCCCTGGAGTTTGTCTCTCCCCAAAGCTCGTTGCACCAACGTCGATGAGCCGAAGAATCCAGCAACGCGCATCTGCGTAAAATTGCTCGAAGAAACGTACGAAACGACCAACGGGGAAACGCTCGAAGTACACCAAGCGACGTTCGAGATTGCGGTTGCGCAAGACGCAACGGGACGACCACGCAAAGTGACGCTGGGAGGACCGGATCTGTTCGTGAGGCTCGAGGAAACCTTTGGAGGTCGAACGATTGCTCCGGATGACACCAGCGGACGTGCTGCAGGGGTGTCACGCGCGACGGATGTCGTACGACGTGAATTCATCGACCACGTCTCGGAAGATCCCGCTTGTCGCCAGCGTCCGAAAGGCGTCGCGGTCTTGGAATTTCGATGCAACGGCCTACGTGTTTCCGTCGAAGCCGCACTCGATGTCGCCACTGATGATCGCATCGTGATCGAGCCAGCTGTCGTGCCTTGAGTCGCCGTACTTCAAAGGTCTCTCGACGTGATAACTTTCGGCAGTGGAAGTCGGTCGGATCCTCGCGGAACGTTACGAAATTCTACGGCCTTTAGCCGAAGGCGCGATGAGTACCGTATGGGTAGCGTTTGACCGAACCAACAACATCGACGTCGCGATCAAGACGATATCGCTCGATGCTGCCGGATGGCGCGCCGAGATCCGCGATCGCTTCATGAAAGAGGCGCGTCTTCTCGCGCGAGGAAAGCACGAGCATTTGGTAGGCGTGCGTGATGTTGGAGAGACCGACGACGGTTTTCTCTACCTCGTACTGGACCTACTCGAAGGCGAAACACTGGCAGAGCGTTTGGCGCGTGAAACCAGGCTTGAATGGTTGGATGCAGTGACGCTAACGCTCGGTATCACGCGTGGAGTGGCTGCACTCCACCAAGCAGGCATCGTGCATCGCGATCTCAAACCGGCAAACGTCGTACTGCATCGAGGTCCAAGCGGGGTCGTGCCCACGATCATCGATCTTGGCATCGGGAAAGCGTCGTCTGCCGTTGGCGATCCACAACTTTGCGCGACGCTCACTGCAACGGGACAAGTGCTCGGAACTCCGCAATACATGAGTTACGAACAAGCACTTGGACAAACGGACATCGATGCGCGAACCGATGTGTGGGCGCTCGGCGTCATGTTGTACGAGATGTTGACGGGGTCTCGACCGTTTGACGCGCCAAACACGAATGCCGTTCTTGCTGCGATTCGTAGGCATGATGTTCGCCCGATACGCGACGTGGCGCCGAATGTGCCGATCGCCGTTGTACGGATCGTCCAACGTTGTTTGAGTACCAATCGATCAGAGCGGGCAGCGGACGCCGAAGCGCTGTCGATGCAACTCGCAGCCGCAACGCGGGCTCCTGCAGTCGACCCTGACGAACGGTCACACCAGGTTCCACAACGACGCCAACCAAGGTTTGTCGCGGCGATCGTGTCCATCATCGCTATGTTGTCGATGATTGCGTTTTTCATGCATCGTACGAGAAGCGCGCCATCACTGACTGCGCGCGAGGTGGTTGCCGATGTCAGGGGCTCATCGGTTGCTTCTGCACCCGTGCTCAGACTTGCGTCAAACGTACCTTCAGCGCAGTCCACAACAGAACCACCGCCGAATCGCGTGCAGCCGGCGCTCACTGCGTCCACGCGGCCCGCCAGCAGTTCGGCGCGTAATCGCACGCCACTTTCACGAATCGACGAAGCGGGATTTTGATCTCGCGCCCTGCTTCGTCGATGGCGTCATGTACGCGGCAGGCTGGACACCAACCGTGATAAAACCACGGAAATAGACTCTCGAGTAGCGACAGGACGATGCCGTGACGGAAGAAGCTGTCCAGAAATTACCCACGACCGAAGTTGGTACGCGCCCGGCTCGTGCAGCTGGTGGTGTTGCACGATTGGTCGTTACCCAAGGACCGAGCGTGGGCAAGATGCTTCTCGTCACGCGTTCGCGCGTGACCGTCGGGCGTCACCAAACCAATGACCTTGTTCTTACGGATCCAAAAGTCTCGGCCACGCACGTGGAACTCGAACGACGACCGGAGGGGCGCATCCTCCTGCGCGACCTTGGAACGACGAACGGGACGTGGCTTGGTCCGCATCGGTTGATCGAAGGTGAGGTTGGTCCGGGCGCACTTCTACGCATGGGTGATTCGCTCGTGCGTGTCGAAGTCGATGATCGCGCCGAACCCGAGCGAGGCAGTGACGCGGCGCGATTCGGCGGGCTTATCGGTGTGTCCGTCGAGATGCGGGAACTGTTCGCGACACTCGAACGCGTCGCGCGAAGTTCGCTCACGGTGTTGTCTCAAGGTGAAACGGGAACGGGCAAAGAAGAACTTGCACGCGCGATTCATGCATCTTCAGCGCGCCACGATGGTCCGTTCGTGGTGCTCGATGCGGCCACGATTCCGCCAACGCTGACGGAGAGTGTCCTCTTCGGGCATGAACGAGGCGCCTTTACTGGTGCGGATACCCGGCACATCGGCACCTTCGAACGCGCGCATGGTGGAACGTTGTTCATCGACGAGATCGGCGAACTACCGTTGGAACTCCAACCAAAACTTCTTCGAGTGCTGGAGAGTCGGAGCTTTTCGCGCGTGGGCGGGCATGAAGTCATCCCCGTCGATTTTCGACTCATCGCCGCGACTCATCGAGATCTACGCGTCGAGATCGAAGCGCACCGATTCCGCGAGGACCTCTACTTCCGATTGGCGGAGGCGCGTGTCGTATTGCCGCCGTTGCGCGCTCGCCCAGCGGACATCCCGATCCTCGTCCAACAGTTTCTTCAGGACGTGTCGACGCCTGAACAAGCCATCACGATTTCCGAGGATGCTTTGCACAGTTTGTCTCTTCGAAAATGGCCTGGAAATGTCCGGGAATTACGCAACGTCATCGCGCGAGCAGCCGCACTTTGCCAAGACGGGCAGATCACGGTGCAGGATCTTGCGGGCGAAGGGTTTGGGTTTCGTGGTTCCGAAGCCGAACGAGATCCGTTGGACCTCCAAGGAACGTTTTCCGAAGCGAAGGGACGAGCGATCGATCGCTTCGAGCGCGCGTACCTGGACGCACTTGTCCGTCGCTGTGGTGGCAACCTTTCGAAGGCCTCGCGGCAGGCGGATCTCGCCCGGAATCATTTACGAGCGCTGCTCAAGAAGCGCGGTTTGTACGATCCGGGCGATACATGACGTCGCCTAAATCGTCAGCGTTTCGATGTGTTCGCCCCAAATGTCACGGAGAACGTTGCTGATTTCTCCCACGGTGGCGCCTAGTTTTACCGCATGCAGGATCGGCGGCAGCAGATTCTCCGAACCACGCGCGCAACGATCAATGGTGCTCAGAGCTTCACTCTTCTTGGGACCATCGTGCTCGCTTCGCCATTGCCGTGTTCGTTCAACCTGTTCCGCTTCTAGACGCGGATCGATCTTCATGACGGGGATGGGAGCACTTTCGCCGAGGTAGTCGTTGAGCCCAACGATGACGCGTTTTTTCGACTCGATCTCGAGTTGATACCGATACGCAGCGGCCTGGATCTCGCGCTGGACGTAGCCCTGTTCGATGGCGCTGACCATGCCACCAACGTCATCGATGTGGCGGATGTAGGCACGTGCGGCCTGTTCGATACGTGTCGTCAATGCTTCGACCGCGTAACTTCCGGCGAGTGGATCCACGAAATCAGCGATGCCCGATTCATTCGCGATGACTTGCTGCGTACGCAGAGCGAGCGTTGCGGCTTCAGTCGTTGGTAGTCCAACGGCTTCGTCGTAGCTGTTCGTGTGTAGCGATTGGCAACCACCGAGAACAGCAGCGAGCGCTTGCACGGCGACTCGAACGACGTTGACCATCGGTTGTTGGGCCAAAAGCGTCATGCCTGCGGTTTGGCAATGGAAACGCAGCGCTTTGGCTTTGTCTGTTTTTGCGCCGAAGCGTTCCGTCATGATCGTCGACCAAAGCCGACGCGCTGCCCGGAATTTGGCGACTTCTTCGAGCAGGTTGTTGTGACCGTTGAAGAAAAACGACAACTGTCCACCGAAGTCGTCGACGTCGAGACCCGCTTCGACAGCCGTTTTCACGTACGCGATGCCATCGGCCAGCGTGAAAGCGATCTCCTGAGCCGCGTCGCAACCAGCTTCGCGCATGTGGTAGCCGCTGATCGATATCGTGTTCCAGTGCGGAACTTCTTTTGAGCTGAAAGCAAAAATGTCGCTGATCAAGCGCAGGGAAGGTCGCGGGGGATAGATGTACGTCCCGCGCGCCACGTATTCTTTCAGGATGTCGTTCTGAATCGTCCCGCGAAGTTTGTCTCTGGAAACCCCGTTCTCGTCCGCAACCGCGACGTACAACGATAAGAGCACGGCCGCTGTGGCGTTGATCGTCATGGATGTGGAGATGCGATCGAGTGGCAAGCCGGCGAGCAGTCGACGCATGTCGCCGAGTGAATCGATCGCCACGCCAACTCGACCTACTTCGCCTTTGGCGAGATCATGATCTGAATCTCGACCCATCTGCGTCGGGAGATCGAACGCGACGGAAAGACCTGTTTGACCTTGCTTGAGCAGGTAGTGGTAACGCTCGTTCGAAGCGTCTGCCGTGCCAAACCCTGCGTATTGCCTCATCGTCCACAGACGTCCGCGGTACATGTTCGGCTGCACGCCACGCGTGAATGGCGGCATGCCTGGAAAACCAAGGTCTCGCGATGCATCGAACTCCAACGATTCGAGCGTCGATTCATCGTAAAGATCATCGGCATCGATGCCAC
>JANORL010000118.1:0-1862 GCA_031415295.1 Polyangiaceae bacterium | reverse complement strand
AGGGCGACGGAGCGAGGAATCCTTCTGGATTTCGAGCGATGTCGACCGACGATTTCGGGTGCGCAGCAGTTTGACACCAGCCAGCTACATGAAAGTTTGAGGAGCTGAACATGCAACAGATTCGGAAGAGTATTGGGCTGGGAATGGCCTTGTTTGGCGCATTAGCGATTATGGTGGGCGCTGGATGCGAAACCAAGGTCGAGGACGGTGGTGGCGGCAGCGCTGGAAGCGCAGGAGCAGCGGGAAGTGCAGGCAGCGCCGGAAGTGGTTCATTGCAATGGTACACATCGTGTGGGGATCCGGTCTGTATGGATCCGCCTGACGGTGGGGCAATGCCGCCCGCGGGAGTAGCGCCGTGTACGACTGAAATGGTCGGTGGAGCGTGTACGACGGCGGGTACGACGTGTTGGCCGGCGGATAGCAGCTGCGGGCAATTGCTTGTTTGTGCGACCAGCGATCCGAAGGATAATCCCGGTGGTTGTCCGATATCGCGCGTGAAGCACAAGAAAGGCATTGAATACTTGTCTGATGCCGAAGTCGCGTCGATTGCGGACGAAGCGACGACGATGCGGTTATCGAGTTGGCAATACAAGGCAGAAGGTGAATCGACGCGTCGTCACGTGGGATTTTTGATTGACGATATGCCGGAAAGTATTGCGGTAGCGGACAGTGGCGAGCGCGTGGACCTTTATGGTTACACGAGCATGGCGATTGCCGCGGTACAGGTACAAGACAAACGTCTTCAATCTCTCGAGCGGGAGTTGGCATCGATGCGTGCGGAGATGATCCGGTTGCGAGGGGAAGCGGACAAGTGCAGCACTTCGCACGCGACGAAACCTACCCGTGAGAGCTTGCCGTGAAGTAATCGTCAGGTGCGGGCCCCATCAGAGGCGCCTATGCAGCGATGTGCGGTGTCCTTTGCGGCGAACAATGAACGTCGAAGAACAAACGCAAACTACGAATAGAATGCGACACTAGGTCCAGCTTTGGCGACGTGCCGCGTGCGTGATTCAAGATACCAAAAATAGTACAAAAAAAGCTTGCATGGGCGAAGCGGTGCGAGTAGTTTCCGCGCCGTCCAGCAAGGCACTCGTCCTCATCGTCTAGCCCGGCCCAGGACTCAGCCCTTTCACGGCTGCTACGCGGGTTCGAATCCCGCTGAGGACGCTCTCAGTTAGGTACAGAAAATCGAGGGTCACTCGGCCCTCGATAAAGTACCGCTTCCCTTCGGTTTGGTCGACCGGAGTGAATTTCAGCGGGCCAGCCAAAATGGCTTCCAGTGCGCGGCGTGCTTCCTCGGGATCCCGAGTGAACACGCCGCGTAACTCATTTAAGCGCTCGCGTGCGGACTTTTCGAGAGCGCGCAGGTCGTGCTCGACAACGGACGGATCCGTGCGCGCGTTCGTGAGGCGCGCGTTGAGCGACGCGAGACGCTTCTCCCGCTCGGAAATCATGCGCATCACAAGCTCGGGTTTGTCATCCGAAACGAGCAGCGCGTTCGTGAGACGTTCGAGTTCCGCCTTGACGGTGCGCACTTGCGCTTCGAGTTCCGGTCGTTCGGTATCCGCGTTTTGTGCGCGATTTGTCAGGGGTTGTCGCAGTTGATCGAGCGTGCGTGAGAGCATCTTCTCGGTGAGGACGTTGTCGCGGATCCATCCGAGTACGGCCTTGTCGACGAACTCGACGGGTCGACGAAGGCTGTTTTCGCAGGCGAAAGCGCCTAGGTTTTTCCTTTTGGAACACGCGTACGCACCAACTGTCTCGTAGCTCTTGCGCGTTCGTGCAACGTGCATCATGCCGCCACACGTCGAACATCGTCCGAGCCCGCTGAGCAAATACTTCGGCGAAGGCCCACGAGTTTT
>JANORL010000117.1:0-1671 GCA_031415295.1 Polyangiaceae bacterium | reverse complement strand
CACCGGCACGCTGGTCGCCATCACGATCGCGATGCTCGCCGCCATGGCGGCTGCGGCCTTCGCGCTCTCGAAGCTCTGAGCGGCAACAACCGCGCGCGGCTACAGACTGACGTCAGGCCTTCATCAGTTCTGCGGCACGGTGCACCGATTTGATGATGTTGATATAGCCAGTACAGCGGCACAGATTGCCCTCAAGGCCCTTGACGATCTGCTCCTCAGTCGGCTCGGGATGGTCCTTGAGGATTCCTGCCGCTGTCATGATCATGCCGGGCGTGCAAAACCCGCATTGCAGGCCATGACACTCCGTGAAAGCCTGCTGGACCGGATGCAGTTGGTCGCCGTTGGCCAGGCCTTCAATGGTGACAATGTCGGCCCCGTCCGCCTGCGCCGCCAGGATGGCGCAGGATTTGACCGCCTTGCCATCGAGGTGGATAGTGCAGCAACCACACTGACTGGTATCGCAGCCGACGTGGGTTCCGGTGAGCTTGAGCTCGTCGCGAATCAGGTTCACAAGTAGCGTACGTCCCTCGACCTGAGTCGCCACTTTTTTACCGTTGATGGTGAATTCAATTTTGTTCATGCTGGGATCCTTGCTGTGCGCTGGCAACAATACTGGTGCGGTTGGGTTCTGTAACTAGCCGGTGATCTTGACGATGGCCCGCTTGGCCATTACCCCTGCAAGATGGGCGCGGTAATCGGCGCCGGCGTGCAGGTCGGCGATGCACTCTGATTGGGCCACACTCAAGCCCTCCAGAGACGCTGCAGCAAATTTCTTCGTGAGCGCGGCTTCGGCGTCTTTCCAGCGAAATACACCAGAAGCCCCCGCGCCTGTCACGGCAACACGCACGCCACTCGCCGTTTCGGCCACAAAGGTAGCAGCCATGGCATAGCCAGATGCCGGGTGATGAAACTTTGAATACGCGGCCCTTTTGGGTACCGGAAATACGACGCGTACGATGATCTCGCCTTCGTTCAAGGCCGTGGCGAACATGCCTTGGAAAAAATCATTGGCAGCGATTTCGCGTTTGTTCGTAACAACGGTTGCACCGAGCGCGAGTACGGCAGCAGGATAGTCTGCCGCCGGATCGTTGTTGGCTACCGACCCGCCCAGCGTTCCGCGGTTTCGCACCTGCTGATCGCCGATTTCGAAGGCAAGCGCCGCCAGCGCAGGAATCGCTCCTTTTACCTCAGCGGAGGCCGCCACATCCGCATGTCGCGTCATGGCGCCAATCGAGACGGTATTGCCCCTGACTTCGATTCCGGTCAACTCCTTGATCCGTCCAATGTCGATCAGGTGCGAGGGCTGCGCCAGGCGTGCCTTAAGCGTGGGTATAAACGTTTGCCCACCCGCCAGCAATTTGGCATCCGGGTTGGCCGCGAGCCGGCTGACGGCATCGGCGATTGAGCTGGCGCGCTGGTATTCAAATGCGTACATCGTTTCTCCTTGGTTCCACGTTCACGCGGCTTTCGCTCGCGCATCCTTGAGGGCGCGCCACAACACCGCTGGCGTCACCGGCATTTGCAATTGCTGTGTGACGCCCGCCGAACGCACCGCGTGCATCATGGCATTCATCAGCGCGGGCAACGACCCCGAGCAACCCGACTCGCCCACACCCTTGGCGCCGAGCAGATTTTTTTTGGTCGGCACCGGGTGTGAAATACGGTCAAAGT
>JANORL010000116.1:0-19251 GCA_031415295.1 Polyangiaceae bacterium | reverse complement strand
GCCGCTGCCGCCCATACGCTCGCTCCAGCGGCTCTCGAAACAGCTCCCGTAAAGAACGATGGTCCCGCAGCGACCGCCGTGGGTGACATTCGCGAAGACTTGCCAGGCATGAATCTCATGCCTAAGCCCGTTGCGGCAAGTCGCGCGCCAGCCCCCGCGCCCATAGCGGCAGCCTATTACAACGACAAACCATTGGCGACTCCGGCAACGCGAAAACTTGCGCGTGATTTGGGAATCGATTTGCGTCGTATTGCGCCAACGGGACCGCATGGTCGCGTGACGAAGGACGACGTACGCACGAATGCCACAGGTTCGTTGCTGGCACCCATGAGCGTGGCTCCGTCGACGATTGCCGCACAAGTGGACACACCCGCGCCGATGGCAATGGCTGAACCGCCCATGGCTGATACCCGTGTACCTGCACCGCTGCGTACGCCGACTCCGCCGCCTCCGCCTCCGCCCGTTGCCTCGACGCCGAAGACGCCCGCGCCTATGAAAGTGGCGCCTCCGCCAAAAGGCGACGAAACACTCGAAGAACGCGTGCCGCTGAAAGGCATACGCAAGCGTATTTTCGAGCAAATGGGGCGGTCGAAACACACGGCGGCGCATTTCACGTTTGTCGAGGAATGCGACGTCACGGCCCTCAAGGATTTGCGAGCACGTCTCAAGCCTGCGGCGGACAAAGCTGGCGTCAAACTGAGTTTCCTGCCGTTTTTCGTAAAGGCCGTCGTTGCGGCATTAAAGAAGCATCCGTCGTTGAACGGAGCCTTCGACGAGAGCACGCAAGAAATCGTAACGCGCAAGTATTACGACATTGGTATTGCTTCGGCAACCGAAGCGGGGCTGATGGTGCCGGTGGTTCGTCGCGCCGATCGCAAGAGTATTCTCGACATTGCGCGGGATATTCAGCGTTTGGGGGACGATACCAAAACGGGTAAAGTGAAGGCCGAGGATCTGGGTGGATCGACGTTTACGATTACGTCGCTCGGTGCACAAGGCGGTTTGTTTGCGACGCCCATTCTGAACTTCCCCGAGGTCGCGATTCTGGGCATTCACCAGATGAAGCAAAAACCTGTGGTGCGAGACGGACAAATCGTCATTGGCGACGTGATGCTCATGAGTTTGTCGTTTGATCACCGCATCATCGATGGTCACATCGGCGCAGCCTTCGCATACGAGATCATTGGATTCCTCGAGAATCCCGATCGGCTGTTTCTCGAGATGGCGTGAAAGGGTATTTATCAGGAAACTGCGCTCGTTTCGCGCCCGTCTCCCGGGCGAGAAACGCCCCGGGGGGGGTTCGGGTGAGGCGCGAAGTACGGGCAAATCCTCTTCAGCACCTTTCAAAATAGGGTTGTCGTATGCACATCGAGGAGTGGCACGAGCTCGAAAGGCTCATGCGTGCTGCACGATGGCGCGTACGTCATGTTTTTGCGATCCTGACGTGCATTTTGCTCGGGATATCGAGCCGCGTTCCCTGGAGCGACGCATTGAATCCACGATTGCTCGTTCCGATCCTTGGTTGGTCCATAGGATGCATCGTCATTCTAGTGGTGACCACGATCTGGTATCGATTTCGGATAGCAGCGATTACGCGCTTGCTTGACCTCGTGCACTCGGGCGCGTGTCGAATGCACCAGCTCGATAAGACCGCGCTCGACTTCGAGCACTTGATTCCCATTGGCTTCGAGGTCGACGTGGGTTTGGTTTCCTCAGAACATCTCGCATTTGGGTTTTGGACTGAACACGAAGCAGACGCGCTCATTCGCTTACTTGAACAATTGCAGGTGACAGATCGCGCGCCCAAACCGTGATGATAATGATTGAACGGTTGTTTTGCCTCCCCTACCCCATCGTCACTTTCCGATCCACGCATCTTCACGTCTCAATCGCTGTTTCCATTGACGCCCGCTGCCTTGATCCCCTATGTGAACGTCTCGTTCGTCCGTTCCGTTCGCCTGTCCCACAGGCAACGCTTCGAGGAGACTCGTCACCGATGCGCCTTCGTCTCGTCTTGTCCGCCGCTTTGATCACAGCAGGTTTGCTCGCTGGTGCCACCGGATGTGGCGAGCGCGAAGCCACTCCCCTGCCCTTCCAACAAAAGAAGAAGGGCGCTCAGGCCAAGCAAGCAGCAACTGTCCTCGCCGACCTCGACATGGCCGATGCCAAGAAAACCTTCGGCACGCTTCCCGCCAAATTCGAGGCCGAGACAAACCCGATCACCGACGGCAAAGTCGCTCTCGGACGGATGCTCTTCTTCGATGCCCGTTTGTCGAAGAACCAGGACATCTCCTGCAATTCTTGCCACGATCTCAACAAGTTCGGCATGGATGGAACCAAAGTCTCCAAAGGACACAAAGGTCAACTCGGCGGACGAAACGCGCCCACCGTTTACAACGCCGGAGCACTCGCTTCGCAGTTCTGGGATGGTCGTGCCGCAACGCTCGAAGACCAAGCGAAAGGCCCGATCCTGAATCCCGGCGAAATGGCGATGAAGGACGAACAGAGCGTCGTCGACTTGCTCGCGTCGATGGAAGGGTACGAAAAAGCCTTCGAAGCCGCGTTCCCCGATGTCGACGAAAAAGAACGCATCTCGTACGACAACATGGCCAAAGCCATCGGTGCGTTCGAACGAGGCTTGGTCACGCCGTCACGTTTCGACAAATACCTCGCTGGAGACAAAACCGCACTTTCCGACCAAGAACGCGCAGGTTTGTCCAAGTTTGTCCAGAACGGCTGCACCACGTGTCACAGCGGCACGGGCGTGGGTGGATCCACGTTCCAGAAGCTCGGCCTCATCAAGCCGTATCCGAATCAGAAGGATCAAGGCCGTTACGACGTCACCAAGAAGGACGAAGATCGCATGTTCTTCCGCGTCCCGAGCTTGCGTAACGTCGGCGAAACGGGCCCCTGGTTCCATGATGGCGCGTACGACAGACTCGAGACTGCCGTACAAGCGATGGCGTACCACCAGCTCGGTAAGGAGCTTGCGGATCAAGACGCCAAGGACATCGCGACGTTCTTGCGATCGCTCACGGGCGAGATTCCCAAGGACTACATCAAGATGCCCACGCTACCGGAAAAGGGCGAAAAGACCGTTGGACCTGATCCTACCTGACAAACTCGTCGGCTGCATGCACGGTTTGGCCATGTTGTCAAGACGTAATCAATGACAACATGTCGTCATCGTGTTGATCGCGTTGACTGATCCTTTCAGCGCCGAGCTACCACAACTCCCCGAAACAAAAAAACCCGCCATACCCACGACGCTCGCTCGTGCGCCGTCGAATTGCGTTTGCACCACGGTGCAGCCGCTATCGTATTTCTATCGAGAAGCGTACGATGAATTGTATGAAACTCCGAACAACATGTATTTTCTCCGCTGTTATCGTCTCCGCGCTTTTGTCGAGCCTTGGATGCTCCCCTGAATCTGTCGATGGCCGACCCGTCTCCTCCCAGGACGGTGAATCCTTTGCTAAACGAGCATTCGCATTCAAGTCGACCACGAAGATGGTTGGGGATTGGTCTGAATTGCCGGACAATGTTCAATGTTACGTCGGCATGTCCGACTTTTATTTGGCCAAATTCGGCGTGCAAATTCCTTATTCGCCGATAGTCTGGACCGAAGGTTGTGCACCTTATGGGGCCTGCCACTTGTGGCTCGATGGCATTCCCGACCCTAATGTCTGGGAGCGTCACGAAGCAGGCTCGGGCGAACCGACGACGTACGACATGATCGTGTATCCGCCGACGAAAAACAACGAATATGGTCACGTCGCCGGTGTTGATCACGTGGAAAATGGTCTCATTTACGTGATGGACACGAATTTCATGAACGACGAGAAGCGTTCGGATTCTCCGCACACCGTCGGTTGGGGCGAATATGGCTGGTATCACTTGCGTTCGGAACCGCTGAATCCAGGGCAAGTTGGCGCGTGCGCGGGTCTTGGTAACGGCCTTTATTGCGGTGGCAACAAAGTCACGGGCGACGCGAATACGCTTTATAGGTGCATCAATGGCAATCTTTCCGTCGTGAACTCGTGCTCGGACGGTTGCAAACCCATGCCCGAAGGCAGCGACGACCAATGCTTCACGAAAGCGGGCGGAGGGAATGCGTCGGCGTGTTCCGGCATTTCTGACGGTCTGTATTGTGGTGGCGACACGATCGTGGGCGATGCCGCGACCCTTTATCAATGCTCGGGCGGCACGTTGAGCGTCACTTCCGAATGCCAGTACGGTTGTCTGGTCAATTTGCCAGGTACGAATGACCAATGCAAGAGCCAAAACAGTGGCGGTAGTTGTGGTGGAACGGCAAACGGCTATTATTGCGGCGGCAATGGTGTTTCGGGTGAAACCAATACGCTGTACCAATGCTCGAATGGTACGCTTTCGGTGTCCAAAGTTTGTCAATACGGTTGCCAACCCATGTCTGCGGGCACCGATGACGTCTGCAAAACCAACTCAGGCGGTGGAGGATGTGGCGGCACGGCGAATGGCTATTATTGCGGCGGCAATGGTGTTTCGGGTGATGCCGGTACGCTTTACCAATGCTCGAATGGTACGCTTTCCGTGTCCAATGTTTGCCAATATGGTTGCCAGCCCATGGCGGCGGGCACCGACGACGTCTGCAAAACAAGCTCGGGCGGAAGTACCTGTGGAGGGGCCTCCAACGGTTATTATTGCGGCGGCAATGGCGTGACTGGCAATGCAGGTACGCTGTATCTTTGCCAGAATGGGAATTTGTCCGTTTCCCAGGTTTGTCAATACGGATGCCAACCCATGGCCGCAGGCTCCGATGACATTTGCAAATCAAGCGGCGGGTCGATGAGTTGTGCCGGCGCATCGAACGGTTTGTATTGCGGTGGCAATGGCGTCTCGGGCAATGCGAATACGCTGTACTTGTGTTCGAACGGGACGTTGACGGTATCGCAAGTTTGCGCCAACGGCTGCCAACCGATGCCTGCTGGCTTCGACGACAAGTGCAAGTGACAACCCGCATCGGCAACGCAACGTTACAAAGAAACTGCCGGCCGCGGCGCGGCGTCCGTGTACGAATGCGCCATGGTTTTCGATGGCAAACAGGCGTGGGTGAAACGCGTGGAGGACCGGTTGGGGTAGGTCAAATCGTCGAATCGTCAAAAAGTCGGCCCGTCCTCAACGCACACAACGCACCCGGTACGGATTCGTAACGTCGACGAAGTACGAGTTGCCGAGGCCGAAGCTGACGTACCACGCGTCGGAGGCGGAGCCAGCCAACGGCGAAGACGTCCAGAAGACGTCAGCCGGCGTATTGGGAAACGCTGTTGGATCGATGGCAGGGTTTTGCTTCTTTTCGTCGACGATGGTTTGCAGTTCCTTCATGCTGGGCACGCGCCAGCCCATTCCATTAAGGCTCAGGTTCGTGCAATAGGTTTGGGCGTTTGCCCAGGTGTACGTACTCGCAGAAATCGTCTGCTGCCAGGTGAGCAACGTCTTCGTGTCGAAAACGGTTCCGTTGGCAATCGTGTAACGGCCACTGGGCACGTCCGCGCGGCCATGATCGGCCCAGAACGCAGCGAGCGCCAGGGCAGCAGCAAATACAATCCAGGTGGGATGGCGTCGAGAAATGATCATGAGTTTGTCTCCGGTGTGGATGGATCGAGTGAGTAGCTGGCCACAACGTACCTCGTTCAGAAAAATGTCGAATCGTCGAAAAGTCGAAACATCGACCCGTCCTCAACGCACACAACGCACGCGGCCCGTAAGCGCAGCGTCGCCGAGGTTCGTGTAGCCGTTGTAGAAGTTGACGCACCACGCGTGGGAGGCGGAGCCAGCCAACGGCGAAGACGTCCAAAACAGGCTGCCCGGCGTATTCGGAAACGCAGTCGTGTCAATGGTAGGCTCTGGAGACAGCTTGGTAAAGTCGACGAGCGAGACCAATTCGATACGGGTGGGAAGTCGCCAATCGGTATAGCCGCCGTAAGTGAGATCGGCGCAGTAGCTCTTGGCATTGGCCCAGTTGTACGACCCAGGATCCACATCACCCTGCCACATCAGTTTGGTGACGTTGTCGGTCACGAGCCGGTCTTGTTTCTCGATCGTAATCGTATAGTTGGATGGGTTTGGCAGACCAGTCGTGGCGGGGTTTGGCATGGGCCAAGCGGCCCAACTTCGATTGCTGCAAACGCCATTCGAACAGGTGTTGACGCCGGTCGCATCCGCCGCACAGGTTTGACCACAGGTCCCACAGTTCTCGTCGTCCGTCGCGAGGTCTTTGCAAATACCGCTGCACGCCTGCGGCGTCGTGCCGGGACATGTGCACTGGCCCGTCGCGCAACTACCACCGATCGCACACACGCTGCTGCCGCAACAAAACCCCTCCACGCAATAGCCACTGAAGCACTCAACGCCTCCCGCGCAGGCCGCTCCATTGTCGAGTTTGCAACCACTCGCCCCATTACACGTCGTGCTCCCGCAATCCGTGTCGGGATCCAATCCCACCTTGACCGGCCCGCATATCCCGCTCGTCCCCTGCCCTGCCAGGTCCGACTTACACGCTTCGCACGTCCCCGTGCACCCCGCGTCGCAACAAACATTATCCACGCAATACCCCGTGGAGCATTGTTCCCCGCCCGTACACACCGTCCCCACGTCCTTCTTGCATGCCCCCGCGCCGTCGCATGCATATCCAGAATTGCACGGCGTTCCCGCACTCGAAAACATGACGCCGCACGTTCCCTCCACACACGTTCGCGTGTTGCAGTCGTCATCCATGCCCGCGCATTCCGACGCGTTCGCGCAAGACGGCACGTTCGCTCCTCCTCCACCGCCCGCTCCTCCTCCACCGCCTCCCGCTCCTCCACCACCGCCTCCCGCTCCTCCACCGCCCGCAGCCACGCCAAACTCGCGAGATTCGTCGAACCCGAGAACCTGCGCGCACCCCTGCACGATCACGACTGCGCCTAGACAAACCCCAACCACGCGCCATCGATTCATCATCGGAAAACTCCTTGGACCCCAAACATTCCCCCCGACAAACTCACGTCCAGCAGCATCGCCTGGACACCCGACTTCGGTTGCCCCGGTGGTCTCCTCGAACCGCCCGAAAGCACCATCACGCCTCCTGTCACCAAACCCACCACGCCCACCACCAGCCCCGCCGTCGCTACGCTCGCCGCCGTTTTACCCGCGCCAAACGCTTCTCGAGCCGCATTCGATGCGCCTAGATTTGCACACGGCTCCGTCGGACAATTTTCGTCGACCAACGACTTTTTCGACATCGCCACGCTACCCGCCACGGCCCACGTCAAGAGCCCCGCGCCACCCAACCCCAACGTTATGAACCCGCCCGTTCGTACGCCGCTCGGTGCGTTCGGCAACGGCAACGGCACAACAACAGGCAATGGTCGTGGAACGTCGACAACTTTCGCCTCCAGCGCAGGTACTTTGACCTCCAACGTTTTCCCTTCCTCCGCGACAACCTCCGTCGACCAATCCGAAAACCCCGCAGAACGCACCACGATCACGTGTTTCCCTGCTTCGACGGGCAACGGCAAAACCAACGCCGCGGCTCCTACCACCACCCCATCTCGAAGCACTTCCGCGCTCGTCGCATCCGCCACGCTCAGCGTGATCAACAACTTTGGAACGCGCGGGCCCAACGCTTCAGCTCGACCCTTCGCAAAGACTTCGCGATCCGCACGGTTTGCCTGCCGAGCCGCCGGAATGATCGCCATGAACGTAATCCAGGCCGCTACAAGTTTTCCTTCACGCTCGTAACAATCAGCCAGCGACAACTTCGTTCCAAGACCCGGATCGATACGATCCGATTCCTCGAACTTCACACACGCCTCGCTCACTCGATTCTCGCGAATCAACTGCTGCGCCTCTTTGAACAAACCGTCGGCAATCGCTACGCTGTCCACCGTTTGTCCCCACGACTGCGACGGCTGCGCGAGCGCAAATGCCACGACGGGTCCACCAAGAAAAACTCGTGCGTATCTCACTTTCGGTCTCCTACATCCAATACCGTGCTCGTGGGCCGCACCGCTGGAACCACCGCTGTCTTCGCTGACAGAGGCGGTGACGTTGGCGATGGCGATGGCGTTGGCGTTGGCGTTGGCGTTGGCGTTGGCAAAGTCGTCACCCGCACTTTGGAAGGCGGTTGCTCGTGGGCCCCGGCATCCGGGATCGGCTCCGTCACAGGCGGCGCCGACGACGCCACCGGCACCACGGAAGGCACCTCCACCGGTTTGCTCTGCACGACGGGCGACACGGCGGGTTTGGCCGGCAGATCGACCTGCGTCGTACGGTTTGTCGCACCAATCGCTACCAGGCCGATGGCGACGACCGAAAGCGCAACGCCCGCAACCACCGGGAAAACTGTGCTTCGACGCTTTACTTGCACCGAAACGCTTGCGGATGCCGCGGCATCCACCAGCGCGTTCGTCGACTGACTCGATGACAAACCAAATCCGCTCGCATGCGTCGCAGGCTCGGCAACAGCTCGAGTGCCGCCGAGATTTATCGTGGATGGTTCGTCCGCTGGCGGCGCTTGTCCTGGCGGCGTTTGACCTGGAAACGGTTGTTCTGGCGGCGTTTGCCCGAACGTGGTTTGTCCCGCCGACCCCGTAGCGGTCACCGACACACCACATGCACTTGCCAGCGCGCGGATCATTTCGGTCGCCGAGTCAAACCGATCCTGGGGCGCACTCGCCGTCGCGCGGGCAAACCACGCCTCGAATGCCGGGGGCAAACTCACGCCTCGACGAGCAGCTCGCGCCAAACCGGATTCGGTTGGCCCGAACATCACCACCGCGACAAACGAATACACGTTGCCATGCACTTCTTTTTCCTGCTGCCAATACGAAACACCGACGAGGAGCGAAAAGGCCATCATTCCCAGGGCAAACAGGTCGGTCGCGGGACTCATCTTGCTGCCCGACCGAAACTGCTCGGGCGCCATGTAGAGCGGAGTGCCGATCGATTGTGTTGCATTGGCCTCGGTTCCTTGCTCGGCAATGAGTTTTGCAATGCCAAAGTCGAGGACTTTGATGCGCGGTGGGCCATCGTCCTGCTCGGCAAGAAATAGGTTCTCCGGCTTGAGATCCCGATGGACGATGTTCGCGCGGTGCGTCTTGTCGAGCGCGAGCGCGGTTTGCCAAAGATAGGAAACGGCTTCGTCGATGGGTAGTCGACCGAGGCGTTTGAGACGTTTACCGATTTCTTCGCCGCGCAACAGTTCCATCACGAGAAACGGCATGGTTGTCGCGTCGTCGATGCCTGCATCGAAAACATCGACGATGTAAGCGCTTTCGACCTTGGCTGCGATACGCGCTTCCTGGCGAAACCTTTGGCGCAGTTCGTCACTCGAAACCAGGTGGGGCAACATGACCTTGAGCGCCCGACGCCGTTCCGTCTCGATGTGTTCGACTTCGTATACCGCGCCCATGCCGCCTTGCGCGATGGAACGCACGACTCGATACCGTCCGGCAAATACCGATCCTTTAGCCAACGCCAACATGGTCATACGAAGCCTTCGACGAAAGTTAGCATGGACAAACTTTACGTTTTTCACTCGGTAACCGAACGAAGACAAACTGGCAAGTTTTTTTCTGTTTGCCTGGAGTTTGAGTTTTACATGCAGGGACTGGCCGAACGAAACCGGTGCATCGAATCCATCAAACCTGCCCGCAGTCGCACTAATCGGACAAACTCACGCAGCGGGTGTACGAAGGGCAAATAATTCTGGCAACGTGCCCACTCTCGGCGCTACGCAGTCGGTGCACGGCGGAGGCATGTTCGATGCGTTCGTCCTGAAAGTCGGCGGTCCCCGATCGCTCAGGCGCCTATCGGTGCCGCACACAGGTATTTTTCGCTCCCTCGATGAGCCAAGGAGACGACATGAAATCCACTGTTCTTGCTACAGCCCTCGCCTCGTCGATAGCCTCCGCGTCTAGCGTGTATGCCGGAGACACGACCTTTCCTGGAGAAACTAGTTTTACCTTTGCAGGGTTTCCCGGAACCTACAATGGTGTATCCAACACGCCCATTCTGGAGGTCTGTGCGAACAACCTGGGCGTTTGTCACGAAAGCCCGGGAGATACACACGCTTCGCTCACCTCCGACCGCGTTGTAGCTCGGTTCCTGGATCAGCGGGTTGCCGGAGCGGCCATTCGGGGAGATATCTACAATCAAGATCCGGGCGGATACGCCATGTACCATTCCCTCGAGTTCGAGCTGATTACCGATAACTTCTTTACACAGAACCCAGGTGCCCACATCGCCATCGCTCCGAGGTCTTTCATGCCGTACCAGATAAACGGAACGCAATACAACAATTATGCGCCGTTCACTTACCTGTCTGGCACGACAATCAAGTTTCCGTACGCGTATGGGGAGGGGATCATCTTGGGCAACGTTCCGTGCAAATCCGCGCCTGGCGTCGGTTACTTGGGAATTAGCAATCTCAGCAATGGCGTCGCCGAAGAGATCTTCCTCAACCCTGCCAATCCTCACGACACGACGGCGTGTCCTCAAAGTCAGATTTCGCTCGAGAATAATGCGACCTACATAGACCGCTCGAGCTGGTTCATCTCTCACATTTTGACGTCCAAGACCAACCGGTGGTCGTTCAAGATCAAAAACCTACAAGCCAAAGCGAGCAACACGGCGCCCAGTTGGTGGACGAACCCTTGATAGGTGGTATGATTGCGGGCACTTCTCCGACACAAACGTTCGTTGACGATTAAGCCTGAAAATGGCTGGCGCCTTTGGGGGCGCAAATCCGTCAATGAACGTTCCTACCGCTTAGCATTTCCACCACAGTACACCTCAACGACGAGGATAACGCTCGCGATCGGCTCGTTTCTCGCGGATACGTCAGCAAGCCTCTCGGCGCCTTTCAATGACCTATCGTCGAGCCAATCTATCGTGCGTGCAGCGGTAAAACCCCTCGCGGTTGTCTTTCTCCCATGCTAGGGTGGCCCGCGAGCACGCCAAGCGATGAAATTCCCCTACGCAAACTGCGACTTCGCCGATATCCGCAAACGCGGTTACTTCTACGTCGACAAGACGCCGCTCATCCCGCACATCGAGTCCACGAACGAAAACCACCTCCTCTTCTTGCGTCCACGCAGGTTTGGCAAGTCCACCCTGATCAGCACGCTCGAGAACTATTACGATATCAACTTGGCGGACAAGTTCGACGAACTCTTTGAGGGCCTTTGGATTTACAAAAACCCCACACCGAGGAAAAACAAGTACCTCGTCCTTACCCTCGACTTTTCACCCGTCGACACGACCAGAACGAACGAGCATACGTGCACGAGTTTTGCCCATCAGGTCAAGGCGGCAGTCCATTCGTTCGTCGCGCGGTACGTGAAGCTGGTGCCAGGCTTGTTGTTCTTGAAGGATGTGCTCCTGTCGAAGAGCGACGACACCGCAGCAATCATGACGAGCGTGCTTACGATACTGGAGGACGCCAATCAGCAGATGTATCTGCTCATTGACGAATACGACCACTTTGGCAATCGTTTGTTGTCGGACGGCAAAGACGATGTGTACAAAGAACTCGTCAGGGCCACGGGATTCGTCCGGAGTTTTTATGCCGCATTAAAAGCGTTCACGCGCAAAAGCACCATTGCCCGCACGTTCATCACCGGCGTATCACCCATCATGCTGGACGATTTATCGAGCGGATTCAACATCATCTCGCATATTTCCCAGGACAAAGCATTCAATGCATTAACGGGGTTCACGCGGGCCGATGTCGAGCGGGCTGTGGACATGTTGCTCGCTGAAAAGCCCCATTTGGCAAAAGACCCACGTATTGGGGACCGTGACGTTTTGTTGAAGGTATTGGAAGAGCATTACAATGGGTATCGTTTTTCGCTCGACGCGACGGAAAAGATGTACAATTCGACGCTCGTTCTCCACTTTCTGCGCAAATTGGACGCGAATGATCGATATCCCGAGAAAATGCTCGACTTGAACGTCCGTACCGATTACGGGCGCCTGTACCAGATTGCAAAATCGACAAGCGAAAAGGATTCCGACACGCGCGATCTGCTCGAAGAGATCCTGACGAATGAATCCGTGACGGCGGAACTCGTGGAACAATTCGGCACTCGGTTTCATTTGGGCCGCGCTCAATTGGCTTCGCTGTTTTATTACATGGGTATGTTGACGCTTGCCGACGATGCGCCTTTCTCGAATCTGTCGAAGCTAGTGATTCCGAATCGCGTGATGCGCGAACTGCAATGGGAATACATGGCGTTCGCGTTGAAGGATCACGACGGCATACGCCTCGATATGGGAGCCGTGCAGACGGCCGCCATCAAGATGTCGATGCAAGGTGACATCGAACCACTGCTCCGCGTGTTCAAGGAAGACGTGGTCGAACGCTTGGGACTGCGTGAAACCATGACCTTCAACGAGCAAGCGATGAAGCTGATGCTCTTTGGATATTTATCGCAATGCGGGGCGTTTTACTTGATGACTGAAAAGGAATTCAGCCAAGGGTATTGCGATTTGTTGCTCGGCGTGCGAGGTCCCGGTTCGGAAGGAAAATACGCGTGGATCATCGAAGCAAAATACGTCGAGACGAACGCGACGAAAGCGGCGATTGGCAAGGTGGTCGAACAGGGTTACAAGCAAATTGACAAATATGCCGCCGACAAAGACCTCGTTGCAATGCTCACGCTGGGTCGAGAATTAAAAGGCGGCGTCTTGGTGTTTGTCGGGCGGAAAGACGTGCGGTTCGAGCCTTGGCCAAGGCCGACGACGAAAGCGAAAGCGAAGGCGAAAGTCGACATGCCCGTGGCAAAAAAGAAGATTGCGCCAACTGCGACAAAACGAAAACGCGTAACGAAGTAGGTCAATCGACCGTTATCCCTAGCCGCTTGGCCACCTGTTTTCGCCATGCTTCGAGCGGAGAATTCGGATTGGGCACAGGGCGCGCCGCAAGTTTCCGAACCGACAAACCAACTTGGTCCTTCGTTTCCGGATCAGCACCTTGATCCAGCAAACTCGACACGTCTTGGTATTGATTCACGTAAGCAAGGCGCAACGCAGGAGTTTGTCCCTGAGCATTCTTTACGTCGACCAGCACGCCCGCTCGAAAAAGCACGCTTAGATTGTTGAAAGCGCCCATTGAAATGGCCTGATGCACGAGCGGCTCGCCTTTGTCGTCCTCAAGGTTCGGATTGCCTCCATGTTCGAGAAGCATATCGACCCATCGTTTTTCGCTTTTCGTCATGGCCACGAGCATGGCCGATGTTCCGACTTTCGTGACGGTATTCGGATTGGCGCCCGCCATCAGCAGCGTGCGTACGGCGATTTCGTCATTTTTGGCCAAGGCGTACATCAACAACGTCACATTTTTCGATGTCACTTCGTCGAGATCTGCGCCCTGCTCTTTGAGCATCACGAGCGTCACCAAGTCACCTCGTTCCGCGGCAGAGGCGGCATCTCGCAAGCGATGAGATTCAAAAATATCGTCCACGCGGGGCAACGTGCGAGGTTGTACGGAATGCGAGAGCAACGCAATGATGTTATCGACGTTTTTCATAACATCCCCTTCAGCGTGGCCGCATCGTCACTCTTTTGCTGCTCGATACCATCCACGTGCGAACTATGACGCTCCGCCGCTTCGGCAAACCATTTCTTTTCTTGATCGAGCTCCGCAGCGGCCAAATCTTTCGCGCGCTTGGCCATGTCAAATGGGTTTAGATAGCCCCAACGGCTTTCGGGCTTCTGAAACGTTGGTTCCGGCGGCCACGAGCGCGGCGTAAAAGAACCGTCGTCATTCATCGTGACCGCGGGCAAACCGTGCGTCGTGCCAATCGCATCAGGCATGAGCCGAGCAATGGCTGAATCTTGTTGGGCCCACGTCAAGATATCGCCGTCGACTTGGTACTTGTTCACAAGACTCCCGGCTTGGGACGGATCGAGGCCATACCGTTCGAAGGTATCGCCATGAACGCCTGCCGCATTAAATGTATTCGCGGGCAAACCCGACGCGAGCGATCCGACCGAAGCGAGGCCACCGCCCAACGAATGCCCCGCAATGCTTGCATTTCCGCCATATACTTCAGCAACCTGGCGAGAAAGTTCGACAGCTTGGTTGTATTGTTGCGATTCGAATCCGGTCCCTTGCGATAGATTTCCCCGCAGCCAATCATTTCCGTCCCATTGCTTCCAGGTATCCATTTCGGTCCCGCGCATGATCAGCCGATAACTACCGTCAATGTTGGACCGATACATCTCCGCATAAAAGCCCGACTTGTCATCGTGAAACGTCGCATTGCGTAATTCGGGCGGTAAATCTGACGGTCCAAGCCGCGTCCATCCAGGTGGAGCATCTTTCGTATTGTACACATCGCTCACAAGCCGAGCATCTTCGACCGCGCGGTTGTTTTGAGCGAGTCGTTCTGCGGCATTGTTTAATTTATCGCGTTCGGCCCCGTTCGGCATGGTGGCCGCTTTTTTACGAGCGGCGTCAATCAAACGTAATCGCTCCATGAGGCGCATTCGTTTTTCCGCGTCGGTCATGGAACCAATGATGACCGTTGGACAACCTTCGTCGATGAGGCCCCCGTGGTTCGTTCCGTCGCCAAATCGAGCCGCTTGTTTCCCCTCCAACAGGACGGTCGGTTCACCGAGCTGAATGATATCGGGGGGGCCGCCTTTGCACTCGAGAACGTCGGTGATACGCGCGGCTGGAGCGCCACCAACCAAAATGGTCGTCGCGCATGGTGGCAAAATATCGGCACCTACGTGCTGAAGGCACAGGTGATGATCACCTTTTCGCGCGGCAATCGGGTCGCTCATGGGTTCCTCGTGGACGCTTGGACGGTGGTGAGTATCGCGCGATGGCGGGCGGATGGGAAGGGGGAAAGCGCAAACCATTCACGAACGATCTGGAGGAACTAGCTGGACGCGGCAGAACCTTTTCCCGCGGCACTCGTAAGCTGCCGCTCCTGAGAATCGACTGCGTCAGGCGATCCTATAAAGAAATTCGACTTGCAAGCCGGTTGAACGCTTCGCGTTCAACCCCTGTCAGGAAAGATGCAGACAAGACGCTTCGCGTCTTTCGGCATCTTCCCTCAATCCAGTCTACGATGGGGGCTGCGCCCCCAAACCCCCCATTTCATGCGGTGCAGGTCTAGATTTTGGTGGGGAACTAAAGTGGAATCACCGTATCGATTCCAATTGCGGCCAAGAATTCCCGATCGTGACTCGCCACGATGAGTCCCCCCGGCCACGCACGTAATGCTTCGGTCATGGCCCGCTGACCAACAAGATCCAGGCTGTACGTGGGTTCGTCCAGGACCAGGAGCTCCACCGGCGGTGCCCGTCGAAACAATGCTATCAATGCAGCACGTGCACGTTCTCCCGGACTGAGCGACCGCAACGGGCGTTCGGCCAGAGCAAACGGAAACCTATGCGCAACGAGCATTTTTGCGATTTCGTCATGGTCTCGATGAACCGTTTGCAAACTCAAATACTCGAGCAACGATTCATCCAAGAGCCAATCCGTTCCTCCTTGCGCGATCGTGCCGATTTTTGCCAGATCTCGGAATGCGTTTCCTCTGCTTGGAAATCGTCGCCCAAGCATCACGTCGAGCAGTGTCGTTTTTCCCGCTCCATTGGGACCGACCACAGCGATACGTTGTCGCCCAATCTGCAACTCGAGCGGCGGAAACAACAGCCGTTCTCCCGCCTGCACCGTTGCTCCCTGTAAAACCACGAGGTCGTTGGCTTCTGGAGGCGGTAAGACTGGCACGGGCAATTTCACATCGAGGTTGACATTTAGTGCACGTCGCGTCGATTTCGTCCACTGGCGAGCAAAATCGAGCTTCGCTTCGCGTTTTTGCTTCATTCGCCCATGGTACACCTGCGCTTGACCACGTTTCGTATTGAGCAATATTCGCGGCGTTGCGCGGTCGAGTTCACTACATCGACCATAACGTTTTTTCCGATCTCGTCGCCGACCGATGTATTCGATATGCTCCTCTTGCCGCACCAAGCGTTGCAAATTGCTCGCATAACGTTCCTGTGACTCCTGAGCATCTCGCTCCATTTGCATTTGCAACCCTTCCAGGGTTCCCGCATAGCCCCGACAGCCCGATTCGCTGGTAATGACGAATTGCTCAAAATCACCAAGCAATCTTCGGTCGTGCGACGCAACGACGAGACACCCCGGCCATGCTTTTAATGCCTGGCGTAACCACGAGACGGCTGCTTCGTCGAGATCCTCGGTGGGTTCGTCTAACAAGAGGATCTCGGCATCAGACGCCAACGCTTGAATCAACGCACGTTTACGCTGTTCGCCACAACTGGAAGCGGCCGAATTCGTCGCGACCCTTTGCGGCACCCAATGAACTTTCCCATGAAGCTTGACGCGTCCCGATTGCACATCCGCTTCACCGGCCAAAACGGCAAGAAGGGAAGACTTTCCTACTCCATTTCGACCAATCAAGGCGATGTGCTCGCGTGACAATTGCACATTGAGCCCCTCGAAGAGCGGCCGGCCGCTGGGCGTCGTAATGCACGCATCCCTTACCTGTATGAGCGTTTTCATAAACCTCCTTCACCGATTGCATTGCGGATTTGTGACAACACCTGCGTTGAACCCTGAATCCGCATTTCGAGGCCGTACTCAACGGCGATACTGCTGATTACGCGGCATTTGCCATAAACGAGCGACAGGACGTTGCCAGCCGCATAAGGAACGAGCGTCGACAATTCCTCTTCATCATTGCGCACCGTGCGCAAAAGCTGTTCCTCCAAGCTTGAAACAGCAATTGCATCGTGCGTACTGAGTGCAACCCACGGGTCGCCGTCACTCCACGATTCAAAGTCCCTGCGTGCGGGTTTGTCCTCGAGCCGATCGATCTTGTTGAAGACGTAGAACCTCGGTATGTGGCTGGCGCCGATTTTTGCGAGAATGTCCAGCGTTGTTTGGCGGTGCAAGTCTCGTTCGTAATCGGACACGTCGACGACGATGACGAGAAGAGACGCCTCGGTGATTTCTGCCAGCGTCGATTCGAAGCTGGCCATGAGCCGTTCGGGCAAACGCCGAATAAAACCTACTGTATCGCTGATCAATACGTCACCTCCGTGGCGGGTCAAGCAGCGCGATGTAGTATCCAAGGTTTCGAACGGCATGTCTTTCGCCGACAAACCTGCTGCGGTCAGCGCATTCATCAGTGACGTTTTTCCTGCATTCGTGTACCCTACGAGCACCATACGTTTGCAGGAGGTACGTTGACGGCGTTGGGTTCGACCCGATGTTTCGAGTTTGTCGAGTGCTTTCTGTAGTTCTTCCAGCCTGCCATCGATCTTACGGGCCATCAATTCGGAAGCAGTTTCGCCAGGTCCGCGGGCGTTGGGCATGCCTCCGGTTTGTTGGTCCATGTCCAACCCGACGCCACGGATGCGTGGGCGAAGGAATTCAAGCTGCGCAATTTCGACTTGAATGCGAGCGCGCCGAGTTTTCGCGTGGGCGAGAAAAACGTTCAAGATGATCGCTTCTCGATCACAAATGGGCAATCCCGCCAGATCTTCGAGATTGCGTGTTTGCGACGGAGATAGTTCCGCATCGAGGACCAACATGGTGGCCCCCATTGCACGGGCTCTTGCGGCTATATCTCGAGCCGTTCCTTTTCCCAGCAAGGTGCGTGGATTGGCTTGCGACAAGACGCAGATTTCCTGTCCGACCACGCGGCTACCTTGGCTTTGCACCAATGCAACGATTTCGCCCATTTGCGCATTGCGGATGTGTGGATCATTCTTTTCACCTATCGAAACGACGTAACTCGCGCTTTCATCGTGCACCGGCGCGGGCGCTTTGCGTTGGGTCCACGTATCGACGATTTCTTCCCAACGCCCCTCGTCGGCAAGGGGTACCTCTGCGTGCTCGGTAATGGGGTTCGAGCCAAATGTAGCCATAAATCGATTCTCCAATCGACGAAAACATTGAAACGACGTTATGCGCCGATGGAGATGCACGCGCGTATTACGCAGCAATGCAATCGATCCGCCGTGCGCGCGCAGCCGACGAACGAATGTGTCCCCGTGTTTCCGTTCGCGCTTACGCGCACGACACGAAACGACGACAATCGTCCGACCAGCGAGTTGGCAAAGGTGGAGTCCTTGCGTTTACCCCAGCGTGCGCAAACGCGTCGTCAGACGCGAGCAGCACGACTTGTCGCAAGGGACTCGAACAACCTTAGATGAAGTCAAACATGCGCATGGCGAACCGAGGTTACGCCATGTGAACGAAGCGTGCAAGAAATTTTTTTGGGGGTGTGCATAAATGGAACTGGGAAGTTCTGATGAACGCCCTTTAAAGCCCAAACTCACAAATCCAATACGAGCACGTTCTCCGTTGCCTGTGTTTCCGCAGGCAACGCGCAACAAATAAGCGCTTCATTCATTGGGTTGTCGAGGTGCAGCAGGCGGGAAGGGATACGTCACCTCGCCCTTCCTCGCGCTACGACGGTGTCCCCGCCAAACCTCTCGCCGTCAAGTGACACCCTCCCGTTTTTCCTGTAGCACCCGTTTGTCGTCGTGCTACACGGTTTGACCATGGCCTCCATGCGGCACGAAATCTTGGTCGAGCTCTTCAAAAACCGCCCTTCCCTCGCCACGGAGCTGCTCGCCGAATCCCTTCACGTTCCGCAGCCAATCTTCGATGAAGCACGCCTCGCGTCCATCGACCTGACCGAGGTTCAGCCAGCGGAATATCGCGCCGATGTCGTCGTCGTTTTGTACCACAACGAAAAACCCATTCGCGTCAACATCGTCGAAGTGCAACTTGGCATAGACTACGACAAACCGTACGTGTGGCCCGTCTACTTGACCCTTAGCCGCGACAAACATCGCTGCAAAGCAGATTTGCTCGTCGTCGCGCCCGATCCGGCTGTTGCAACCTGGTGCGCACGAGCCATCGAGATCGGCGTGCACGAGTTTGTCCTGAAGCCTCCCGTTTTACACAAAGACATGATCCCCAAGATCACGGATACCGACGAGGCCACTCGAAGCCCTGAACTTGCGCTCATGTCAGCAATGGCTTATGGGGACAGCGACCAGGCGGCCGAAATCGCAGAAGCCGCCCTATCTGCCTTTGCTACGCTCGATGACAAACGTGCTGGCTTTTATTTTGACTTCTTGTACAACTCGATCAACGAAGCAGCTCGACGTGCGCTGGAGGCGAAGATGAAAAATTACGAGTTCGTAAGTCCATTCGCGAAGGAACACATCAAG
>JANORL010000115.1:0-6826 GCA_031415295.1 Polyangiaceae bacterium | reverse complement strand
ACATCAGCCCGAGAGCAAACGCCGCCACTGGAATAGATATCGGATTTGTTGCATGATGCCCCAGGTGGAGCACCCCACCAATTCCCAGCAGCAGTGCGCCGAAGACGGTCAGGTTGAGAGTATTGTGTCGCCAGGGGTTCTTTTTTCGATAATGGAATTCGTTGCCCAATCGAATGCCTTGTTCGATCCACTTGGCCTGACGCATCGGTCTACTCTCGGGTTGATTCAAGCGTTCATGATCGCGTCGAACTGCGACATGAAGTAAGTATTTTCTTCAGGGATTCCAACGGTCACGCGGAAATACTCGTCATAACGCTCGTCGCCGAAAGGCTCGAAAGATTTGATTTTGACACCGCGGGCGAGCAACGCATCGTGAATCTTTGGGCCGGTCCAAGGTTTTTTGGTTTGGCAAAGAATGAAATTGGCATCCGAAGCAAATGCCGTCACGGCTTTGTGGCGACCCAGGCTAGTCATGAGCCGAGCGCGTTCTTTTGCATTTTCCCGTCGGACGAAATCGAGGTGTTCACGGTCTTCGAGCGAAGCGATGACGAGTTCAGCGGCGAGCGCTCCCACGCGGTGCGGCGTGAGTTTTGTCTCGAATTGCTCGATCCATTTTGCATCGGCGATGGCGTGACCCACACGGATGGATGCCAGACCATAAGCAAACGAGAAACTGCGCAAGATCACCAGATTCGGATAACGAAGCACCAAATCGCTGACTTGTATTTCCGGCTGTTCCGGAACGTAATGCCAATAAGCTTCGTCGATGAAAAAGATAGATTCCGGAAAACGCCGAAGTAAACGTTCTAGTTGTGTCCGAGTGATCAGAACGTTGCCGGTGGGATTGTTGGGATTGGCGAGATAAACGACGCCGGCTTGTTGCAACAATTGCGCTTCGAGCAGTCCGATATCCAGCTTGAAGTCATTTTTGGGCCCGAGCGGCAGCAGAATACACCGCAACCCTTGCCGAACGCCGGCTGCGGGTACTTTCGAATACGTGAGGCGCGTGGTGATAATGGGATACGCGACGCGTTTCAGTAAATAGCGCAAAATGCGCGTCGGAGAATCCTTGATTTTCGTTTCAATGAGGTAGGGTATGCAAGTTTTCAGGAGCGGTCCACTACCATTGGCCACCAAAACATTGTCTGATTGTACCCCAGCATCTTTCGCGAGAGCACGGCGTAGATCCCCATTGTCTGCTGGCGGATAGATTCGCAACGATTGATTCGAATCGTAACGACGTAACACCTCCATGCATCGCTCGGAGCAATACGTGCCGTGATTGAGGGCCATGTCGATAGGTTGCGCGACGACGGGTGCGATCGCTTTCCACGCTTGTTTGGAAGATGATGTGCTGACAAACGACTGCATGCTGGAGTTCATTGTGATTTTGGGGGTTTCGTTGCTACGAGGTCGAAGAGTTTTTCAGGCCAGATACGTTTTAGCCAAAGCGCCGCCATTTCACGCCGGTGGCCAACATTGATTTCGGGTTTTCGTTTGGCGAGTCCGTCGATGATGATTGCCGCAGCTTTAGAGGATTCCATGCCGGATTCGATGTTTGGATCGGCTTGCCCCGAAGCCGTACCATTGCCGCGAAGGGAATGTTCGGCAATGCCCGTGCGGACAAACCCTGGAACGACGACCGACACAAAGATCCCTGTCCCCGCCAATTCAGCGCGAAGCGCATCGGAATAACCGATCAGCGCATGTTTGGCAGCACAATACCCTGTCCGTTGCGGAATCCCCATTTTGCCCGCAACACTCGCCATTGAAACGATGTGGCCGGCACCGCGCTGTATCATCCGCGGCAAAATAAGCTGCGTGAGCGCGACAGGGGCAAAATAATCCACCTCCATCAAGCGTCGATGAACATCGATGGTCGTATCGATGGCAAGTGATCTTTGAGAAATACCCGCATTGTTGACGAGCATATCAACGTGACCCGCAAAGCCCCATGCGCGATCCATTGCCAACGGCAACTCGTTCATGTCGGTGATATCGAATGGGAGGACGAATACATCTTTCCCACAATCAGTCGCGACACGTTCAAGTTCCGAAATACGTCGGCCAGAAAGAATGAGCGTTGCGTTTTCCCGTGCGAATGCCCGAGCAAGCGCCTCACCAATTCCAGACGACGCACCAGTTACCCAAATGATTTTCTTATGAAACAGAACGGCGCTCTTTAGTCATGTCGATAGTGAAGTCAAGTGTCATCAAACCGATTCTTCTTGCTTGTCAGCAAACTCAGCAACCTTTCCATAGCCACCGATGGAACTACCAGCTCAATCCTCCTTTCAAATTGGTACCGCAACGCGCCGTTCACGAGGCTTCGCCGCACTGAGCCGAGATGAAACAGCCCAAAGGTGCAAACATGCCAAAGGTGCTGCCAAAGGTGCCATCCCAAAGGTGCCAACCACCTTTTGGGCGGGCACGCGCCAAGCCTGCCGTGATGGACGCCTTGTGAGACCCGGAGATCGCTGCGTTTGGGCGCGATGTCGTCGATCAAAGCGGCGGCAAACGCAATGCCCTGCAAACCATCGCCCTGCAAGGTACGGCCGAAGAATTGTTCATCGATGACGTCAACCGCGAACTCGATATCCTCTAAGTAAGTTGAATTGCTTAAATTGTTTCCAGTACAACCAAAACGAGTGTCGGCCTTCTTGGAACCAAGATGCACCGCATGGATCCTTCGTTGATGACGGTTTCGATGACTTTGCGGCGTTCTTCGGCCGAATGTAAACGATAGCGAGGATCCTATGGGATGAGATGGGGGTAGACTTGGTCGATGGCGTGCATCGTATTGGATGATATACGCAGCGCATTTGAGCGGTAACACGAGGAAAGGGGCGTGATCGTGTCTTAGGATAATGTTATCGGCAGGGGAGTCGAAGTTGGGATTCTCGAGGGCGTCGAGTTTTCTGATTGCCTCCAGAACGAGAATTCCTGCAACTACGTTCGCACTTCCAAACTTATTGCTTGTTGTCGTAATGCGCTCGGGAATCAGCGCGTACTCTTCTTTTCCAAGAGAAGTACGTCGACCCGTGACGGCCGAAAACAATTCGAGAGACTCATCGAATCGAAAAGTGTTGGTCACGTGTCCAAGTTCATTACCCAAACCGTCCAGTCGCTTTAATAAGTTTTGGCGTTCTGGTATTAACCTCTCTTCGAAGAAACCTGCCCAAATGGCCAATGCGAAACTAAAAATGAAGCTGAGTGGATCCCATTTCATGTCGTCAACCGTGGTCGGTTGTGTAAGCCCGGGGCGTAGGATCGTGGAACCGTTTTCGTTTCTGTTCCATAGCCATACATCACCGTTGGTCTGGGTTGCTTGAAGCTTGATTGTCGTCGACCAAGTATCATTCGTTGGAACAAACGACCGCATCTCTGAAGGTAGCGCATCGAGTTGTCTTTCCTCGCGCTCTTGCCGAACGTGGTCGATGGTTAATGCCATTCGACCAGCACCCATTTCCAAATCAGCTTCCAGCCCAAACGCCTCCTTTTCAAGCCAGCGAAAATCCCCTCGCAACACCGACGTAATCAGCCGCAACAGCGTCGTTTTGCCCGATCCGTTTTGGCCGAGCAGCACGTTGTAGCCGTCGTTGAACTCGAGCTCCGTTCCGGGCTGCACGTTGCGAAACTTGAGGATTTTGAGCCGACGAAGCTTCATGGGTACGCCTCTTCCGCACGCTCATTGCCGCGGAATCGGCTCGCAGAGAAGCCGAACGCGGCGCGCTTGTCAAGTTTCGCGTCCAAAAAGGCGGTGACGACTGAGGATGTTGGCCCGCACGGGGCCACGTTCGGCCATCAAAACCCGCCAACCACTTTTGTCATCGACAAATCAACACCATCAAACTTTCTTCCTTGACACGCTACCACGTCGTGACTATTGGGTTCCTTGCGCGGCTACCTCTCTTCACTTCCTGCGTCGGGTCGCAGGACGGCATCGCCAGTCAATCGGCGGTATCGCGAGAAAGTAGTCACGCCGTGACGACCCGAAATTGCCACCACCTTTGACTGCATCTGCGCATACGCGCATGCCACGCTCCTGGCGACTTCCGTGACCCGACGGAGGGGATGATGGTCCGAGATGGTGAAGAACGAAACGAAAGGAGCAGTTCATGTCCAATTCATCCAAGAGCGCGCGAGATAATCGCGCCAATCAGCTCAATCCCGCACATCAAGCGTTTCACCAATCGCGAGGCGCTATCTCAACGGAAGCTCCGCAGCGCGTGGTAGAACGCCCGTTGCCGCCTGAGAAGCCGATCGTAACCCAGCCGCCGCGAGAAGTTTCGCCGCCCAGCTGGCCGATCGTCATCAGCCCGCGCTTGGTAAAACCCAAGTGAGCTGACCCGACTGCAGCCGCCCTAGCGTTCGCCGCTGGGGCGGCTGTTTGTCCTTGGAAGCCGTCATGATCGCAGGCCTCAAAAAGGTGCCAACCACCTTTTTGATCGCGATCACTCCGCAACTCCCAGGCGTCGATCGCGAACACGCCCACGTCACTTCATTTCAAATGATTTCACCGCAAAAAACAATGGCATCTTTCGTGCTACCTACGCAATCCGCTTGATGCGTCATCGTTAAGCCATTCTCGGAGAAACCTCATGCTCGACCGTATCTTGATCACCGGCTCGTCTGGACTCGTCGGCAGTGCCGTAGCTCCTGCACTCGCCGCTCGAGGCACCAACGTTGCACGGTTCGACATCCACGCTATTGGCGCAGACCACGGCGATGTCCGCAGTCGCGAACGATTGCGCGACGTTATCGATGGTATCAGCGGCATCATTCATCTCGCCGCGGTTTCTCGTGTCATTTGGGGCGAACGGGATCCGGAGCTGTGCTGGGCGACCAATGTTGGAGGTTTGCGCAACGTTCTCGAAATTGCTGCGTCTTCGCCATTGCGTCCTTGGGTCATTTTTGCCAGCAGCCGCGAAGTTTATGGGCAACCTGATCGTTTGCCCGTCAACGAATCGTGCCTCGTCAATGCCCTCAATGTGTACGGTCGCTCCAAAGTCGAAGGCGAAAACCTCGTCGAAGCCGCTCGTCGCGACGGCCTCCGCGCCTGCACCATTCGTTTGTCCAATGTGTTTGGCTCGACGAATGACCACCCCGATCGCGTCGTGCCCGCATTCGCCCGCGGCGCCGCGCTTGGCCAACAACTACGCGTCGACGGCTCCGACCATACGTTCGACTTTACGCATATCGATGACGTGACCCGCGGTATCGTTGCATTGGTCGAATTGTTGGTATCAGGAAAAGCCGCTCCGGATCCCATTCATTTCGTCAGTGGTGTGCCAACGACGCTCGGACAACTCGCCGCCATGGCCGTTCGTATTGCAGGAACTGGCTCGACCATTCGTGAAGCCCCCCCGCGCGATTTCGATGTGGCCAAGTTTTACGGTAATCGCGAGCGTGCAAAAGAAGTGCTTGGATGGGAACCTCGCGTGCCCCTCGAAGAAGGCCTTTCGCGATTGATTCACGACTTCCGCAACGTTCACGGTACAGCCCAAACCCAGGAGATCGCCCAATGAAAATCCTCAAGGTCATTCACGGGTATCCAATGCGCTACAACGCGGGCTCGGAAGTTTATAGCCAAACGTTGTGCCACGGGCTCGCCGCTCGCCACGAAGTCCACGTGTTTACTCGCGAAGAAGATGCGTTTGCGCCTGATTTTCGTTTACGTACCGAACACGATGAAGACGAACCGCGTATTACGGTGCACCTCGTCAACAATCCGCGGCTGCGGGATCGATATCGCGCAGCGGGTATCGACCAACGTTTCGCCGAAGTGCTCGAGCGCGTACAACCCGACATTGTGCATATTGGCCACTTGAACCACCTTTCGACGTCGCTTGTGCGTGAAGCGGCGTTGCGAGAGATTCCTATCGTCTTCACGTTGCATGATTATTGGCTCATGTGCCCGCGAGGTCAATTCATGCAAATGATGCCCGAAGACGAGAACGTCTTGTGGGCCGCGTGCGACGGCCAAGAAAATCGCAAATGCGCCGAGCGTTGTTACTCGAGGTATTTCAGCGGCGCACCCGACGAACAAGAAAAAGACACCGCGTATTGGACCGATTGGGTGGAGCGACGAATGCGTCACGTGCGCGAAATGACGGAACTCGTGGATCTGTTCATAACTCCTGCGCGATACCTCCACGACCGTTTTCGTGATGATTTCGGCCTGCCCGAACGCAAAATGGTGTACCTCGATTACGGGTTTGCTCGTGAACGAATGGCGGGACGCGTGCGCCCATCCGGTGAACCATTCACGTTTGGCTACATCGGGACGCACATTCCGGCAAAAGGCGTTCATGATTTGATTCATGCATTCGGAAAACTAACGGGCCATGCCAAACTGCGCATTTGGGGGCGTCCGCGTGGTCAAGACACGGACGCGCTCAAAAGCATTGCGGCGTCGTTGCCCGCGGGACTTGCCGAACGAGTCGAATGGGTTTCCGAATACAAGAATCAGGACATCGCGCGTGATGTATTCAGTCGTTGCGACGCCATCGTGGTGCCGTCGGTATGGGTGGAGAATTCGCCGCTCGTCATTCACGAAGCGCAGCAAGCTCGTATTCCGGTCATTACCGCCAACACGGGAGGAATGGCAGAATATGTGCACCATGAAGTGAATGGGTTGCTGTTTGAACACCGATCGGTCGATTCGCTTGCCGAACAAATGCAGCGATTCGTTGACGACCCAGCACTTGCCGTGCGTTTGGGTGGTCGCGGTTATGCGTTCAGCGAAAGCGGCGACATTCCCGATGTGGAGAGCCACGTGCGTGAAATCGAGCGCTTGTATGACGACGTATTGCAGAAACACGCC
>JANORL010000114.1:0-11790 GCA_031415295.1 Polyangiaceae bacterium | reverse complement strand
CGCGCCGCTTTCCATGCGCACATTCCGCCATAACAAAACGTTGCGCTAACACATCGGTGCGCCGATCCGGCCGCGCGCGGATGACGTAATCGGTATTCGCGGGGTGGTTCCAGCGCGTCGGAAGTGCACCGACGACGAGGTTGCACACGATCCGCGCCTGCGCGGATCGTCGCCGGCATGTCGGCGCGTCGATCCGCGCATGTCAAAACGTTGTATCCGCATGCGGTGGGCATGTTCCGGCGCGTCCGGGAGCATTTTCCGGCGCTGATTCCTGATTACGGCGATCCGGACCCGTCATCGCCGTTGTTCTTGGTGCGCCGCCGTGCGCGGTAGAAAAAGGATTTGACGAGTTTGCGTTGTCCGGGGAATGTCGCCCGTAGTTGCCCGTAGGCCTTTTCGAGCGCGACGCGAACGGCGAGGCGTGCCTGCAATTCCCCATCGCCAGCTTGGTGCTCCGCCGATTCCGCATTGTCGAGTGTTGTGAGGGTGGACAGGCTTTTGGACACTGCCACGTCGAGATCCGTTTTGATTCGCTCTTTGCCGTCGAAATCTGCAATGCTGGCGAACCTGTCGCGCAAACGAGCCACGACTTCCGGTTCTTCGCGCACTTTGGCGTCGGTGACGTCGCCCGCGGTACCGTCTTGAAAAACGGCTCGAAAAACCGGATGCGTCCGATCGCGCATGGCCAGACCATTCAATACGGCGTCGCTCGTGGCCATGACTCGCTTGTCGAGCACGATGTCGCGAATGCCGAAACGTGCGCGCATTTTCGTCGCTTCGCGTTCCGCCGCAACTCGCGTTACGATACAGCCTCGCAATGCTGCTGCGGCCGTCGAAACGATGAGGCCGGTTTCGACCACGACCTGGCGTTGTTCTTCACTGATGATTTCCGCATCCGCCCAGCCTTCGACCGCACCATCGAAGTGGTCGGTGAATTTCAAGTACGTGTCGCTTCCCGCATCGATATCCGGCAATTCCATTGCAAATTCAATTCTCGATTCTACGGATCGAGTCCCGCATTTTACTACGTGTGCGTATGCTCACTCCGATGCGGATGGAAAGCAAGATTTTTTTTCGGATGCGTGTTTCTTGTTCTACTCGCCCCGAGGTCGGGATTGATCAGTGTCGAAAATTTTGGCGGAGTCCCCCAAGCTGCGACAGGTGAATCGACGAAGCACGTCAACATCCCGTTGGCCCGGGGAGAGGCCGGGTTATCGTGACGATGCTGGTCTTGGTGCTCATTTACGGGTGACGGGGAACGAAAACGAAAAACTTGTTTTTTGGAACAGACGGAGTAAAGGTTCTCGCGGGAAAAGGTGTGATTGTGATGAGCCGCGTGGACCTCGATGAACTCGCAATCCGCGAGAGCGAACAGACGGAGTGGAAGGAAAACGTTGCTGACGTCGACGACGTCGTGGCAACTCTCACGGCGTTTGCCAATGACTTGCAGAACCTTGGCGGCGGGACGATTGTTTGCGGAGCAAAAGAGGAAAAGGATCTGCATGGGTTTGCGCGACTCGTACGCGTGGGACTGATCGCGAGTCGGCTCAAGGAAGTCGAAAATCAGGTTCTGGCGCGGTGCCGAGATCGCGTGTCGCCACCGATAACGCCCCTCGTGGATGAGGTTGTAGTCGATGACGGGACGCGTCGCATACTTGTGTTTACCCAGCCGGCGACAGGATCTGCGCACACGTTTCGGCGTGGACACGAGGGCGCGAAGCATTTCGTTCGTTTCAGCCGCTCGACGATTGAGGCACGCAACGGCATCCTGCGCGATCTCTTGACTCGAAAAGGGGCCCTCGAGCCCTGGGATCGACGTCCTTGCCAGCTCGCCACCGAAGCGGATATCGATTTACTCACCTTGCGAGACACGCTTCAGAGAATTGGTTTGGTCGATGCTTCAATGCCACCCGAGCGCTTTCTTTCTGACACCGTGTCCGTCAGTGCGTTCGTTCCGCCACTCTTGGCCCGTGAGGCATTGACAGGCATTCTACGTCCACGTCATTTTGCTATTCTCCTGTTTGGTCGAGACACACAGCGCTTCATTCCTGGGGCCGTGTCTTTTTTGTCCAAATACAATGGCCTCGATCGATCTGCGCCAAAAGGTCAACGGCTTGAACTCGCGTCGACGCTCATGGACCAACTGCGATTGATTCTACCGGCTGTCGAAGCCGAAGCAGTGACGTTATTCGACAAGACCGATACATCGCGTCCCAGCGTCCAGAAATACCCCATAAGGGCAATTCGCGAGGCGACGGTCAACGCATTTGCTCACCGCGATTACGAGCTGGTGGATCCATTACGCGTTACTGTTTTTCAGGATCGCATCGAGATCTCATCACCGGGCGGCCTTCCATTTGGCGTCGACCCCGTCGAACTGATCGCGGCCACTGCCGGACCTATTTGGCGCAATCAAACGCTTGCCTGGTTTTTCACGCGTCTGGGTTATGCCGAAGCCGAAGGTCAAGGCTTGCGAACCATTCAGACGACGTTGCGAGACGCCGGCTGTTCCCCGCCGCGTTACGAGGTCAGTGCGATTCGTGTGTTGTGTACGTTATGGGGGCATCCGCGCGCAAGTGGTGTTTCTTCTGGTGGCGGGTGATGCTAACATTGTCGCGATAGCAGGTGTCCTTATTTGCCGCCCCGGAGCACATGGCATTGCTGTTGTACATCGAGACCCACCAGTCGAGCCCCGCGTCCCAAGACCTGTATTTGGTTTCCATGATCTTGATTCTTTCGATGTGAATATTCGGGGCTTTTTTCCCTAGGCGCGCACATGGGCGTTTCCCAGGTGCGTTGTGGCGCAATCATGGTGCAGCGGCTCCTGGCAGGCACGGCACGAGTCGGCCTCGACGTACGAAACAATCTGCCGCCGACAATGGACGCATTGACGCCCGAGGATCGAGTGCGGTACTTCTTTGGTACCTTTGCCAAACCCCAGTTCGCCGAGCGCCCAAAGCGGGCCGATGCCGGGGACGAGATTGATGAATTCCCACAACCCTGATTTGCCGCGATCGTGCCAGCGCTTGACATTCACCGCCAAAGACATCCAGCCGGTGCACAATAACAAGGCACAGGAAAGCAAAATAGACACAGCGGAAGGATGCGGGTCGTTTTCACCGAACATTCCTACCAATATCAATGAGGCGACGTAGAGTGCGCCGTTGATGCACACTTTGGCCAGCCACCAGGTACTGCGCCGAATTCGGCCATCGAATGAGAAGAGAATTTTGATGATATTCATGGAGCCCCTCAGGCGTCGGAGAGACGTTGAACGTGCCAGTCGCGGAGCACGGCGGCTGCGGAGGGCATGAGCAACTATCGATCCAAGGGCTAAAGATTGAGATTTCCGCTGTTAAATCGAGTTTCCCATAGGCCCGATCCAGCACTGCCCCCGAATTGTCGCAGTGGCGGGTGCTTTCGAGCGGTTGACTGCCCGTCACTTGTCGCACTGGGCGAGCTTTATCGTGTCGGGCGATTGGCGCGAATTGGAAGGCGACGCGGTTTTGGCGGATCTCACGGTGCATCCAGGTCCGCGCGGATGCACGTTTACGTATGCCGGCGAGACGTCTGCGCCAAACGCCGCGGCGTGGTTATCGGTCGCGATTGGATTGGCGGCGTTGCGGCGGAAGCGCTCTTCGCGCTGCCCCTCAGGGACGCGTTCGTGACGCCTACCGCTGGGGAGCCTGGAGGTTTTGAAACCCACTCCAACAGCTCAAGCCCACATCACGCGCACGCGGCGACCTTTTTTCGTCACGACGTCTTCGCAACGCACCTTTTGCCGCGCCAACCTCACTCGCGCGTCGAAAATGACCAGCGTGCCCCGCGACATCCCCAGGGTCGCGAGGTACTCGTCCATTTGCGCCAAACCTTTTTTGAACGGGTTGGTTTCACCCTTGCGCCATACTTTTATTTCCACCGCTCGTCTCTGTTCCGAACGCGTGCCATCGATTTTCGTGTACGGAAATCGCACCAGCAAATTTATACGCCCGCGCCCGATTCCATATTCGCGATCGATGTACCCCCCGCCATTGACGATCCGCTGCATAAAAGCCATCAGCACCAGTTGCGGTCCCGCTTCGGGATATGGCATGCGCGTAGCGAGAATCTCCCCATGCTCGCGCCAAAACTTCGCAAATGCCTGCATCATGCGCCGAAACGCCAGCCGTCCGTCGGGCAAAATGAACGCCTTGGGTTCGACTCTGACGCGATCTTCGGCTCTATCGCCCAGCACCCGAACGATGACTTCTTTGTAGATCGGATTCGCAATGCGTAGCGGACGCTTCTGCACCAGACCGAGGTCGCACACGTACGAGACGTCGTCGTTGTACGTCGGATCTTCATTGATCTCGTTGCCAACGACCAAAGGCTCGATGATGCGGCGCACGCGCGGCTGCATGAGTTTGTCCACGAGCGAATCGAGGTGCGTAGCACGGGCGAGAATCAACCGTTCCTTGGCTTGATCGACGTGTGCGGCTGTAATGGGTTCAATGGGCGGAATGCGCATCTTTTCGATGATCTCTCGCGCCAGCGCATTGACGAGCCAGGGTTGTCCGCCGGTGACTTCAATGACGCGCGCGAGCGCTTCGGGCTGAAAAGCTTGGCCCGTGTCTGCCGTGTGCTGGCCATACAGCGCGGCAACTTCGTCCGGAACCAAATTGCCAAGTCTCATGGACTCGAGCTTCACGTTGAACGGACTCGACGTACCAAGTCGGTTGGGATCACCGCCGCTTGCAGCTTTGTAGTCGCGGACGTCCCGCAACCCGCAAAGAACGATGGAACTGGGAAAGCTTGTGGGACGACTTGGATAACCATCGCGGAGTTGACGCAGCACGCTGATCAAGCTCTGACCGCGTAAGGCGTCGATTTCGTCGAAAAAGAGCACCAAAGGACGAGGACAAGCGCGGGCCCAAGCAAAGAGCGCAGCGCCGAGCAAGTCTGTATCGGCAGCGTCTGGAAAAGGCGGAGGTCGAAGCTCGGGTGGTAAGGCATCCTCGGCACCTCGCCGGATGCGTGAAAGCAGTCCGCGCTGAGCCGTGGCATAGTCGTCCCCCGCGACTTCCCCCGCCTCGCACGAGAAGTGCAGCGCGGCGTAGCGGCCTTCGGCCGTGAGTTTTTCGGCGATCGCTCGCAACGTGGTGGTCTTGCCCGTTTGTCGTGGTGCATGCACGACGAAGTAGCCAAATTGATCGATGATCCGCGGCGCATCTGGCAATCGTTCGGCCGCGGGGATCATGTAATGCATTTCGGGGCGGCACGGACCCGCGGTGTTGAAGAAGCGCTGCATGGACAAGACAAATGCCCGAAAGTCAGCGGATGTCAAGAAATGGTCGAACGGGAGGAGGTAAAGTCCCCTACGTACAGCGTTGCGCCCGAGCAAAGATCTGGGCACTCGCCGCCGTGCACCAAGCGGGGCTCGTGCATCGCGACGTCAAACGGGGCCAGAACAACCCCACCGCTTTCGGAAAAAGCATCCCGACACCCCGGAATCGCCCCGCTGCCTCCCGCGGGGCGATCCGCGCCGGAGCGGCGGGTGCGGGTTGAGTGCAGCGCTCGCGCTCGGCAGGAGGGCGAGACGTCTGCGCCAAACGCTGCCGTGTGGTTATCGATTGCCCTCGGACTAGCGGCGTTGCGGTGCAGGCGCTCGAGGCGAATACCCGTCCATGTTACGGGAAAAGCGTCATACGCACGCCAACGGTGTACCAGCCGTGGAACTGGGCATCAGCTATGGGCACGGACCTGTAACCATCGTCAAGACTCGTGTACGTACCGAGCCCAAGGTTGACGTAGGGGCCAAAGCCAACGACGGAATTCGTGCGAAAGTCGGCGCCAGCCGTGAATCGTGCAATTTCGAATCCCCTGGCGATGACCTCGGCCGTGCCACCAGGACCGGACGCCGTGAACGATGCGGACTCGTACCCCATGCCAAAGCCGATGTACGGATTGACCTTTTCCGCTGGGAAAATGTGATATTGCACATTGAATCCGATGCGAAGTGTGCTCGAGGAACAGGTCACGCTGGACGAAAGGCAAAGTTCGTCGACCATTCTCCCGCCGTCGGCAAAACCATATCCGACGTACCCACCGAAATAAATATGAGGCGTGGCTTTGTAGCCCATTTCCAACATCAAGGGCAGGTCGCTGGATATGAACTTCGATTGCGACAAGCTGGCATCGACCTCTCCAAAAGGAATGGAGTAGCCGAAGCTCAGGGCCATTTGAAAGCCCTTGTGGGCAGGCACCGTACCCAGTGCCGTAGCCGGTGGTTCGGCAATGGTTGCACGTTTCGGGTCGGATTGATCATCGTTGTTGCCGGCGTCCGCGGAAGCTGACGGAGCGACCGTCATCAAAGCCGCAGCAATGGATGCTGCAACGAACACCTCGAGCGAATGCGATTTACGATTCATGAAACTCATTGGAGAGAGCCCTTCGTGCAAACTTCGCGACGACGCGCGAATTCGTTTGGCTTCATGGCAACTATCGGGCCATGAGCGACACATTGGGATTTTGGCGGCAAGATCGCGTTTTCCCACAAGCCCAGGTCAGCACTGCCCCCGGATTGTCGCAGCGCATCATGATTTTGTTTGGCGAGTGCGACAAGAAGGGGGCAGTTGACGCGTGGACCTGTCGCGTCAGCCGTCGAAATGGCCGCCTTCTTGACGTTAGCCCACCGATTCTGACACTATCGGTGCGACAAACGGGTCTTGGCTCGACGCTTGCTTTGCGGCTACTGCGACGCGTCAAGCAGCGTCGAGTGAAAAGAGGCCCACGATGAACGCGACGAATTATTCGGTGATGGCGGCGATTACAATTGGTTGTTTCGGTTGCGGCAGTGCGCTGCCGAAGATGGACGCGTCTCGATCGATTCAAAATGGCGGTGCGTTCGTTGGATATATGCAGGACGGCAAGGTCATCGATCCGGGGGACATGGCGGATAAGCTCGAGTTGGAGCCAAAAGCGGTGCCGTACGTGAAGGAGGCGCGTACGTTGCGGGTGGTCTCGACCATTCTCGCCGCTGCCGGAGGCGCCGTGCTCGGGTGGCCCCTTGGAGAGTGGGCCAGCGGCCAAGAAAAACCCTATTGGCCATTCGCTGCCGCGGGTGGCGGAGTCATTGCCATTGCGATCCCTTTTGCGATCTTGAGTGACCTCTCCATGGACACCGCTGTGGCAACGCATAACGGTCGCCGAGCACACCAGAAAGTGCTGCCAGCGCCGCATGATGCGAATCGCGCATGGAAGCCCGGAGACGCTCCTCGAGGGCAGCCCGTGCCAGCGCAGGCCACGCTACCGGACGATTTTGGTGACGCGTTTGGCTTTGTTTTCGGTACATCGAAGACCGATGCCGCCGCGGCGTGCCAAAAGGCTGGGCACCAATGGAGCAACGCCGAAGGGATTTCCCGTTGCACTGGGACGCCGTCGACGGTTATTTCGGGTGCTTCGGCGGAGCTCGAGTTTGGCGAGGGAAGGCTTTCGAGTGTCGCGATCATCATTGCGCCGCCAAACGACGCGACAGGTTGGGCCGATATGTTCCGTAAAACCGAAAGCGCGTTGACGCAGCTTTACGGCAAACCAATGCAACGAAGTTTTGTGGTGCCGGATGATTGCAAGGCCAAGGAATTGTTTCTCGGCTGCGTGGCCGAAGGCAAGGTGACCGGCAGTGGGTTGTGGTCCCTCGAAAAAGGCAATGTCGCGACGTTGAGCATCGTTCCTCACGCGTTGCTGTCGGCATCGACGTTGTGCGTGCGAATGGGTCGGCCGCGGGCGAATCCGTGAAAGGAAGGTGGGTTCGACGTGAAAAACTTGCCCTTTGGCGAAGATGTTGCGAGGGTGGCAACATGCGTCGAGCGAACCTGCCCCCAGCCTGAACGGGATGCCAATCGATAAGAAACGGACTGCTTTATGACGCTACCTATCCAGAACGCGCTCGAAGGACTCAATGTGATGTTTCGCTCTAAACCGTATCGACCAGATGGTGGCTATCGGCCACGCGCATTATTGCCACTCGCTGCATCACTCTGTATGGGCGCAGCCATTCTCGGCGGCATCTTTGGCTTCCTCGGCGGCATCTTTGGCTTCTTCAGGGTATATTTCTTCTTTCTTCCTCTCTTGTTCCTAGCAGGCTGCGCATTTCTCCTCTGCCACTACATCGGCGTCCCGGGTGTCGTCAAGGCCCACTTGCGAAATACCCCGTGGGCTGTGTTCATGAATGTCGTGTCGGCGGTCGTCGCTTTCTTCGCTCGGCATTATGCGTATTTCCTGTGCATGCGTTCGCAATGGGCACAAGATGCGAATTGGCCTTATTACGGTGACAGTTTCTATGCCTATTTCAACACTGCCGTTGACGAGGGAGTCACGCTGACATCCTGGAAAAGTTCTCAAGCTATGGAGCTTCGCGGCTGGGGCGTCGTGGTTCTTTGGTCCATTGAATTTATTTTATGGTGCGGAATCGGGCTTATGCTGGTCCGCGCAGCGCGACAGCCCTACAGCATCCGTCACGCTCAGTGGAAAAGCTCCGTTGGCGATGTCGCTTTTCGTCATTGGGATACCGACAGGATCATCGGGCTCATTCACAGCGGTAGGCTCGAGGAGTTATCGAGTTACCGGTTCGACTTATGGGCCGAGCACGAATATCCGGTCGGCGACATTGTCGTGGCGACCGTATACGCTTCGTCAGCGGACGAGAGTATCGACGTGGGGTTCGAATCGGTGGTGCTCACTTTAAACGACCGTCAATCAGTAAAACACCTCGGGTGGCGTTCGTTCGAGCCGCGCGCTCTACCGGTTCTCGTGCCCGGTGGGGAATTCGCGAAGGCGTCGCAGTCTGCCCGCAGATCTGCCCGCAAGAAACCTCACGGGTCACAAAAGCCGCCCTTGTAGGGCCTGGGGCTAGCCCATTTTTCTTCTCTTTCTGGAGTCGTCTTGCGTTTTACATAGAAGAATCGGATGATGCGGAAGACGACGCATCGCAAGAAATCAACTCCGTCTTCTGGTCGTTCTTCCCGACCATGGACAAGGACAAGCTGGTTCCATTTTTTGCGGGTCGGTCCTGTCATTTCCCTCTTGCCACAGTAGTTGTCTTCTTGTTCCATCGGCACCCATGACCGTTCGCATCCTCTCCTACGATACAGGTCTCCTCTCCCTGCTGCGCGAAATCCAATATCCCCTGGCGCGCGCCACGCAGGAGCCCCTCGCCGCAATCTACATTCCCACCTTCCAATCGCATCGCGAAGATTGGCAAATCATTCTCCTGAAGGAGATCGCCCTGCTCGATTATCTATGGCTATGCGTACTCAAACGGCAGGTGGATAGAAGAGCAGTTCGATCATCTGACTTGGCGATGGCAGCATGACCAGGAGACATTTGGCCAAATACGACCAGCATTGACGTGGGAATAATTGAAGTTGAAACCACGAATGCACTGTTCGCGCTATTAGAGGACCTGCCCATGAATTCGTCGAACCCCAAAATGCAGATCCAGAACATCGGCAAACCAGCACCCGTCCCCGAAAGCGGCACGGTGCTCAGGATCAGCGATGGCATCGCGCGCATCCACGGGCTAGCAGGCGTGATGGCGGGTGAGCGCATCGAGTTCACAGGTCACGGCGGCGAAAGGGTCGACGGCCTGGCGCTGCACCTCGAACGGGAAAGCGTTGTTGCGGCCCTCTTCGGCCACAGCAGCACGATCAAAGCGGGCGATACAGTCAATTGTACAGGGCGTCTCATGGACGTGCCCGTGGGCGAGGCCCTCTTGGGTCGCGTGGTCAATGCGCTGGGCATACCGATGGATGACAAAGGCCCCGTCGCGACCATACACCGCGACCGTGTCGAGAGGAAAGGGCCCGGCGTCGTCCACCGCCAGGGCGTCAAGGAGCCGATATTGACTGGCATCAAGGCCATCGACGTATGCGTTCCTATCAGTCGCGGGCAGCGCAAGGCGATCGTCGGCGATCGCGGGACGGGCAAGACGGCCCTCGCGGTCGACGCCATCCTGAACCAGAAAGACAAGGGCGTCTTCTGCATCTACGTCGCTATTGGCCAAAGCCTCGCCGAAGTACGCCGAATTGCCGACCGTCTCGAATCGCTCGGCGCCATGAAGCATACGACGATCGTCGCCGCGTGCGCGAACGAGGTAGCGGTGCTCCAGTACCTTGCGCCCTTCACGGGCACGACCATGGGCGAGTACTTCCGTGACTGCGGTCGCGACGCACTGTGCGTCTACGACGATCTCTCCAAGCACGCCATCGCCTATCGCCAGGTCTCGCTTCTTCTCGGACAGCTCCCGGGCCGCGAATTGTACCCGAGTGACATTTTCTCCCTCCAAAGCCGCCTTCTTGAACGTAGCGCGAAGATGGCCAACGTTTTTTATGTCGTGAAGAAGGGCACGGTGGTGAAGGGAGGCGACGTGACGTACCGCGGCGTTGACGGTAAAGCACACTTCGGGGAGCTCGGAAGGTTGGAGGTAAAGGACTCGGCCTACGCACTTGTCGATAAGGACACCTTCACGACGTGGAAGCACCTACGCCAGCAACAGCAGTATACGGGTGCCGACAAACTGGAGAAGAAGCTCTCGGACGAACTCGGCGCAAGCGACTACGAGATCGTCAAGGAGCCCGATTCCGGCGGTTCGCTCACGGCGCTACCCATCGTCGAGACCCAGGCAGGCGACGTTTCGGCGTACATCCCAGCCAGCATACTCAGCATCGCGGACGGGCAGATCTTCCTCGCATCCGACGATTTCTTGTCCGGTGTACGCCCAGCCATTGACCTGATGAAGTCGACCAACGTCGACGGCAATCACACGCAGATCAAGGCACTGAAGCGCATTGTTGGTTTCACGTTCAAGCTCCTCAGTTCGTTCTACTACACCGGTCGAGCGTTGGCGGAGTTTGCACAGTTTAGCCGCGACCTCGACGCCAGGACGCAGGCCATGCTCGATCGGCATGCGCGTTTCGTTGAGCTGATGAAGCAGGACGCATACGCGCCGCTGGCAATTGAGCAGCAGTGTCTTATCCTTTTCGCGCTCACGCGCGGCCTGCTCAATGATATCCCGGTTTCCGAGATCCGTCGTTTCGAGAAAGAGCTGTTCGTCTTCATGAACGCCAAGGCCAAGCGTGTCGCTGTGATGAGAGCGATTGCCGCGGAGAAGCGCCTCGACGACGACGACACCTTGGTCAGAATGATGGCCGCCATTGAAGCATTCAAGAAGAGGTTCACCACGTGCGCCGCCTTGATGAAGAAACTCGAAAGCGAAGCCGAGAATGCTGCTCGCGACGAGCAAGAACGACTCGCCCAAGCCCAAGCCGCCGAAGATCTCGAAGCGCAGGCCAAGGCGCTTCTGGAAAAAGCTGCCGCATTAAAGTCAAAAGCCAAGAAGTAGTCCCGTCGATATTGCCCAATACCTCCCCGGGCGCCTAAGGTGCCTACGTCCACCGTTTCGCCACCCCCACCTTGTTCCAAGGGTTCGATTGCGGCAAAAGCCGTTGGCACCTTCGTCGCCAGGGCTTCAATGGGAACAACTGCCGCCCTCGCTTTTTGCAACTGGGGCGCGTCCGTCACGATCTGCCAACAACACTTTGGATGCCGAAGTGCCCTCGGCAGCATCGAGCGCCCACCGCTGCTTTTCCAAAAGCGCCCCCGGCAGGTTCGGCTGACGCGTCAACAACCGCCGTGGGTGCTACCGGGCAATCTGCACGTGGGCGACATCGTTGCCGATGTTCATGTCGGTCAACAAGCTCCGAGGCAACCCGTTCACCCAAGGCGGGTCCGTGCAATCGTGACGAGGACGGTTTG
>JANORL010000113.1:0-5197 GCA_031415295.1 Polyangiaceae bacterium | reverse complement strand
GATCGATTGATACTCCCGAACATGGAAATCTGGGGTTTGTGAAGGTCAGGTGGTTACGGGCAACTCGGCGGGCGGACTTGGCGGAGATGCCGCGGTGCCAGGCTTCTTCGCGTTCGCTTCTCGATGAAGATCGATCGGCTGGAGTGCTCGGGGAAAACAGCGGTTCCGGGTTTGGCACAGGCGTTGGCAGGGGTCAAGCTGGCATGACGAACCTGAAACGCCGCTAGAACATCGGCTTGTGGCTGAGGGCGATACCGTTTTGCTGTTCACGTGGTCTCCCAGCAAGCATTCTTTGGCTACGAACCCGGGGCGCGCTCAACCACGCTTCGCCCCCAACCCCAACTCCTTGATCCGCCGCTTCAGCGCACGCCCAGACACTTCGAGCCGCCGCACCATCTCGTCGAGATCGCCCCCGCATGCCTCGAAGCACCGCGTGATCTCCTCCGTGCTCAGGTTCCCCGCCGTGCGAATCCCCGGACAACGATCGATGATGTCGTAAATCGACGAACGCGGGATCCCCAGCCGATCCGCCGCCGCTTTCATGTCCCACGCGCCCTCACGCAAAGCCGCGAGCAACTCCGCCTCGGTGATCTCGGCGGGCTTGCGCTGCACCTTGCCGCCCGGATTCAACACGTGGGGCTTCGGGTCGCCTTCGGCGCCCTTCGCATCAGCCTCGGATCGACGCGCGCTTGGAACCTTCGCCGCGCCCGCGCTCAGCTCCTCGGCCATCCGCGGATCGAGCGTCAACTGCGCCCGACCCCGATGACCAATCACGAGCTGCCGGGTCATGTTGCGAAGCTGCCGGATGTTCCCCGGCCAATCGAAACGGACGAGCTGCGCCGCAAGCGACGCCGGAAGCCAGGGCTCAGCATAGGGATCCTCGGGGGAAAGCCGATGGACCTCGCCAATGGCCTCGAGTTCTTCGCGGGCAAAGTGATAAAAAAGCCCCCCAATATCTTCGCGACGCTCGCGCAGCGCGGGCAAACGGATCTCGTAGCCAGCGAGGCGATGGAGCAAAGGGGCCTTGAAGTGCCCGTCCCGGATCCGCTGTTCGAGGTTCGCGTCGGTCGCGGCAATCAAACGCACGTCCGTCGCGACCGGCACTTGCGCACCCACCGGGTACATCTCGCCCGTCTCGAGCACCCGGAGCAGCATCACCTGCACCTCGGGCGGGGCTTCGCCCACCTCGTCGAGAAAAAGCGTGCCCCCGCGGGCCGCACGAAAGAACCCCTCGCGATCGCGCGTCGCGCCCGTGTACGCGCCCTTGTGCGCCCCGAAAAGCTCAGCCGCGGCCAGCTCGCGCGGCACGGCGCCCAGATTTACGCTCACGAACGGCTCCACGGAATCGCCCCGAAGCGCACGCTCGACTTGATCCCGGTAAAACCCATATCGAGCGTCGAGGTAAAGCTCGTCGTCCGCAGCGATCATCTTGCCACGACAGTCGATGCAGCGATCACGCACGACGTGCACATCGAGCCGACTACAACTTGTGCAACGCAACCAAGGTTCATGCACGCGCGGGCGCAACACGAGCAGGCTGGGTTGCAAGTAATAGGCATCGTTCAGCAAAAGCAAGAATCCTTTGCTTCGGGCGAGCGAGACAAACCACGCCGTGACCTTCTTCGTTCCTTCCTCCCCAATCGTCTCGTTTAACCATTCCGCAAATCGAATTGGTACAAAATCGTGCTTATCATCGAGCCGAATCCCATTCGGACGCTCCCATTGCTCACCAAGCTGACTCAAGCTCGCGCCCGGTGGCAAAAAGCATCGACGCTCGAGCTGCACCCGGATCCACGATCGGAACATGCGCCGCACTTCATCCTGCGACAAACCAACGTCGGGAAAATCGTTAAAGATATAATCGATCGTCGGCTCTTCCTCGATTGTCGCGAGGCCCATGGCTTGCAGCGAAAAATATCGATCCGTGAGTTCCGCGAAAAGGCTCTTGGCATACGACAGCGTGGGCTGAATGATGTTCTGGGCGCCATGGTGGAGCAGCGTCTCCAGGTCGTGTCGCCCTGCGTGCGCCAAACGATCGTGGAATTCCGCTTCGTCAGCCGTGGGAAATAGATCAATGCTGCGTTTGGTGCAAACCTGGAGCAACGCCGGAAACATACTCGCAATGCCGGGAGAGCGGCCAATCTTCGCCAGCTCGCGAGCTGCCAACAGGAGCACTTGACGAAATGCATCGCGCGAATGGCTCATTTCCAATGCCGGCGCAAGTCGAGCCGCACGTTGCCGGCCGTCGCTGAAGACGAGCACTTTGCGGCCACGATTGGGCAGCGACTCATCGCGCTTTTGCGGCGGCTGCTCCGCAAATTGCGCCTCGATGAGCGCGGTGAAAGGCTGTTCTCCGCGCGTCTGAAGGTCCGTGATGAATGCTTTGCGCAGCACGTTCAGGGGCAAACCCGGCGGCTGACAAAGAGGACAACGAACAAAATTCGACCGGCGACGTCCTGTCTCGCGATCGCGCGGCAACCAAATGCGTCGCACACGTGCGCGTGAAACTTCCGCTGGCGAAACGAGATGCCCCGTCGTCAAGTGAATAGCCGCTTCCTCCACGCCCTCTTCATTCCGCGGACGCGTGGGAAGGATCTCGATCGTCTCCAAGTCGCCCGCCGCTTCGCCCCAAAAGAATCGTGCGGAATCTAGTTTTCCAGCCTCCACGCGGGCGATCACGTACGCGCCCCCGCAATTGCGACACGAAGCCAGCTCGAAGACGCGTGCGCCACAAGCATCACAAAGCACGCGCGGCGTTGCAAAAAGTTTTCCCAACGGCGCCTCTTCGCCCGGACGCTCTTGTCTACCTGGACAAACAGGATCCAAACACGCCCAAATCCCAGCAATGCCACGAAACATCAAATGAATGCGTGTCGGCAGTAGGCTCGGGTCATCCGGTGCGCGACGTGCCAGCGTGCCCAGCGAAAGCAGTACCTCCGTGGCTTTGCGTCGTTTAGGACTGTCGGGAAAAACGATTTCCGCAAGCTCTCCAAGCGGACGCGCCTGCTCCGACGTCGACGTCAACACTTGATTGAGCCACGGACGACCCAAAAGCACATCGAGCGGGCGAACCGGAACTTCGCTGGGCGAAGGGCGCGTTTTCGTGTCCCCAAGGTGCCGCAGCACCGGGACCACCGCATCGAGAAGCGCTTCCGGACCGCCGTCTCCTTGCAATGCCGACAAGGGCACGTGCGCAAGAACATCCGCAAGAGCCGCGCCAGAAGCCTGCGCAATAGAAATGCAACCTCCGCGCCTTTCGCTCCTCGATACATGTGCGCTTCGTCGAGCACGAGCAAGAGTCGCGAACCCGGCAATTTTAACCAAGCCCGCGTCTGGTCGAAAATGGGTCGTTCGAATGGACGCGCGAGCATGTATTCGAGCATCGAATAGTTCGTCACGAGCACATCCGGCGCGCCGCCTTGCCCCGTTTCGGGGTCGTAGACCATTTCGTGGCGAGTGAAGAGTTCCCGATCATCCGATCCTGTACGCAACCGTTCGTCCCGAATGCCATCCTCGGCATACTTGCTCATGCGATGGGTCGTCACGAAACCTCCTCGACCACAACGCCGAGTTTGTCCGCAAGCATCACGCGTGCGTCCTGAAAAATCGATTCATCGAGACGAACCTGTCTCGGTGTATTTTGCATCTCGCCCATGGCCGCAAGCCATCGATATTCGGCAAGAGGAAGCAAAACGGGCAAAGCGATTTCCACCATCGTATCCTTCCGCGTCGCCGACAAGCGCACCGGGGCACCAGCCTTCGCCGCCAAAACAAATTGAATGCGCCGCGCCTCATCACTTGTAAGCGGTACAAATTCCTGTTTGTCCCCGAACTTTCGGGCATACGCGTACGCTCGCCACCCGCCCGTCTGCCGCGCACGCACGAGCGTCGCTTCTCTGTCGAGCGGCGCGTTCATCCACGTCTTCCCCGCAGTCGTTTGTCCGGGATTGAAAACCTCGATTCCCTCCCACGAGAGCGAACTTGCACGATCCGCGAAACGCGAGGCCGAATCGATCCGCGCTTCGAGTTCGGCGAAAAACCACTCTTGCGTGGCAACACGATCGAGCCCCGACCATCGGGCCACATCGAGTACCCGACCGCCCATTTCTTGGACAAACACGCACACACGTTGATCATCGTCCGTAGACAACCGGCGCGGCAAACCTCTCGGCGAAACACCAAGCGCCGCACGTATATCGGTCGACGGCAAACTTCCCGCAATCATCCACCAACCGGGGCGAAGAACAAGCGCACGTAGCGGCGTCCTCGCCACCTCGCCTCCGGGCCCCAACACGAGATCCCCCGCGCTTTCCAGCGCACGAAGCGTTTCCGCGACACCTTCCTCCGTCACGCCGAAATGGGCCAACAACGCAAACACACGCGTTTCGAGCACCCAACGTCGCGTTTGTCCGAGGGCGACAAGTTCCGCCCGCATGACATCAGCAATCGCCTCGGGTTCGCGGCACGTCGAAACACCATAAAACGCGGCGACCTGGTTTTCATAAGCTTCGGGCGCGAGCAGCGTGAGGGTCATTGTCGTCCTCGCAGATTTCAGGCATGAAACTGGTAAAGGAATTCTTCAAAGCGGGCGCTCGTTGTTTCCGTAAACAAGGCCGGCGCACCCGTTTCGTCCTCGAAAAGCATGACGATCTTCATCGGCGGACGCTGGTAAACCCGACCAGGCTCGCAAAACGCCCACGACAAACCGTCCGTCAGAAAGACGCGCGTAAGGCCCTCGCGTCGCGCAATCTGCGCCGCCATGTCACACACACTGTTGGGGTTATCCGCGGACAATTCCGTTCCACGAGGGCAAACGATGAGCACAGCGCGCCGCTCCATTTTGATTCCGTGTTCGGCGTGAACCACGGTATCCAGAACAAATGTCAAGAATTGCTGCAACGGAGAACGCTGCACGTCGTCAAGCAAAGGAAGGATTGGCTCCAACCGGTAACGCAACAACCGACAAACCGGTTCAATCCAGGCCGTACGCATCAGCACGGGATCAATCGTCGTTTTCGCAACACGCGCACGCTCGGTGAAAAGCGCAGCAAGCTTTTCCCACACCTGATAGGCCTGCGACGACGCATGGTGCCGAAAGACGACTCGGCCAAACTCACCAAAATCGAGAAGAAGCTCACCGAGATACGCAAACATCCGTTCGTCCCCGAGCTGCGCGAACAAATCGGACATGGGCACG
>JANORL010000112.1:0-25009 GCA_031415295.1 Polyangiaceae bacterium | reverse complement strand
ACAACCACGCAGCGACGCCACCTCCGCAGCCCAAGCAAGTGTTCCCGGTGAAACTCGTTCGGCGAGGACTCGGCGGGCGAGCGTGATGTCGTCCGCTCCCAAGCGATCACAAATCGCGTGCACTTCTTCAGCGGCGTGTGGGACGCGTGGTTCGTCAAACCAACGAAGCGCATCGAGCAGAGCATCGAAATCATTACGCTCGCGTAGTTTTTTCCGCGCGAGTGTTCGCAAGGCGGCGTGCGGATTGCCAAGCCAAACGACGAGCGCTCGCGACGGAACATCGGCATCACGAGCTTTCTCGAGCCGAGCGGTGACGACGGCCGGATCTTCGTCGGCGAATGCTTTGGGCACAAACGGTATTGGTGATGAAGCAGAACCCAACGAGATCGTGTCATCGACGGGTTTGTTGTTCCAGACTGCATCGAGGTATTTGAAAGCGAACGTTACGGGGCTTGTCGATGTTGCATCGGCGGCAACTCGTTGGTGCTCCAAGTGTTCGGCATGACGCACCCGTTCTTGCACGTCGACGTCGTCTTCGCCGAGTGTGGCGAGCGCTTGCACGGCTGCATGACGCACGCACCAGAACGGATCGGAAAGCGTCTCGATTAGCAGCGAAAGCGCATCTTTTCCGAGTATCGAAGCTGCTGCACGGACGGCAGATCGACGCACCCACCACACGGATTCGAGTCGAACGGCATCGTTGGCGATGGTCGCGATGTCTTTTGCACCGAGCCTTCCGAGCGCCCGAAACGCTTGATCACGCACCGATGGCAACGGGTCGCGTGTGGCTTCGACGAGTGCCGGAATCGCTCGCTTTATACGTGCTTCACCGAGCTTTCGCGCTGCGGCGGCTCGCGCTTCGGCATCATCGTCGGTCACGAGCACGTGGCGAAGGGCGTAACGATGCGCGATGGGACCGAGGTCGAGTTCGTCGATCGCTCGTCGGCGCACATCGACGTTTTCGTCGCACAAGCGCGTAATGGCGGGCGTGATGCCGAGCATGGTCCTCACTGTATCGTTCTGATAGAGTGGCGGACATGGCGGACATTCTGGCCATTGTCAGCAAAGCGGTATTCCAGAAAGAAGCGGGGAGTCTCAAGCCAGGAAAAATCTGGCCGATCGACACCTACGCGAGCACCAACAAAGCGCTCGTGCCATTGGGCAGTGGCGGGCGGCTGTTTTTGGTGACGGTGCGTCCGCCGTCGGACGTCTTGTGGCTCGTAGCGGTGCTCGAGAATCCGCAAATGGTGGGCAAAGCCTGGAAGTCGGGTCGTAATCGCGTACCGATTACGGACATTACGACGCTCGTTCCGCGGCTTCGATTTGCCAATGGCAAAGGTATCACTGCGACGCCAGGCACACTGGGTATGTCGCTCCAAACACCACGGGCGCTCGATACGGCGACTTCGGCATTGCTGGACGGAGCGGCTTGGAGTTCGGGTATTGCGCCGCCGGTGAACGTGACGAAACACGAAGCTCACATTCCGCTTCCGTGCCTGTGCAAAGCATGTTTTTTGCAGAGTACGGATAAGATTTCCGCAGGTGGAATGGATCTTCTCCGAATGAGCACTGAAGTTGCCGGGCGGGTACTTTATTATTGGATGCCTGCTGAAATGGAAAAACATTCAGCGATCGTGAAAAAATCAGTGCAATCGGTACTGAAACAGCGTTTGGTGCGGTGATCTGGTTCGATAACGGCGCGCTTTTTTGGTAGAATGGCGTAGCTCCTCCGCGTTATCCTCTCTTGGCACCCCACCGCATATAGTTTGTCATGAAAAACCAAAGCACCCTCCCTCTACTTTTCGCCCTCTCACTTTCTGCCTGCGGATCGTCGCCAGCTCCTGTGGTAACGAAAACCGTCGCACCTGCAGTTCCACTGCGCGTAGAAGTGGCGGTCGCGCAGCTCGAAGCACCGCTCAATGACGCCGCTCCCAAGGACATGTCCGCACGTATTCATGCGGAAAATCTGGAGATGTCTTGGAAAAATGCTGAACGTCTTTTGCGTGTCGTCGGTGTCGCATCGCCCGGTCTTTCGCCCGAGTTGTTGGCAATGGGTTTGCTTGGTCCTTCTGTTGCGTCCGTGATTGATCTTTCCGGACCTGTGGACCTTGCGTTTTTCGGGACAGACTTCGATCGGTTTGCCGTGGCGATTCCCGTCGCTTCCGAGATGCAACCGCGGCTTGGAAAAACCTTCAAATTGCGCTCGCGCCGCGGTTTGTGGCGAATCGTTACGGGTGAAGACGAGGAAGAAACGGCGCCTGGGTCTCTCGGGGCGTGCGCGTTTGTTGGCATTGAAGACGAGTCGGGCGCGCGTGTTGTTTGTGCGGTAGACGAAGCGCTTCTCGATTCCGCCGGGCTTTATCTCGGACGAACGGCAACGCGGGAGGCACGTGATGGTGACGTGCGCTTGGAACTCGCAAGTGAGCACCTTTTTGCCCGTATTGCTGACGAAGCATCTGACGGCAATACGAATGATTGGGCCGAAAAAGCGGGCGAGCAATATGCGTTGTCGTTTTTTCGGGACATTGAACATTTGTCGCTCGTAGGTTCGTGGGGAAAATCAGAAATCGAAGCGGAAGCCGTGTTGGGATTCCGCAAAAATGCATCTGGATTTTCCCAAGCGTTATCGGCGCGAGTTCCGCTTCAATCGCCATCGACGGCTTCGTTTCTTCGTTTACCGAGGGATTCGGCGATTGCCATGCACGGGCATGCAGGTAATGCCCAGGGACTCGCAGCCATGCGTGATGAATTTTTGGAAGCGCTCAAAGTAGACATGGAATCCGATGGCCACGATACGGTGTTACTCGAGAGATTAAATACGCAGGTGTCGTCATTGTTCTTTACGGGAGGTTCGTATGCGTTCGCATATGGAATCGATCGCGTTGCGGCGGAGAAAGCATTGGCGGCGTATTCAAAAGACAAGAAAAAGCCAGCATTACGCGCCGCGGCGTATCGGTCTTTGCATGGTTGGTCGATGTTTGCCGTGGACGAATCGCCGGACCGGTGGACGCGGGGCATTGAAGAAATCGTGCGCGTGGGCAATGAACTCGACAAGAAGCGTAATGGTGGGCCAATTCCAAAGACGGGCCCGATCAAAGGAAGAAAAGCGGATGATCGCCAGGTGACGACGTTAACCGTGGTGGCTTCGCCGGCTGTATTGCCGAAGGGGAGTTTGCATGTTGAAGTTCGGTCGCGACCATTAAAGACGGACGCGCCGCCGGCATCGTTGACGCATCTTTATGTGGTACCGGATGGCAGTCGTACGTGGATTGGAATGAGTGAAGACGAAGCGCCGATGCTCGCGCGCTTGCGTGCTGCCCGGGAAGGTACGACGGAACAAACCATTGCGAGCGTTCCGGAACTTGCGAATACGGTATCGCAAGGCGCGGTTGCGGCAGGGTTTTTCTCGCTAGCTGGGGGCACGTTTTTGTTTCTCGATGACGATACCGATGAAAACCTCGATAAGTCCGTCAAGGAAATCGATGCATTGGCGGTATTGCCGGGACGAGGCGACGGAATCATTCCGTGGCAAATCGTTTCCGAAGAAACGCAAAATGGTGGCAACCGTGCCCGATTGAAAGCGAAGTTGTCGCTGCCCGTATTGGGGGATATTGCGGAGATGGCGAAGAAGTGAACTTCGGGATTTCGCACGTCGTACATTCGGACGAACCATGAGGTTCATCCGGTACGACCGATCGAACACGTAACAAGTTCGGAAATCGTACTTGCGGGAGTTGTTCGCTGCGTGTAGCCTTAGAGCAATCTCGGGAGGCCCCATGCGCAGAATCAATGTTGCGGAAGACATCGTGCCCGTTGGTGAGTTCGGTTCTCGCACGGCAGAGTTGCTCGAGCAACTGCACCAAACACGGCGTCCCATCATCATCACGCAGGACGGAAAACCCGCGGCAGTGATGATCACGCCGGATGAGTTTGAAGATATCGCGTACGAGGAGCAAGTTCGCGAGAAGATTCGCGAAGGACTCGAGAGCTTGGCTCGAGAGCCCACCGTTAGTCCAGAGGATGCGAAAAGGCGTGCATTTGCGGCGATTGCCCGAGTAGCCAGACAATAGGATCTCGATAATGGGTTGGCGGCTTAGCGAGGCGGCGGGCTGCGACTTGGAAGAAATTTCGGCGTATATCGCGCGTGACAATCCACGTGCCGCAGAAGCATGGGTTGTCCGACTTCTTGGACAAGTCGAACAGGCATGTCTTCAACCTCGCGGTGGGCGAATCATTCCAGAATTCAAACATCCAGATATTCGCGAAGTGTTCCTGCGTAGTTATCGAATTATTTATTTGATCGAACGAGATTCGTTGTTCGTGCTGCGTATTGTCGAAGGACATCGACGATTACGCAGTTTGCAATAGATATTCGTAGCCTTGTACGACGAACCTTACAAGCGCATCGTTGGGATTCATATACCCATTACCTATCCCGACACAATATAAAGTAATGGTCGAGCGCTTTCTATCGATGTCGAAGCGGAGTTTGGTCCGTATTTGTCGAGTCGAGTGACGGCAGCATGTCTTCGCCAGCGAATCGAATGTTCGGCGGACGTTGAAGATGTTGTGCTCGTCGAGATGACGAACGTCGAATCCATGTCCGAAGGATTTGCTGACGAAGCGTTTGCCATTCTCGTTGTGACTCACGGTGCCGGCTGGTTCAAACAAAGGATCCGATTGCAAGGGTTGAAGCCTTTCGCACGGGATACGATTCTTTCGGCGGTACTCGAGCGCCGGGCGCGAATTGCGTCGAGTGCGGGGTAGGGAATTTCGGGTTCGTAGGCGGCCCATGTTGTGGAATGATTATTACATCTTGACAACTTGAGATTCGGGCGCACGTCCGCGCGTTCGTTACATAGGGGAGCATCGACCCAGTTGGCGACCGATTACGTTACAATACGTTATATTACCTCGTGGCGCGAATTTGGGCGGGTTGCAATTGAAAAAGACATCCGCATAAATTCGCGATTGTTATTCTACTTTTAACTTCGATGCGAGCTGCTGGAATTTTCAGTGGTAGTCGAAGGAAATCAGAATCAAGAAAAATTAAATTATGAAGAACAAAAAGAATTTGTTTCGATCTGCCAATTCCAAGAAACACAAAACCACGAGTCCCAGATCGATTCCACGTCCATTACGCGGATGGTATCACCCGCATCATCATTTCGAAAAGCATCGGTTCGAGAATTCCGGAGCTCGTCGTTACGGTTCTGTTTATCAAGCAAGTAATTAGTACTTGCTAAACCGAACATTGCACGATGTCATCGCCAGGAATTTCCAAACTGGTGATGGTATCGTGCAATGTGATTTTTGCATTTCTCACAGCCCGCCAAATCGTTCAACGCTTTCGCCCACGTGCTGTCTTTAGAGGTCTCTTTCCGCGTCGCGCCTGCATGAGCTTCTTGAGATCATCGATGATCTCCGGCGCGTCTAGCAAATCGGCAAACTCTTGCACCGTCGCGAGTATCCACTTCTCGTCGATGGATGCATGTGCGCTCAAAACGCTTTCGATATCTGCCAAGTCTCGCGGTCGATGCGCAATCGCTTTCATGACGAGCAGGGTCTTCGGGAGTTGGCACCGGGATTTGAAAGTCGCCGACGATCGTTTGCACGGCGCGCTTGATTGCCAATTCCTCGAATGGCAGCGCGCCCATTGAAACGTCAATGGGTACTCCTGAAGGTTCATGTCGAAGCAACAATACACGTGACTGAAGCGCAAATTCTAGCGCATTAGGAATACGAGTCACGATCCCGAATCGTTTGCTGCTTGCCAAAAACGTCGACCATGTTTCGTGATCAGGGAGCCACACGATGACGTCAACGTCTTTGGTCGTTCGCGGTTTGCTGAGAATCGATACTGCAACACCGCCGATAACGACGATGGGCACGCCGGACGCTGCCGACCAAGACAGAACTGCGCTTGCAGCGTCCCGAAGTGCCCCAAGTGATCGAATGTCAGACACCCAATCGCTCCGCGAGTAGGTTCCAACGTCGACGCACTTCCAATACGCCTTCGTCCTCGTCTTCAGACAAACCACCAAGTGAATGAGCTACGCGCATGAGCATCGCCGTGTCCGCAAACTTTTCGGTAGCGGACATTTTCGCGAGTTCCAACCGCTCGACTTCCGCGACCAACGCCCAGCGGTTTTTGTACGCGCGTAAATCGTCGGCATTCATCTGTTTATGATGCTCGCGTGGAACGCCTGCGTCAACCGCTTTACCCATCCCGACACAATATAAAGTAATGGTCGAGCGCTTTCTCGCCTTTGTATGCAGCGCCAATCGATACATGCTGCGATACAAGCCGCATGTAGTCGCGTGTCCCGTTGTAGACCAAAACCTGTAATCCCTTCGAATTCGGAATTACCTTCGGCCAACCGTCCACAACCGGTCCGTCGGGCACCTGGAAATAATCAATCACGACCGCGCCACGCGCTTCCCAATCCGCATTACCCTTCGTGTAGATGGCCACGAAAAACCCGGGACCCACCGTCGACAAAAATGGCGATTGGTTGTACCCAAACAGCCGCGACGAACCATCCTCGGGTCGACAAAATCGCTTCTGAAAAAGTTTCCAGCTCGGCAACAGCGGCAACGTGTTGCGACCGTCGTGATGCACAGCGACGCGTGGAGAAATTCCTTGGGGCACAAAGTGATCGAGCGTGATCGCTTCTGACTTCTCAGCCTTCTGGTACAGTTTGCGTTGATCGTTTCGCGACAACGTTCGTGTCTCACCAAGACGTTCGTCTGTCGCCAAGCCGTCGAGGTAGCGGCCGATCGCGTCGATGGTGGTGTTCGGATCCTGGATCAAATCTCGAAGGCGCACGTGCTCTCCTCGGGGCTACACAACACGTCCCCAAATCGTCTTGCTTCGGCTATACCACACCCGTCGCAATGATCGTCACGTCGAACTTAGGCAAGTCATACGGTGAGCGAGTGCTCTTCGAGGGCGCTACGCTCGAGCTCAGTCCAGGCTCGCGTTACGGCCTCGTCGGAGCCAATGGTTCAGGCAAAAGCACGTTGCTCGAGATTCTCGCGGGCGACGATCAACCCACCGAAGGCACCATCACGCGCACTCGTGGCGCGCGCATGGGCGTGCTGCGACAAGACCGATTTCTCGATGACAACTTGCGCATCATCGATCTTGCGATGATGGGCGACAGCATCGTCTGGGCAGCTCTCGAAGAAGAAAAACGCATCGTCGACGATGGTGCAGGCGATGCGCATCGTCTCGCCGAATTGCTCGACGTGATTCGGACTCACGATGGGTACACGCTGCGTGCGCGGGCCACCGCGATCCTCGTGGGCCTCGCAATTCCCGCGGACGTTCATGACAAACCGCTCGCAACTTTGTCCGGCGGCTTCAAGTTGCGCGTGCTGCTCGCCCAAGTGCTCGTGGGCGGTCCCGACATCTTGCTGCTCGACGAACCGACAAACCATTTAGATATTTTGACGATTCGGTGGCTCGAGAAGTTTCTGTACAGCCATGAAGGCATCGTGCTCGTGATTTCCCACGACCAACGATTTCTCGACAACGTGGCGACGCACATTCTCGATATCGATTACGGCACGATTACGCTTTATCATGGTAATTATTCCGCATTCGGTAAAGAAAAACAAGCCGAGCGTGAACGCAAGCAGGCTGAAATTACGCGCATCGAAGCAGATGTGGCGCACAAACAAGCGTATGTCGATAGATTTCGGTACAAAGCGTCGAAAGCAAAACAGGCGCAAAGCAAAATAAAACAAATCGAAAAAATCGACATTCCGGAACTCGAAGACACTTCGCGCAGGTCGCCATCGTTCAAATTGGCCATCGTTCGGCAAAGTGGTCGGGACGTGCTCGAAGTCGAGAAGATCTCCAAATCGTATGGGGACAAACGAGTTCTGAAAGACGTTTCATTACGTGTTCGTCGTGGCGAACGAGTTGCGATCATTGGTCCGAACGGCATTGGCAAGTCCACATTATTAAAAATTCTTGCGGACCGACTCGACGCGAATGCTGGCACGGTGCGGTGGGGCCATGAAACGCACGTTGGGTACTTTGCGCAGGATCATCGGGAAGTGCTCGACGATCCGGATGCGACACCCATAACGATCATGCAAGCGATTTGTCCCACGGACCCGGAAGCAGGCGTTCGCGGCAGGCTCGGGCGTTTGTTATTTTCGGGTAGCGATATTTACAAAAGGGTCGAGCTACTGTCCGGTGGCGAAGCGGCGCGGCTTCTGTTTTGTTCGATTTTGGCCCGCGAACCGAATGTGCTGCTTCTCGACGAACCGACAAACCATTTGGACGTCGAAGCGATCGAAGCATTGGCCGAAGCGTTGCTCGAGTACGAAGGAACCGTTCTGTTTGTTTCCCACGACCGGTGGTTCGTCGCCAAGGTGGCTTCCCGCGTGCTCGAAGTAACGCCGTCCGGGCCAAACGATTTTCCAGGAACGTACGACGAATATTTGGAACGTTGCGGCGACGATCATTTGGACGCCGACAGCGTGGCGCGTAAAGCGAAAGAATCAAAACAAGTGTCGGGTGCGGCAGCGCTGCCATTACAAGGCGCGGCGTGGGAAGAGCAGAAAAAAAAGCGTAATCGAATCAAAGAATTGCCTGCACGCCGCGACAAAGTGATGGCCGCGATTGACGTAGCCGAGGCGCGAAAGAAAGAAATCGAAGCGCTTTATTGCAGCGACGGGTTTTTCGAGAAAACCAGCAAGGCCGACGTTGCGGCATTCGACCGTGAACAAAAAGAACTCGACGAACGTGTGCTGACCCTGATGGAAGAATGGGAAGCACTCGAGAAAGAACTTGCCGACGCCGCGGCATTACCCAGCTGATTCGACTTTACACGGGAATGCCTGAATGGGTTCTTCGAGCGCGTGGCGGACGCCCAGAATTCCGAGCACCGTAGCAATTTGGTGCCTTGTTGCCTGTGGCGGCGTGCGGCGCAGAACTTTTTCCAAGCGTGATTTGTCGACCAACTCGAAAAAGTCACTCTTAGCCGGGGCCAGCAAGTAACTGCACAGTTCGTCCCGTTGCGTTTCCCATAAAACGTGTTGAGGATCAAGGGGGCGTTTAACGCGTGGAAAAACCATACGGCGTTCGCGATGCCCCGTGAGATAGGCAGAAAAACCTTTCGTTGCAAATGGTTGTTCAGGAATCCAGGGATCTGCCAAGCGCATGAGCTCGTAATGGATTCGGCCGAAGCGGCGATCCAGATAGGGCGAAGAAAGGTATTTGTCGAGCATGCCGGGGCTCGCAATGGGATTCGTATTGACGGCGCCGAGTCCTACCGCGAGGCGGCCTTGACCAACCCAGCGCCACATGCGTCCGTCGCGATGCAATCGATCGCGGATTTGCGAAGGCAAAAGACCTTCGTCGCGTCGTCGTTGCCAAAATGTACGGAGTTCTTGGCGAAAATGATCGCGCGCTCGTATCGTGAGAATGCCATGGGGATCGACAAAACCGTCGCTTTCAAAAATGCCCGCCACGCCCGGCCAACCAAGCAATTGATGCATCTTGAAGTGGCTGAACAATATTTCGCCGTAGTTGCCGCCAATACGCCCTTCACGTGTCCTCGACAAGATACCCTTGCTGTCCCAAAAATGAATGCCCAATTCCGTTTGAAATTGGTGGATTTTCAGGTCGTCCCACACGGACCGCGTGGACGCTTCGCGTGGTAGACATTCGAACGGAATGCCGTAATGGTCGGCGAGCAGACGCCCAACGATGACGTCGGGGTGATCGGGTGGGGCAATGAGGTAACAACCGCGGAGTTTGTCGAAACACTTTGCGGCAACAAGCGCGGCGAGGACCAATCGCGAATCTCGGCCTCCCGTAAGTGACAATCGAAAAGGAACATTGGGTAGGCGGCGAACGATGTTCACTCGCTGAACCAATTCGTCGAGCAATTGGTCCCAGGAAAGTGGCTTTTGCTGGAGCGGCCAGGGTCGCGCGCGGAGCTCCCACGCGTCCGCGCCAGGCTTCAGACGGAGCGTTTTTAGCGGGTGCAGTGTTTGAACGCCTGCGAAAGGCGTTCCGTCGTCGGAGAGGAAGGCGTGATTCGTGGTGAGGAGCCAGCCTACGAAAAACGGGTTTGGCGCGGGGATATGTCCGTGCAGCGCGGCAGCGCACAGAATGGCGCGATTGCTGACTGCGAAAACGCCGTCGATGACTCCATAATAAAGATGCTCGCCACCAGGGAAGGACAAAGCCGCATTTAATTCGCCAGACGCGGAAGCGGTGAGGACGGACCATTCTCCAGTCGTGTTCGCGACGAAGTCATCGAACGAAGTGGCTTGAATGCGGTCCTCGATCCACGACGAAACGGGTTTTGCAAAAGGCTGTCCGGACAAACCATTTCCAGCGACCCAACCGTTGTACACGACGAACCCGCCGTCGTCCGCAGCGTGCACATAGTTGCCGGCGGCGCTTTCTGCGGCATTGGAGAAAGCGGCACAAATGGAGTTTTCGCCCACCTTGCGAATCCACGTCGCTTCAGGAACGAGCGGAGCAAAACGCGCGGCCGATTCGTAGCGTTGCCGAGCGTCGTCAAGTCCGTGGCGTGAGCGGATGAAGATGTAGGCGCAAGACATGAAAAAACCTGCCGCCCGATCTACTTCATGTGGATCGGTCTAGCAGGTCTTTTATCGGCGAAGCACTGGGTGGGCCAAGACGGACTTGAACCGTCAGCCAATGGATTAAGAGTCCACTGCTCTACCAATTGAGCTATTGGCCCAGAGACTGCATTCAATTGTCAAGGAGGAGTCGATTTTGAAGCGGGCGTACGATGTTCCTCTGGAACGAGGCGGTTCGAACACCTGGTACGCCCGGACCGATTCGAACGGACGACCCTCGGATTCGAAGTCCGATGCTCTATCCAGCTGAGCTACGGGCGCACTTTGTGAATCCCTGGGAAGGGACGCGGGAAGGCTTCTACTCGGGGCATTCGCCCCTGTCAAGTTCCTTGTTCACGAAAAGATTTTCGTTCAGCCAACCGCCAAGCGACGTGCCGCGCTAGCAGCCTGTTGATTTATCTGCTCACGCCCGAAATCGTCGGTCGACATCGCTCGAAATACTGAAGTATTCCTCGCTCCGTCGCCCTAGCTTTCGGGCGCTCGCGACGAAATTCAACAGGCTGCTAAGGTCCCTGCACCATGCGTTTGGCCGCTCGAATCGTACGAATTGCAGCACTGACCCTAACGTTCGTGAGTTTCGCCGTGCCAGCTCAAACTGCGTTTGCCGGACCGTCGAAAGCGAAAACGGGGAAGACGGCAAAGGTTCGTCAGGAAAAAGCGTCAGACAAACAAGCGGAAAAGCTGCCAAAAGGGCCACAATCCGTTGGTGCACCGAACGCGGGCAAACTCGCTCATGCCGACAAGCTGACGTCCAACCGATCGGTCGAAGTTCGCGGTGGTGGACACGCATACGGCACACCCGAGCTCGTCCAAGTGCTCAAGCGCGCGGCTGCGAAGGTGCGCAAAAAGCATAAAGGATCGGTACTGTTCGTCGGAGATCTTTCGGCCAAACGGGGTGGACCACTCTTCGGTCACAACTCGCACCAATCCGGACGTGATGCGGACGTAGGCTTCTACATGAAGCACGACGACGGAAAACAGGTGAATCCGCATCGGTTCGTGCCTTTTGGTGGTGATGGTCGAGCGCGAGACGGCGGGATCGTTCGTTTTGACGACGAACGAAATTGGCTGTTTGTCGAGGCACTCATCACGGATCCCAAAGTCGACGTCCGGTACGTGTTCATCTCGATGAGCTTGCGCAAACGCCTGCTCACGTACGCCGCGCAGAAGAAAAAAGTTGCCCCCGACCTGTATACGAAAGCCGCTGCAGCGCTCATGAGTCCAGCGGACGTGGATGTGCACGACGATCATTTTCACGTACGCATCGTGTGCCCAGAAAAGATGCGGCCGTCGTGTGTCGAAGAGTCGTACGTGGGACGTGCTGCGAATGCTTCATCGCCAAAACAATCCGGTGCGACTTCCTCCACGGCGCCGGAGGTAAGCGACGCGAAGGAAGACGCACCGAAGCAAGCCAAAGAAACAAAGGAAGCGGAGGCGGGCAAACCCGACGCGCCCGCAGAGGCAACGAGCGCGCCGGAGTGATCGTGTGGTTCGACCGCAACGCGGACGAACCATGCATGGTCCAGGACGAGTCCTGGTCCGGGTCCAGGGGCGGATAGCCACTCGGTCGGGTCTGGGGTGAAACCCCAGCAAAAGCGCTTCTAGGACCAACGAAGCGAACGCACGATCGATTCACGATCGGTTCGCTCTGCCGTGCGTTGATTCCACGGACAAACGTAACTGACCTGAACGACGCGTTCGCCGTTCGACAAGAACCACACCTGCACGAAACAGCCGCGTACGAAATACGTTGCCGTCGCGGCTGCTCCTTCGGGACAGTCCATCGCTTCGAGTTCGAGCGGTTGCACACGTCGACGTTTGCCCCAAGCAACCGCCAACGCTTCGACTGCCCCGAGTTCCGTGCCGGGCTCTTCGTCGTCCTCGAAGAGCATCTCGGCAACCATGAGCCGTCCCAAACCACCTTCAGCCGCAAGCGCGACTGGAGGCAACGTGGTCGGATCGGAATAGGTCACGTCTTCCAAGCCCGACCAGCACGCAGGCAGATCGAGCGAATAGCCATCGAGATCGAGTCGCATCACGAGGGAAAAGGTAGCAACTCGGAACGCGCCGCGCCGCGTCGATTTCGCACCGATCGGACATTATCCGTCCGACGATACGTAGGTCGTATTCAGTCCGATCGGACACAGATTGTCCGACCACGCCCTTGACTTCAGTCAATCTCGATCAGCACCGGTGCATGGTCACTCGGCTTGTCGAGTTCCCGCGTACTCCTGTCGACCCACACATCTTTTGTACGCGTAAGAAGTGTCGGCGTGACCAGCACCAAGTCGATACGCAAGCCGTTGTTCTTCTTGAACGCACCCATCCGATAGTCCCACCAACTGTAAATCTGCTCCTCGGGATGACGTGCTCGCAACGCATCCACCAATCCCCAATCGAGAAGCTTACGCAGGGCTGCACGTTCATCCGGATGACACAGCACCTGCCCCTCCCACTTCTTCGGCTCGCGTACGTCGATCGTTTCGGGTGCAACGTTGAAGTCACCACAGATGAGCAACGGTTCGTCCGGTACATGCCGCGCTGCAATCTCGCGCTTCAAACGCTCGAGCCACAGTAGTTTGTATACAAACGGATTTGTGCCCACTGCTTGACCATTGGGCACGTAGATGTTGATGATTCGTACTCCTTCGATCGTCGCCGCAATGAGCCTGCGCGCAGTGTCCGCTGCGTCCCCGTCCAGGTCCTTCTTGACGTTCTCGATCGCCAAGCCAAACCGCGCAGCGATCGCGACGCCGTTGTAGGACTTCTGCCCCGCGTACACGACCGCGTACCCCGCGTCGCCCAACGCTTCGACCGGAAACTTGTCGTCCTCGACCTTTGTCTCCTGCAAACACACGACATCAGGATTCGCACGTCGAAGCCAGTCGGTGAGGTGAGGCAGACGCGCTCGAACCGAGTTCACATTCCAGGAAGCGATACGCATGTTGGTCCTTCTCTAACGCTGAACGGTGCTTGTGAAAAGCGCGATGGTGGCGCGGGGTTTCACCCCGGACCGCCAAACGAGAACGAGGGCTTCTCGCCCTCGACCCGCGCAAGGGACAATGTCCCTTGACCCGTAGATGGTCCGACCACGATGTGGTCAGACCACGAGGGATTTTTAGGAGAGGGCGTGATGTAGGACTTGGAAGAGGCCATCCGGGTCGTCGACGTGCACCCAGTGATCGGCTCGTTCGAGCACGTGAATGGCGAGATGAGGGTTGGTGGCGGAGAGTTTGGAGAGACGATCGCGATCAGCGGGACTGACGGTGATGGAACGACCGCCGATGACGAAGCCAAGACGACGGTGGGTGTTGCGTTGTTCCAGGACAGACCAGAGATCACGGGCGAAATAGTCTTCGAGAAGTGCACGAATCGTTGGTAGATCAAGGCGGAAGCGGAATAGGTCGCCATCGCGGCGCACGTTCATCGCAAGCCATTCGATTTGTGGACGATCCATGCCACTCGCAGCCATGTGTTCGACGAAGAATTCGCGTGTAGCAAACGTCGTTGGAAGAGCATCGAGCGTGTCGAGTACGTGAGCCGCACCGACGGTCTGCATTCCGCCAACTCGCGTGCTGGGAGTCGAGTCGAGGACCCACACTTCATCGAGTTCGTCCGGACAAAGTGCAGCGTACTGGAGTGTTACTTTGCCTCCAAACGAATGGCCCATGATGCCGCGTATGTTCAAGCCGAGATGTTGGCCGAGACGAACGAGATCTTGGGCGGAGCTTTCGATGGTGTGCGGCGGAGGAGCACCGAGTGACATGCCGTGCCCACGTAGGTCGACCAAGACAAACCCCCACTGAGGGCATGATTCGGCGAGGCGGCGGATGAAGGAGCGAAAGTTTCCACCAGACCCGAAGATGCCGTGCAGAACGAACATGTAGCGGGATGGGTTGGCGCTCGGTGCGGTGACGATGGCGTGATGAGGAAGAAACGTGGGGGTAGGCATGACGATGCTCCGCGAGGTGCGTGGAGGGAGTAGCATGGTGGCATGAAGGCGAAGGGACCTGCGGCGCTGCCGAAGAAGCTGGTCAACGAGTCGCTCGAGGGAATCGAGCTGGACGACGTGAGTCTGGCGAAGTCGAAGATTCACAACTCGACATTCGAGGGAGCGCGATTCGATGATGTGACGTTTGCGAACGCATCGATTCACAATTCTTCGTTCGAGGGCGGGCAGTTCGATGATGTGAAATTCGCGAAAGCGGAAATCGTCAATGGGTCATTCAAGGGGGCAAAACTCGACGACGTGAGTTTCGTCAAAGCCAAAATTAAAAATGCCTCATTTGAAAATGCGGTATTGGACGACATTGATTTCGCCGACGCCACGATCAAAAATAGTAGCTTGGCGGGGCTAAAAATCGAAGGGTGTTCGATCGAAGGCCTAACCATTGATGGCGTGCGTATTGACGAGTTATTGAAAGAAAAACGTAAGCTTAGCGATTCATGATCACGTCAATTGCGTGTGACTAGAGCGAGCGTCGGCGTTTTGTCGCGAAACCGAGGCCTGGAGGTTTTCCCCGCAGCGAACTCCAAATGGCGAGTACTTGAACGACGGCGGTTGCACGATCAAAAACGTAGTAAACGTGATATCGCGTTCGAGGCAGCAGCAATCGTCAAACACTGTACTGGGTCCAGTGGCCGAAGGGTTCCCCTGTTGATGGTGCATATTTCAATAATCGGAGTGCCTCACCGAGTTCGTCGGCAAATAAAGAGGGCGCGGCGGGTCGGTTCTCCCGCCACCAATTGTTTATGACGCGCGCGTGTTCTGCGGAACGGCCGCCAAATCGCACTTTCATCCATGCGCCTGCAGTTCGGCGAGTAGAACATCGCCATCAATACCACGTCCTGCTCGCAGGTCGGAAAGTCCATCTTCTATAGCCGAGTGCAACTCAGCGCGCTCGTCGGCGTCAAGCTCGTCGTGAGGATTCATCGTCACAACGTCGAGTATCGTTCCGTCGGGCAGGTCCGTCGGTTCGTCCATCGTGATACGGCCGTTGTGTACTCGAGCTTTTAGAGCCAACATATGCCGAGTATAAACGAAGGAGTCGCCGTTCGCCAGCGCGTCGTAAACGGACGGCTGATACGACGGACGCTGCGAGTTAACTGATCCGTCCCCTTCGTTCCAGCTCCCTCACGATTCTCTCGGCGCATTCTGCGACGCTGATTTCGTGGCTTGGGAGTGTCAAATCGGCATCGGTTGGGGGTTCGTAAGGAAAATCGACGCCGGGGATATTCGACATTTTGCCCGCGTCGGCGTCGCGATAAAGGCCCGTGTCATCGGCGCTGCGGCACCATTCGATGGGTGCGGAAAGGTGTACCAAGAAAAACTTATCTGTACCGACGACATCGCGAGCGCGTTTGCGCACGGTGTCTTCGGGCGCGACCATGGATGCAATGCAAATGAGTCCCGCGTCATTAAAAAGCCGGGCGACTTCCATCGAGCGACGTAAGTTTTCCGAACGATCGGCTGCGGAAAAACCGAGATCGCGACTCATGCCTTTACGCATGGACAAGCCATCGATCGTATACACGGCGCGGCCTTGTTCGAATAAACGACGTTCGACTTCGGCAGCAATGGCGGTTTTGCCGGAACCGGATAATCCAGTGATCAAGATGGTCGTCGGCTTTTGTCCATAACGAATTTCGCGTTCATCGAGGGTTACGCCATGTTGCGCATTACGCGAGCGACCAAGCGTTGGAGCATCCCAATGCGCAGATCCACTGCCCGTAATCATGCCGGCGCCAACGGTGCCATTCGTCAAACGGTCGATGACGATAAAAGCACCCATGTTGCGGTTTTTCTCGTACGAATCGAAAATCAATGGGCGGCTCGTGCGAATTTCGACACGGGCAATTTCGTTCAGGCCTAACGTTGGCGTTTCGTGCTTGTCGAGCGTATTGACATCCAAGCGATGAACAATACGCGTCACGCTTCCAGGCGTGCGGTGAACCCCGTGTTTGATCCAGTATTCTCGTCCGGGCACCATGGGTTTTTCGTCCATCCACACGAGTGTCGCGGAAACTCGGCTCGATATGGAAGGACGGTTGTCGGAATGGCACAAGACGTCGCCACGGCTGACGTCGATTTCGTCTTCGAGTGTCAACGTAATGGACATCGGTGCCGACGCTTCGGCAAGATCGCCTTCCCACGTGACGATACGCGCGATGCGGCTCGAACGACCCGATGGCAAGCAAATGACAGCGTCGCCTTTACGTAACGAGCCGGAAGCCAATGTGCCGCAAAAGCCTCGAAAATCCGGCGTAGGACGATTGACCCATTGCACGGGAAAACGCATGTCGACGTTGTTGTCGGCTTCGTCGAGCGGCATGGAGTCGAGCAATTCGAGCAATGGATCGCCGTTGTACCAAGGCATATTGGCACTTTTTTCAACGACGTTGTCCCCGCCAAGCGCGGAGAGCGGGACGAACCAATGGTGTCTGTCGGGTAAACGTGCAGCAAATTCGAGAAATTCGCGACGAATGGCTTGGAACGTCGCCTCGGAATAGTCCACGAGGTCCATCTTGTTGATCGCCACGACGACTTTACGAATGCCCAGTAAACTCGTAATGAACGCATGACGCCGCGTTTGCGTAGTGACGCCTTTTTTCGCGTCGACGAGAATGACGGCAAGCTCCGCGGTGCTCGCGCCAGTGGCCATGTTGCGCGTGTATTGTTCGTGACCCGGCGTATCTCCAATGATGTATTTGCGGCGTGAGGTTGAAAAATATCGATACGCAACGTCGATCGTAATGCCTTGTTCACGTTCGCTCTTGAGGCCATCCACGAGCAGCGCCAAATCGATGGCGTTGCCTTGGGTGCCGAATACTTTGCTGTCTTTGGCAACAGCAGCGAGCTGATCCTCGTAGATGCCTTTGCTGTCGTGTAAAAGGCGCCCAATGAGCGTGCTTTTGCCGTCGTCGACGTTGCCGCATGTGAGCAGCCGCAAAAGTTCTTTGTGCTCGTTTTTGTCGAGATACGCTTCGATGTTTTGGCGAGCGAGATCCATTTCGTCGATCATGGTCAATCTCAAAAATATCCTTCGCGCTTTTTTTCTTCCATGCTGCCGGATTGATCGAAATCAATGAGCCGACCTTGTCGTTCGCTTTGGCGGGCGACGAGCATTTCTTGAATGATTTCAGGAAGCGTTGCCGCTTCGCTTTCAATGGCGCCCGACAAGGGATAACAGCCAAGTGTCCGGAACCGCACGGTTTTCATCGTGGGGTTTTCCCCGGGACGAAGCGGAAACCTTTCGTCGTCGACCATGATCAGCGTGCCATCCCGTTCGACGACAGGCCTGGGTTTGGCGAGGTACAAAGGAACGATGGGCAAGTCTTCCTTGTAAATGTATTGCCAGACGTCGAGTTCGGTCCAGTTTGACAAAGGAAAAACTCGAATGCTTTCACCTTTGTGCACTTCGGTGTTGTAGATGTTCCACAACTCGGGTCGTTGATTCTTGGGATCCCAACGATGGTTCGTATCGCGAAACGAAAAGACGCGTTCTTTGGCGCGTGACTTTTCTTCATCCCGGCGTGCTCCTCCAAATGCTGCATCGAAACCGTATTGACTAAGCGCTTGCTTGAGCGCCTGGGTTTTCATGACATCGGTGTGGACTTTGCTGCCATGCGTGATGGGGTTGATACCCGCCCGCAACCCTTCAGGATTCGAGTGCACAAGCAGATCCAGACCAAGTGTGTCGCGTACGTACCCATCGCGGTAAGCATACATCTCGCGAAATTTCCAGGTCGTATCCACATGCAGCAGTGGAAACGGGAGTTTGCCCGGGTGAAACGCTTTGCGGGCAAGGTGCAGAAGCACGGTGCTGTCTTTGCCGATGGAGTACAACATCACCGGGCGTTCGAAACACGCGACGACTTCGCGGATGATGTGAATACTCTCGGCTTCGAGTGCCTTGAGATGCGTGAGCTTTCCTTGGGGCATGAACGAACCTACGAGCGCGGCGACAATGAAGCAACGCGAGGCGTGAACATTGCGCGATGAGGCAGGTCCGTCAAGGGCGAGGAACAAAACGGCTGGTCGAACTACGCGGCAATTGCGTACAAACGATCACGAAGCAGCGGGTATGTCGGGGCGCGAGGTTCGTTCGCCGGGGGCATGGCTGCTTCAAAAAGGCGCACACCGCCGCGCGGAATGGTGATCGCATACCCCGTCGCGAGCAAAATGTGAGTGAGGGCATCGGCAGCATCCGCCCTCACGTCACTTGGCGCATTGCTTTCCATGACGCGAAGAGCAAGCTCTGCTTCGAGCGGCACGTCACCAAGTTCGCGGGCAAACTCGCGGGCACGTGTCGCCAGGCGCGCACTTTCTGCGTGACGACCGAGGATCGATAGCAGAAGTGACGAGCGTGCAGCGAGGGCGACGTCGGAGAGCGTTGGTGGTTCTGTTTTCCATTGCAGCTCGAACGATTCCACAATAAAAACAAGGCACGTGGCCGCTTCTTCGAATCTACCGTCCGTGGCTAACGCTTCGGCACGTTTTTGTTCGAACGCCAGGCGCGGGTATTCCGGGCGCTGGGATATGACCGACGCCAAATACACGATTGCTTCGCGCACAAGACCGAGTCGCCCGAGGGCTGTGGCGATCGTTTCACAACGAAATGCGCCGAGCCATGTGGGATCATCGGTGCGGCGTGCGCGAGCTGCCGTGATGGCCAAGTCGTATCGACCACCAGACACGAGCGTTTCGAGCGCTTCGGCAATCGCTACGGCGCGCAAACGCGCAGTGGATTCAGGAAAATGCGCTTCGATTTCCGCAACCTGTGTCGTATTCAAAACGAGCGGGCCGTCATCCATCGATCCGCCGATTCCCAGCAACGCAATCCGCTCGAATTCGAACAAAGCTTCGTCGTAATGCCCAAGCGCTCGTTCGATTCGCGCGAGGCCAAGAAGCATCCAGAGCGCAGGCATGATGGCAAACGTGCCGGAGCCTGCACTGGATTCGGACATGAAATAGGCAATGGCAGCAAGTCGTAACTTTTTGGCTTCTCCAAGGCGGCCGAGGAGCAGAGCAATTTCCGCGGCTTGTTCGAATCCATCGGCAATTTCGTCGATATGGGCGTGTCGATCGCGAATGGCTTCTTGTAGATGGTCCGAAACGCTGGCACACCACGGTTCGAGTGGCCCGCGTGGAGGAAAATCGGGAGCGGTCAGGTATTCGTCGCAGAGATAGGGCGAAGACATGGCGAGTTTTGGCAACATGCTTTTCAGCGCGGATACGCGCATGGATACGGCCTTTCTGCAATCGTCCGACGAAATGGGAGAAAGCAATGAGGCCCGCCGGGTCAGGCGGGCGCCTCGGGCGAAGGCGCAATCGGGGCGGTTTGTCTCGTCCCGTTCATCATGATTATGTTTTTTTACCGAAGGCTGCGGACGTTCAGCTTCGGTCCAGATATGAATAAGCGATCATGAGCCGCTCGGCAATGAAATGATTGCCAAGATCGGACATTGGTTGTCCGACCATGGCAATGTGGCGCAATGCGCGCAAATTCGCGCAGAGTCGACATCGAGATGTAACCATCCAATCACGAAGGTTCAATACGTGGCCTGATCGATCGAAATACAACCCGGGGCAAGAAAAAGACGTCTCCGGGTCGGTCATATTTCGACCGATCCAAACGGACCTACATTTGTGACGATGGTTCGTGGCGGTCGGAATTTAGCGTTGTTTGGGCAACGCGTGCGTCGACCGGAGCTTGGCGATTTCGGCGATGATGTTGCGGGCTTCAGGTTCGGTAATGAAGCCGGTTTTCTTGGCGAGAAAGAGGATACCTTCATCCACGGACGGCGAGATCGTCCAGGGGAAGATGACGCGGGACATCGACTGCATTGCGCGAACGGCGGTGCGAACGGCGGTGCCCTTGAGTCCAGTGCCTTCGAGGACGAACGCATGCGCAAGAATGTGCTTCTCGATGGCGCGGGTGTTGCGTGCAAAAAAATCAGCCGTGCCGCGGTCGGGCTGCGAAACTTCTTCACCTGCAACAACGACGAACACTACGCCCCCCGGCATCTTCTTGGCTGCGTTTTGCAAGCACTCAAACGCGGGTTGAGCTTGGCCGATCGTCGGCGTGTGCCGCCACCATAAGAGGAAGACAGGCTCTTGCGTCGCGCAGATGATGTCGTGATGTTCGTAGACGATCTCCACGGCGCGCATCTTACCAAATTTTTTCCGGAGCGAAAAGTGTTCCGTCAACTTGCTGTTCGAAAGAGTTCGCCGTGTCTACTGTCTGTCGTCGATCGCCTGGGCCATCGCCGAAGCGTCGTCGTCTTGTTGTGCATGAGCGGAAGAATCGACGACTTCTTCGCGCTTCATGGACGTGACTTGGACACCATTTCGTTCTACCTTTGGCGCGTACAGGGTTTTACATGAAAATCGCGCTCATGAATTCTCGAAAGCCGCGCCAGTGCCACGCCGACGAACCTTGGCTACGTAGTACGATGGCCCTGGGTTATGCCGTAACGCGTTGTGGACACACCTTGTGTACGTCCATTGGAACCATTGGTTATGACGCAGCGCTGTTTGGCGCGGCGATGGGTCGTGGCCAAATTGAAGCGTTCGTGCAGCCAAGAGACGAATTCGAGGTTCTCCGTCGTTTGCCGCCAGGTACACCGCCAAACCTCATCTCTTTTCAAAAACTTGCGATGGGTGACGTGTCGGTCGACGTGCAGCGCGACCAGGACGTGATGGACGCTGCGGATGTGGTCATTGCCGTGGCCATACGGGCGGGAGGACATATGGAGTCGCTCCTGCAAAATCGATTTCGTGCTGGCAAAAAACTTCATGTGGTCGTACCCGCGGACAAAGGGCCTTTGTGGCGCGGTACGCAAAGGCTCTTGGAAATGGGCGTGCCGCCCGTTGATGAATACATGCAGCAGTGTGTTCGAGAATGTCTAGCGTCACGCGTGTCGATCCAGAAAGACGAACTTGATTGGGCGTCGTATTTCCCGTTATGGCGCGACGCACCACTTTCGAGGCCCACCCTGGCTCATTTTACGCGCGCCGGTCAGGGACCGTGGCCAGGACAAACACAAGGCGAATACCTCGAGGACCTTTGGTACGGTGGCGCGCGTGCGCAACGTGATGCGCCGGCGGCCTTGCGGCGCATTCTGCAATCATCGGTGCTCAAAGCAAGTTCGCGACTCATTCGTGGAAGTTTTCCCGTGGTATCGTTCACGGCGGTTTCGCCAGAACAGATCGCGGACTTGCATCGTTATCGATCGCATTTGGTGCGGTGGGATTTCGAGCCGTGGGGAATTGTTTTCGACCGCGATTGGCTTGCCAAACGGACTGCTCGTCCTGTCAAATACCTACCAAGTTCTTCTTTTCAAAACCTTGCGCCGAATGAAAGGGCATGGTTTCAAAAACATGAACCACCGAATTGTGACTTTTCCGTGGAAGAAGAATGGCGAATCCTTGGAGATTTTGACTTCACAGACGCGCCCCAAAACGTCGTGCGAATCGTTGTTGGTTCGTGACACCGCGAATATCAAGGGGAAGATTGCGGTTTGTTTTCTTCGGTTGCGGCATCTTTGTGAAACGTCAAAAACGCGCGAAACGACCACCAGCAGAAATTGAACCACGCTGGAGCGGGCAGTTTGCCGGTCGTGACGATTTGACCGACAGCGAGGGTTGCCAAAAAAACCGGTAACAGTGCGGCGAGGTCTGCGTGATGGCGCAATCCACCGCGGACGTCGGCATTGAGTGCGGCGAATGCACGAGCCACGGATTGGGCGATCTTTGTCGAACCGCGATTCGTCGGCGCAAACTGAGCCGCCTCGATTTCGATACATTCGCGAACTCGTTCGAGCAAAACGTCGGCGTCGATCTGTCCCGTGGGAGCCTCGACGATGATCGAGCCGGTGACGACCCGCACCGTGACTTTGTCGATAGCGCCTGACGATTGAACGAGACGTTCTGCAATGCGACGACAAACATCGGCGCGTGAGGCGATGACTGGTGCCTGAAAACGTACGCGATGCGGTAAAACATGCGCAAATTGCGCTAGATCGTCGGGTGAAAAGGGACGTCGTTCGGTCTGCGTCATAAAGCGCTCGTTTGTGGGGAGCCCATCGGATCCTTGCGTTTCATGCGTTCTTCGCGTCGCTCGCGAGCTTGTTGCGCCGAGCGAACTTGGACATCGCACAAGAAGTCCTCTATGGCCTCGCGCTGCAATTCAATGGCTGCGCGTCCCGTTTTTGCCATTTCAACAGCCAAAGCGCCCAGTTCGACCGCGACGGGACGTAGTCTGCGCGCCGCGAAAGCAGTAACCAGCGCGACGGAAAAACCAAGCACCAATGATGGCCCATGCACGTTCATAAGCAATGCTCCTCCCTTGCGACTTCGTTGATCGACGTTTCGTTTTTAATGACGATTTCGTAGTCATTCGTAAACATACCAAGCGCGCGTTTGCGTGTGAGCCATGGGGGCAATGCTCCCACGAGTAGGCTCGTGCCGATTGCGCCTATGCCAATCGGGTGGATGTCCAAGAGGCGGCGTAGTCCTGGAATTCCGAGAGCTGCGGCTTGGAGCCCGAAGCTGACCACGACAGCCCATCGTAATGCGGGATCGGGTTGTGCCGAAAACGCACGGCACGTTTGAGTGTACAAAATCTGAGACGTGACGAGCGAAAGAAACGCCATGGTGCGTGCGCTGTTTCGCCCAAGTCCCAATGCAGTGCCCAGGCTGTACGACGATAACGATCCTGCCGCCATGAGCGCCGCGTGGCCCAAAAGTTGACGTAAATCGTTTGGCGAAAAAAGCGGTGCCTGTGAGTCACGAGGTGGACGGCACATCGAATCAGCTTCAGCAGGTTCGACGGCCAGCGCCAATGCGGGAGCGATGTCCGTGAGAATGTTGACCCAAAGCAGTTGTAATGGCCCCAAGGGTGTGATGCCGATAGCCGCGCCGAGCAGCATGGTCATCACTTCGCTAGAGTTTGTCGCGGCAAGATAATGAATGGCGCGGCGGACGTTGTCGTGCAGGCGTCGACCTTCGGTAATGGCGGTGATGATGGCAGGAAGGTCGTCTCGCGAGAGCACGACGTCGGCAACGGCTCGCGCAATATCGGTGCCGCGTTTGCCCATGGCAATACCCACATCGGCGGCTTTGAGCGCGGGACCGTCGTTGACCCCATCGCCGGTCATGGCGACCAGGTGCCCAGAGGTTTGGAGTTTCTGAACGATTTCTAGTTTTCCCACGGGCGTTACGCGGCTGTGAATGTGATTTTCTGGAATGCCGAGCAATTGGCCCATCGCCAGGGCCGTTTTTTGCTGATCGCCCGTGAGCATTCGTGTCGTTATGCCCGCTCGTGATAAGATCGCCATGGCTTCTCGTACGCCGCTTCTGGGCGGATCTTGGAGGCCAACGAGACCCACGAAAGAATACCCGAACGTTTTTTCGTCCCGCGGGCCCCTTCGCCATCCAAATGCAAGAACGCGCAGGCCACGCGAAGCCATGATCTCATTTTGCGTCAAGATGTCTTGCTTTTCAATTTCTGATATTCCGATGGCCAACGAAACGACTTGCTCGGGAGCTCCTTTGATCAATTCGATTCGTCCGAGGTGGGGGTGATCATGTACCGTGAGCATGAATTGCCGTTCGGGTGTGCGCCTTCGTTCATGAATACGTCGTGCAGACTTTCTCCGCTCATGGGCGCGATAACCAATGGCGATCGCAAATTCGACCAATGCCCGTTCGGTCCCGCTTCCTGTCGAAATGCGGCTCGATTCGTCGAACGTGATGTCCGCATTTAATGCGGCGATGCGCGCAAGGTCCTGAAATTCCGAGCGCGAAATGGGAGTTCCGTCCGATGTTACGACGTTCGCCTGTGTGTCGGCGGAACGATTCCATTCGACGCGCAAAATGCCTCGAGCGGGCAAAAACACTTCTTGAACGCGCATTCTGTTTTCCGTGAGTGTTCCCGTTTTATCGGCACACACGATACTAACGGCGCCGAGCGTTTCGGCCGCGACGAGCCGACGAATGACGATACCTTCGCGCTGCAGCCGATGGCTTGCCAATGCGAGGGCGGTCGTGCCTACAGCGGGAAAACCTTCCGGAATCGCTGCGACCCCAAGAGCGACGGCGCTGCGGAGCAATGCCGAAAATGGTTGACCGTGCAGAAGTCCGAGCCCAATGACGGCAATGGAACTGGCTCCGGCGAGCTTAGCCACCCGTCGCCCAAGTTCGTCGAGTTGTCGTTCGAGGGGTGCAGTGCGCACTTCCGCACGCGCGAGCGCGCGTTCAATGGCGCCGAGTTCAGTGCGTTCTCCCGTGGCGACGACAATGGCGCGGCCATGACCAGCGGCAACCACGGTGCCGGCAAAAAGCATGGCATGGCGTTCGGCGAGCGGCGCG
>JANORL010000111.1:0-15058 GCA_031415295.1 Polyangiaceae bacterium | reverse complement strand
GCGTCCACGATGCGCGGGACGTCGGCCATCGTGACGTGACCGTAGAAGTAACCATCGGGCTCGACCGCGATCACCGGCCCTGCCCAACAAACATCGAGGCAGCTCGACGTACACGCGCGCACTTCCGTTCGTGCAAGGCCGCGGGTTTGGAGTGCCGTCTTGAGCGCAGCATGCACTTCGACGGAGCCGCGAGCGGCGCACGAGCCTTTCGGCGTACCGTCGGGACGGCGGTTGACACAGACGAAGAGGTAACGTTTGCGTTGGGGCACGATGCGAGCGTGATGCGACCGAGAGCGCCGGTCAACAGTGCTCGAACTGGGAAAAATTCCTTGTCGGTCGTTGCGTCGACGCTCATGCTTCGCCGACGAATCGAGCCCATTTCAGAGGTTTCGGCCGCGACGGCCGAACTCGAGAAACTCGAACACCGAGAAAGCGTCTGACGTGCACGCGCACTCGATAGCCGGATTCCTGAGCGCTTGGGTGGTCGCGTATGTGGCGATCACCGCGTTCTGTTTGACATCGCGACGTGGGCGAAGACGCGACACGGAATTCTTGTTGTTTGGCATCTTCTGTACGGCGCTTACCGTGCACACCGGCGGTGCTGTAGCGCTTCACGTTGCGCGTATGCCGAAGGTCGTGAGCATCGCGCTTGCCGTTTCCGAGAGTGGTCGCGCGGTAGCTGCCGCGTGTTTGGCACACGTCGTCGTTCAACTGGCGCAAGTGCAGCTGCGTAGACGCACGTTGGTCTTCATCTACGGACTGGCGTTTGCCCTGGGAGCGGCGAGTGCACTCGACGCACTCATGCAAGAGCGTGCGGACTTCGACGCTCCCGTGAACATTTTCGGCGTGCGCGTCTTCGAAGTCGCTCTGAACGCTCGTCCCATCGAAACGGCCGTGTCGCTCTTGGTACTCGCTGCGGCCTGCATCGCACTGACGGTGCTCGTGCGCTCGGTCTTGCGAAATCGTCGAGATTTGCTGCCATCCATGTGGGGAGCCGCTGCGTTTTTCTTGAGCGCACTGTACGACACTGCCCAGGGGGCAAGCGGCCACGACAAACCACTGACCATCCCGTACGGTTACGCCGCGTTCGTCATGGGTGTCGTGATGTCGCTACTGACTAGGTATACCGCGTTGCGCTGGAGCCTTGAAAATAGAGCCACGACGCTCAAGAAACGTTCTGCCGAACTTGCGCAGTCGTATGAAGAGTTGCGCACCGCGCAGGCGGACATCGTTCGGAAAGAACAACTCGCTGCCGTGGGTGAATTGTCGGCGGTGATCGCCCATGAAGTGCGTAATCCCCTGGCAATCATCACGAACGCTGTAGCAACGTTACGGCGCGCGGGGCTCGGTGAAGACGACCGACAAACCCTCCATGGGATCCTCGATGAAGAATCCCACCGTCTGAATCGACTCGTGGGTGATCTGCTCGTCTACACGAGGCCTGTGCGTTGCGATCGGCAAGCGGTGTCGGCCCGTGAAATCGTCGATCGCGCTCTCGCCCTCACGCAGGGAAAAACCGACCTGCACGTCACACTTGTCGAGCCTCAACCGACGGAACGAATTCAGGCTGATCCGATGCTCATTCGGCAAGTCTTCGAGAACCTGGTGAACAACGCGATGCAGGCAATGCCCAACGGTGGATCGCTCAAGGTATCCGTGACGTCCCATGTCGAGAGCGACGTAGCCGGCGTCGAAGTTTCGTTTTTGGATACGGGTGAAGGCATGGACACGGCGGTGCGCGATCGCGCCTTCGATCCATTTTTCACAACGCGTGCGACAGGCACGGGACTCGGTTTGGCAATCGTCGCGCGTATCGTGAATGCGCATGGTGGTCGGCTCCAGATCATTAGCGACGAAGGTGCAGGAACCGAAGTGCGCGTGTTTCTTCCGCACCATGGGGAACCGATGACGACACGACGATCCATCCCACCTGATTCGATCCGAACGAGTTCGCTGCCGCCAATGCCCGCGGAATTGCGGCGTGCGATGTCGATCAAGAAAAACTGATGAGCGAACGATGATGACGAAGACTCGAGCCGACATCGTGCACGCGGACAAGACGTACGTCTGGCACCCGTACACGTCGATGGATCGTTACGTGGCAGAAGTGGACCCGCTCGTGATTCATCGGGCAGAAGGTTCACGTCTGTACGATGTAGACGGGACAAACTACATCGATGGCAATTCGAGTTGGTGGGTCGCGACGCTCGGACACAACCACCCGCGTCTGGTCCAAGCACTCACGCGTCAAGCACAGCAGCTTTGCCACACGTCGCTCGCTGGGGTGACGCACGAGAACGCGGCGCTGCTGGCGGAAGAATTGGTGCAAGTCGCTCCAAGAGGACTCGAGAAGGTGTTTTACAGCGACAACGGTTCGACAGCGGTCGAAGCCGCATTGAAGTTGGCGCTGAAGTTTTGGCACAACGAAGGTCAGTTTGAACGCAAACGATTTGTCGCTTTTGATGGTGCGTTTCACGGAGAAACCGTCGGCGCGTCGAGCTTGTGTGGCGTAGAGGTGTTTCGTCGCCCGTTTGCTGGGGTGCTCATGGATTGCATCTTCGTGCCGCCGCCCGAGCGAGGAGATCAAAATGATGACGCTGCTTATGCGCGAGCGATCGAAACGTTGGAACGAATGGTCAGAGAAGGGAAAAATTCGATCGCCGCGGTGGTGTTGGAACCGCTCGTGCAGGGCGCTGCAGGGATGCGGATGTACGACGCGGCGTATCTGAAACACGCGCGCGATGTGTGTGATCGACACGATGTGTTGCTCGTAATCGACGAAGTTTTTACGGGATACGGACGAACGGGTGGGATGTGGGCGTGTGACGCGGCGGGGATTTCGCCGGACCTCATGTGTCTGGCGAAGGGGTTCACGGGCGGCATGTTGCCGATGTCCGCAACGCTGACGAATAGGCGCGTGTTCGATGCGTTTTTGGGAGCGCCCGAACGCGCGTTTCACCACGGGCATTCGTATTGTGGCAATCCGCTCGGAGCAGCCGTTGCGCGCGAAGTGCTCAGGGTTTTTCAAGATGAACGCGTGCTCGAACGCGCGGCATCGAAAGCGTCACGTATCGCGAGTGCGTTCGAGTCGATGCGCAATTTGCCAGGGGTCGTGCGCACGCGTTCGTGCGGGATGATCGGAGCGCTCGATACGTCGGCGAATGCGGGTTATTTGGGAGGCATTGGCTGGCGCGTATATGCGGAGGCACGTAAGCGCGGGGCGTATCTACGACCGCTCGGGGATGTCGTGTACGTGGCTCCGCCGGTGAACATCAGCGATGCGGATCTCGAGACGTTGCTGAACATCGTCGAAGAGAGCGTACGTGCTGCAATGGTATCGTGAGGTTGGTCAGGACAGACGTTTGTCCCAACGACGCATTTCAGAGCGTGTTCATCGGGCGTCGCGAGCGTTGCGAAGCTAGGGAGGGCGGCGGAAGCGTACATCGTACGCTGAGCATGCCCGACCGACGATTCGCAACGCGCAGCAGCCTGATGAACACGCTCTCAGCTTTTGCGTTTGGCGGCGAGCGTGCGCATGAGCGCGATGGCGTCGTCTACGTGCTTGTGCGGGATCAGTTCGTAGTTGAACGCGCCGCGGATGATGCCTTCATCGTCGATGACGTAGGTGATACGTCGGTCGAGTCCAATGATGGGCCAGAGGACATCGTAGGCTTTGGCGATGCGTTTGTCGGAGTCCCCAATCATGGGAAACTCGACGTTCAGGGACTTCGCAAAGTCGCATTGCGTGCCGTGTTTGTCCGTGGACACGCCAATGACTTCGCCGCCGAGAGCGACGATTTCCTTGTATGCGTCGCGAAACCGCGACGCCTCGACCGTTCACCCAGAAGTGAATGCTTTGGGAAAGAAGTAGAGCACAACGACTTTGCCGCGGAGTTTGGCAAGGCTGACTTGTTGTCCGGTCGTCGCGAGTGCTTCGAATGCGGGAGCGTGGATTCCAACTCTGATCATGGAGCGCGAGCGTAGCAGTGAGTACGCCAAGCGCCTTAGAGGGCGTTCATCACACGGCTGCGCCTTGCGAGACGTCGGTCGGATTTACTCAACGTACGACGTACGCTTCCGCCGCCATCGCTCGCATCACAACGATCGCAACATCTGATGAACACCCTGTAAGAACGGCTCAGAGCACCTGACGACTGCGTCTTCGACGCAATGCCGCCAGGAGAGACCCGAGAGCCAGCACACTTGCTGCTGTTTGTCCGGACAATGTCGCAATGGAGCAGGCACAACCACTGGTACCAGGATCGGTTGGTGTTGAACCGCTGCTGCTCGATGAACTAGATGTGGCAACGCCGCACGCCGCCTGATCGACACCTAGCGTTGCGGCAAGAGATGGCCACGTCGATTTACAATCCGCCGTAGTCGTCGCGTCCTTGGGACAGTCGAGCGGGCACAATTCTGGAAGGTTGTAGATAGACGTGAAGGTTTTTCCTTCATCTGTGGACAATCCGACCGTGAAACCGTCTACGAATTCATTCGCGCACGTATGAATGCCGGTGCTCGACCACGACAGACATCTGCATTGCACGGAACTGATTTTTTGGAAGGCGTGGTCAGCCGTACTCGCGATTTGAATGCCATCCGTCATGGTTCCGATGACCAATCGTTGGCCATCGGGAGACAGAGCAAATCCGAGTAAATCGCTAGCCGTGCTGAAAATTTCGGTGAACGTTTGAGCGCCATCGTCGCTGAGAAGAAGATGATCGGTGTCGGCTCCACTCAGGCGAACGTACAGACGGTTTGGGTTTGTCGGGTCAATCGCCGCGATGTACGGAGTTTCTTTGGCGTAGGTGGCGTCGAAGAAGGTGCGGGTCCACGTCATGCCGCGATCGTCAGTCCGTTCAATAGCTGGCGCGTACACTTTGCCAACGACTCCACTGACGTAAACGCGATCGGGTTTGGACGGAGCAACGTCGACCGTTAGTGAAATCATGTCACTGTTGATCGCGGTACCCGCTTGGGTCCACGTGACGCCGTTGTTTGCCGTTTCCACGAGGATCACGTGGTAGCCCGTACCGATGCCCGTCGACGTGATGGCGACAGCTCGAGCAGGTTCGTCACGATGAACCGAAACATCGATGACGTATTCACCATCGAGCGGAGCGGGAGCAAATGCCCAGGAACATCCGCGATCGTGCGTGATGCTGAGACCTTCGAAGATGCCCGCGAGAACGGTGCCATCCGCGAGAATGCCGATGGCTGGATCTTGCGTACCGCCAAAACCCACGGCGGCTTCGCACACCCAACCCCACGAGCCTCCGGAATCCGAACTGTTCAGGATGCCGTACGTCGTTCGTAAAACGAGATGCGCCGGGTCCTTTGGATCGACGACGAGTTGATCAGCGAGCGGAAATCGCCCGTTAGCGAAAGACAAACTCGGAACAAGGAAAGAAGATGCAGCGAGCGCTGCGCCCATGAAGAAATAACGACGATGTGCGCGCATGCGTAGGGATCGAAGGAGCACGTGCGGGCTACGTCAAGGCATGACGATGCGTGAGCAACATCAACGCGCGAAGGTCGCCTCACCTGCATCGTCTTGGGCGAGACGTACGTCACGAAGTTCCGCTCCGAGCAGTTCGATTGCCGCCGTGACGAGCGGGTGATTGGCTATTGCGCGTCGGGCCGATTCAAGACGTGATTTGCGGTCTGCACTGTCCAGTTGCGCAATTGTCGCCAGACCACTCATCGGCGCGACGGATTCGAACGTGACGTCGGGTCGCCCGCCAAAATGCATGCCAAGAGCGGTGCGCAGAATGTCTTGGGCGAGGGGCTCTTGGGCCTGTTTGGAGAGGAATGTATCGCCCTCGAAACCAAGTGTGAGGCGATCGGGTCCGATGTGCAGAAGCACTGCATGTTCCAGGACGGACGCGAGAGCGGGACGTTTGTTGCGAACGATGTCGAGAACGGTACGAAACAAGCTGAGGTCCGTGTTGCCAGAGGTTTTTCCCAACGAACTGTGTACGTTCGGGTTTGGCGACACATTTGTGGACAAACTGCTCATCGTTGGAGATCCAACGATCGACTTGGGGCGTTGTGGTGCGGACTGTGCAGGTTGTGCAGTCGAGGCGGCAAATTGTGCCACCGCGGGGGCGGCGTTGGTTGATGCGAAGCTTGGCGCTGGTGGTGAATCGGCGGAGGCTCGACGCACTGGTGGCGCAGCTCCTGGGCCACCACCACGGGGCATCGAACCACCTTGGGAAGCCGCGGGAGCAGCGCCGCCGCCTCCACCTGGAAGCAACTTGTGTTCGAGCGAGGTGATTCGCTGAAGCAGTTCGTCGACGGCCAAGAGCGGCGGACGACGCGCCAATCGGACGAGCGCCATTTCGAAAGCGGCGCGTGGTTGACCACTACGAACGATGTCGTCGAAACATCGCGAGAAGCCTTGATGCAAACGGGTCAAGTCGTCGGCGTCGGCTCGTTTGGCGAGAGCCAGAACATCGGCCGCTTCGCTGTCGGCCAGGTCGAGAAGGCCTGTTGGATCTTTGGAAACTTTGGCCACGACCAGATCGCGCAGATGGGCGAGGAAATCGCGCGCTACGTGGGGCAAGTCGTACCCCTGTTGAGCGAGGTCGTTGATCGTGCGCAAACACGTATGCCCATCGCCATCGACGAGTGCGGCGGCTAGGGCATGAAGGACCGTGCGATCAGCAACGCCGAGCACGCGAGCAACGCCTTCCGCGGTGAGTTTGTCCCCGTCGATGCCGACCCAAGCGAGCACTTGATCGAGAAGGCTCATGCCATCGCGCATGCTGCCTGCTGCTTCGCGAGCGATGACGGACAAGGCGGCATCTTCGAACGCTACGTTTTCTTGTTCGAGGACAAACTTGAGTCGTGCCGCCACGGACTGCGCGTTGATTAGTTTGAAGTCGTAACGTTGGCAGCGACTGAGGATGGTGACGGGGATCTTGTGAACTTCGGTGGTGGCGAAGATGAACTTCACATGGGGCGGTGGTTCCTCGAGCGTTTTGAGGAAAGCGTTCCATGCGTTGTTCGAGAGCATGTGGACTTCGTCGACGACGAAGATTTTGAAACGGTCGCGTTGAGGTCGGTAGGGGAGGCTTTCTTGAAGCCTGCGGACATCATCGACGCCGGTGTAGCTAGCGCCGTCGATTTCTTGCACATCGACGTCGTTGCCGACGGTGATCTCGATGCACGCGGAGCACTTTTGGCACGGTATTGCCGTGGGGCCTTTTTCGCAGTTGAGCGACTTGGCAAGAATGCGGGCGCTGGTCGTTTTGCCGACGCCGCGAACGCCCGTGAACAAGAAAGCGTGTGCGACGCGGTTTCGAGCAATCGCGTTAGCCAGCGTGGCCGAGACGTGACCCTGACCAACGAGATCCTCGAACGATTGTGGCCTGTATTTACGCGCGAGGACGACGTAGCTCATGCGGGAGTTCGACTAGCAGATCGGCGCGCGGGCGTCGCGCTCGAGCGAGGTGGTGTTGGCACATGTTGCCGGGTATCTCGACAAGGCGGATCCGACCTTGCCGTCGGACCAACTTCGCGGCATACACGCGACTTCATGCAATTTCGCGGTGGAATGAACGAGCTCGTCCGTCAAGCGGCCCGGATGCAGCGAAAAATCGACCAAGTAAAGGCCGGCATCAAAGACAACGAAGTCTCGGCGACAGCCGGCTCGGACAAGGTCTCGGTCACGGTCACTTGTGAGGGCAAGATCCGGAAGATCGCGATCGATCCGGAATTTTTAGCTTCCGAGGGCCTCGAGATGTCGCTCGACTTGGTGGTTGCCGCAGCGAACTCAGCGCTGGAACAAGCGGACAAACTGGTCGAAGCTGAAATCTCGAAGGTGACGGGGGGCCTGAAAATTCCGGGCGTTCAACCGTAGTGGCGTCATTACGCTCGTCGTCGTACATGTCTCGCGTCGCATCCGTTCCAGAACGGCTCACGCGCGTCGTCCAGACATTTGCTCGTCTTCCTGGCGTTGGAGAGAAAACCGCTCAGCGGTACGCTCTTTATTTAGCCACGGCCGATGAGAGCATCGCTCGGGAACTCGGTAGAGAACTCGAAGCGTTGCGCGACTACGTGCGTCCTTGTGAGCGGTGCGGAAACATCGCGGAGGCGGCCGAACCGGATATGGCGGCGCGATGTGTGGTTTGCCAAGACGAACGACGGGACCGTGCGTTATTGTGCGTGGTGGCTCGAGTGCAAGATCTGTTGGCGATTGAACGAAGTGGTGCGATGCGCGGAAAATATTTCGTGCTTGGACGACTTTTGTCGCCGCTCGATGGCATTTCCGCTGAGGATCTGCCGCTCGAAGCGTTGAGAAAGATTGTGCTCGACCCAGAAGGTCCCGTGTCTGAGGTACTGGTAGCAACGCCGCCGTCGGTTGATGGTGAAGCGACGGCGCTTTTCATTGCGCGTGAACTCATGCCGTTGGGTGTGAAGGTGACGCGAATCGCCAGTGGTGTGCCTCATGGAGGCGACCTCGAATTTGCGGATCAAGTGACACTTGGTCGAGCAATCGAGGGGCGGAAAAGTTTTGGTTGAGGGATGAGCGGATGCTGAAAACCATCGTGTCGACCGATCGAGCACCCCAGGCCATTGGTCCGTATTCCCAAGCCGTTCGGGTGGGGGATTTGGTTTTTTGTAGCGGTCAGATTCCGATCGATCCAGCGACGGGTGAGTTTGTCCCTGGAGGAATTGAAGCGCAGACGGAGCGGGTTCTTGCGAACCTGGAGGCGGTGCTCACGGCCGCCGGTGCGACGTGGAACGACGTCGTGCGAACAACGATTTACCTGGTCGACCTCGGCGATTTTGCGGTCGTCAATCGGATCTATGGACATGTTGTCGGATCCAATCCGCCCGCACGAGCGACGGTTCAAGTGGCGGCGTTGCCGAAGGGCGCCGCTATCGAAATCGATGCCATTGCCCACGTTGGAGCCTCGAAATGACCACCAAGGACGATGGGGATAACCCCGAGAAGCGGACTCGAAGGATCGTCCGCTCGGCCAAAACAACCGTAAATTCGCCTGAAGATGGGCCGAGCGAAGGAGCCGCACCCAACCAGGCCAATACGGGAGCCGAAACGGCACCGAAGCCTGCCGATGGCCCGCCTGCAGCGGATGCTGCGGGTGGAGCACCTGCAGGCGCGCCTGTAGCGCCGCGAGTTCCACGGGTCTTCGGTCGCTCTGGACCACGACCCAGTGGAAGTGGAAATGGACCTCGGCCGGGTGGCCCAAGTGGCGCTTGGCCAGGCGGACCAGGGGGTCCGAGGCCTGGCGGACCCTGGCCGCACCGGCCACCGCGCATCGACGGCGCTCGCGCCGAAGAAGGCATGCGACCGCGTCCCGGTGCGAATGCCGCGCGTTCGGCGATGGGACCGCGACCTGCGCGACCGCCCATGGCCGAAGGAGCGCCTCGTCCCGAAGGTGATCGTCCGCCGCAATTTGACCGTGGACCAAACCCAAACCGTGGACCGCGGCCTGATCGCGGACCTTGGCAAGATCGGGGACCACGACCTGATCGCGGACCTTGGCAAGATCGAGGACCGCGACCTGAAGGCGCTGCTGCTGGTGATCGGGGACCGCGACCTGAAGGCGCTGGCGACCGTGGACCAAACCCGAACCGTGGTCCGCGACCTGATCGCGGACCTTGGCAAGATCGTGGCCCGCGTCCCAACCGTGGACCTTGGCAAGATCGTGGCCCGCGACCTCCACAAGGAAGACCTGCAGAAGGTGGCGCCTCCGTTTCGCCGGCCAAACCTGCAACGCCGCCACAAGCAGCGAAGCCGATCGTCGTCGTTCCGCCGGCCAAACCCGTGGCGCCTGCAAAGTCGAGGGTCGTGACGATCATCGCGCCGCCGCCGAAAGCAAGCGGACCACGTTCCGCCGCCACCGCCAAACCGGCTCTCACGGCCAAAGAAGCTCTCGCGGTCAAAGCAAAGGCTGCACAAGCGAAGGTGCAAAAGGCACCCGTTCGTACAGACGAACCTGCTCCGGCTGCCGCTGAAGCGTCGGCTTTCGATCAAGACGTTCTCACGGCAACGTGGGATGCGGCCATCGAAGCGGCACGCAAAGCAGGAGATCGAGCCTCTGCACTCGTCGACGCGTGGCTCGCCGCTGCGAACGTCGAAGCCATTGCGGCCGTCGTTGATGACGAAGGCGCTCCGGTTGCCGCTCGTAAGAACGCGCGACGTGCGCTCAACGTGCTCAAGTCTCGTGGTCTCGCGATTCCTGCAAAACCGCGCGTTTCACGTATCGATTCGCGTGCCGCAGTGTCGCTCGAAGCGACGTTCCTCCCGCCAGATTCAACGGGAACAACGGCGATTTCGATTACGAGCCGCGATGCGAGCGGCCGTTATCACTTGGCCGAAGTCATCGTGCGCGAAAACGTCGGCATCGTGAATGCAGGCAGCGCATGGCTCAGCGGAACGCAACTTCGTGAAGGTCGTACACGAGCACTCGAAGGCCTCGGCGTTGCTCCGGTGCAAGTGCCTGTCGATTGGGCACGCGCACGAATTGCTGCAGCCAAGAAGATGAATGCATCATCGGGACGTATCCTTCCGCTCGGCCTCTCAGGATGCCAAGAGTTGATCGAAGCGACATCCGAAGACGCTGTTGCGCATCCGGTTGCAGACCTCGAATCAGCGCTCACAAGCGATGTTATTGCAGCGCGCACGCCAGGATCGGACTCACTCCACGAGGAGCCGGAGTTCCGTTCATGGTTGCCCGATCGTGGCACGCTCGAGGATCTGCTCCAGCATCTGGGTCAGCGTCTCGGGCCGCAAGGCACGTCGGATCCGCAACTGGTGAACGCTGCGTTGCGCGAAGAAATGGAAAGCTCGACAGATCGTTTCTTCTCGCCGGAAGTGCGCAACGTGATTGCAACTCGAATGCACGATGCCGCCATTTCCGTGCGAGCTCGCAAAGGCAGTGCACGAGCGTCTGAGGTGCTCGCGGTAGCGCGAGCCGTGCGTGAAGCGGGGCTCATCACGGCGCCACCGCGCGAAATCCCCTTCCTTGTCGCGTTCATGCAAAAAGGCATCAGCCTCATGGCGCATCAAGGTGGCGGTTCGTTGCGCATTCCAATGGCCGCGCAGGGGCAACAAGCGCCCGCTGCACCACCCTCCGCACCGCCAGCAGACGAATCAGCCGAAAACACCGGCTGATCAACGCCCTCTCTCGACATGCCTGGGGGTGATCGAATGCACCCCCAGCGCGTCATCCTTCCCAAGGCATCGCAACATTTTCGAGACCGACGGCACGACGAAACGCCGCATGAAGCGCTCGCGTCTGCGGCCCAGGTTTGGCATTCCCAACCTCGACGCCATCCACTCCCACAACCGGTAGAATTTCTCGAATGCTCGACGACAGGAACACTTCGTCCGCCGCGAGAAGATCCGCCGCGACAATCGACGAAAACTTCACGGACAAACCCATCTGCGGTGCAAGCTCGATGAGCTTCGCTCTCGTGATGCCCAGCAAAATGCCAGCATCGTCGGGCGGCGTGACGATCGTTTGACCTCGAACGATAAATACGTTCGACGTCGTTCCTTCGGTAACTCGACCCGCTGCATCCAAGATGAGCGCCTCGTGCGCCCCGGCCTGACGCGCAACACGAAGGGCCATCATGCTGGCAAGGTAGTTACCGACTTTCGCTCCGTGCGCCGCGTCTGATGCTCGTTCCGTCCGATAGGTGATGACCGAAACGCCATCGCGGTACATCGTCGACGGCAACGGCGTCAGCGGCTCAATGAAGATGACGCGACAGGGACACATGACCTGCGCTGGATCGAGTCCGAGCGGTCCGGTCCCTCGCGTGATCATTACGCGTACGTAAGTTTCTGTATTGCCCGCTGCGACGATGGATCGTTCGATCTCTGCAGCAAGGACCGAAGCGGCAACAGGAAGTTGGATTCCTACGAGTTCGGAGGATCGCTCCAATCGACGAACATGTTCTTCGAGAGCGAAGGGACGTCCGCCATAGGTGCGAATCGTCTCGAAAACACTATCGCCGTAGAGAAAACCACGATCGTAAACGGAGACCTTTGCTTCATCGGGTGCGAGAAGCTGACCGTCGACACACGCCAATCGACTCATGGCGCAAGAATGATGCGGGCTTGCCGCGGTGGCGAGACCCATCGCAAGGACGGGGTCGCTTCACCGCGGCGAGGAGTTCAGTTCACTTCTTGAGTTTGGCGAGCAGTTCCTTCGCGGGAGCGAAGTTCTTGTCGGCGTCGATCGAGCGATCGAGCTGCTGGATCGCCTTCTTGTCGTCGCCCTGCGCGTGGAGGATGCGCGCGATGTAATAGAACGTCTCAGCTTTGGAGATCGGCGACGAGTCGTCGAGCTTCTGCAAGAGCAGTGCGCGGAACGTCTTCTGCGCTCGCTCGAAGTGCGGGTCGCGTACGGGTTTGTCCTGGGCAGCCTCGCCGAGCTCCATCGAGAGAACGCCGAGGTCACGCAGGATGGCCACCGAGCCGGGATCGATCTTGAATGCGGTTTCGAGATCCGCGAGCGCCTTGTCCTTGTCGCCATCGGCCAAGTACGCCTTGGCGAGACGGTGATGGATGGCGGCGAGCTCCTTGGAACGACGACCCCCATAGGACTCGACGATCTTCTGGAGCACTTCCGCCGCCTGCTTGCCACGACCCGATGCGCTGTACGCATCGCAGAGCGTGAGGAGCAATTCGCGATCGGCTGGCGCGAGTTCCGATGCCTTGACCAAGAGGTCTGCGGCAGCGCCTGGATCGTTGCGTTTCGCGAGGTGGATTTCCGCCGCCTTGCGATAGAGCTGCACCTTCTGCACATCGTCCGTTGCCGCATCGGCATCGCCTTTGACGAGCGCCGCAAGCTCGGCCCATGCCTGTTGCTTCTCATAAAGCGCGTGCAGCTTCTTGCGAATGTCGAGTGCGCGATCGTTTGCCTTCAAACCAACTTCGAGCACGCGACGTACAGCGTCTTCGTCCTTGAGCGCCGTGTAGAGGTCGCTGAGACGAAGAGCCGTCTCGACAGCTTCCTCGCCACTGACGCCTTCGAGCACGGTCTCGAGTGCCTTGGCCGCTTCGGCTTTGGCGCCCTTCTTCTCTTGCAAGCGTGCAAGTGAGAGGAGAGCTCCCTTGTGCTTCGGATCGCGTTCGAGCACTGCTTGGTACGTCTCGATCGCTTTCGCGACGTTGTTGAGACGCTTCTCGAAGACTTCACCAAGACGAACGCTGTAGACGAGTTCTGCTGACAGATCGCCGCGCTCTTTGGCTTGATCGATCTGCGAGTTGAGCAGTTCGGCAAGTTCGTCGTCGCGACCCGTCTTCTCGAGCAGTTGCGACAAGAGCAGCGTGGCTTTCTCGTTCGTCGGTTCTTCGTCGAGGATGGCCCGCAAGTGCTCCATCGCTTCACTCGTTGCGTCGAGTTTGTCGATGCAGATCTGCGCCATGTCCAAACGAAGTGTCGATCGCGTCGATGGACCATCGGCCATGTCGACGAGCCGCGAGAGCACGTCGAGCAATTCCTTGTTCTTGCCCGCCTTGGCATACAGCTCGCGGAGTGCACCGGACGCCTTCGTATCGTTCGGGTCGTCCTCGAAAATCTGCCCGTACAGCTCGATGGCCTTCTTGTCGTCGCTGAGTTTTTCTCCAGCAACTGCAGCGGCCCGATGCTTGAGTTCGCGAATCTTGTCGCCATCGGCAGCGATCTCGGATTGGCGAACGAGCAACGCGTAGACCTCTTTAAAGTCCTCGGCCTTCTCGCGAACCTTGGTGAGTTCGGCGAGTGCCCACGCATCGTTGTCGTCCGTCTTGATCATGTCGCGGAGGATGGCTTCGGAAAGCTCGTTATCCGCGAGCACTCCCTCCGCCAAACCCTTCGCTTCGCGGCGAAGATCTGCAGACATGTGTTGCAAACCATCGAGCGCGGCGAGACGACGGAGCGTCCCGACGAGGTCGCGTTCGCGACCACCAGCTCGTTGCAGGCCTTCGATGTTGCGCAGAATCGTCTCGCTCGAAGCGTCGTGCTTGAGAGCTTGCTCAAACGCTCGTTCCGCGGCGGCGTTGTCGAGAATCTTGTCCTTGCGCCACTCGGCAAGACGCATCCAAAGATCGCGTGCTGCTTCGGGCGAAAGGTCCTTCTTCTCCGACACGGACTTCTCAAGCGCATCGGCTGCACTCGCCCAACCGCCAGTGACGGGAGCGAGTCGTTCGATCTCGGCGAGAACGTCAACGTCGCTCGGATCGTCTGACAACGCCAATTCGAGTGACGCTTGCGCGGCCTTCGGATCGTTCGATCGATCCTCGAGCACCTTCGCAAGATCGAGGCGCATGCGTACGCGTTCGCTCGACGAACCTGCAAACTTGATTCGCTTTTCGTAGAGCTTCGCGAGCGCCGCGTAGTCGGCTTGCGTCTTGTAAACGTTCTCGAGAGCCTCGGCCGCGTCATCGAAGAGCGATTGCTCGTCGGTGAGTTTTTCGAGCGCTTCACGCGACGCCGTATGGTTTGGCGCGCGTTCGAGAGCTTGCTTCAACGTGCCGAGACCCGCCGACTTGTCACCAAACGCCTCGATCTGAATCGTCGCCAAGCGGTGGTAGAAACCCGCTTGTTCCGCTTCATTCGAGATCACGGCAACGCGTCGTTCGAGAACGTCGGCAAGAGCCTTGTTGTCGCCGATGCGCGAGTAAAGGCGATCGAGCGCTTCGAGCAATGCAGGTTCATCGCCCGCTTGCTCGACAGCCTTGGCATACGCCTCGACGCTGCGCCGATCGTCCTTGAGGTTGTCCTCAGCGATGCGACCCACCCGCAGCCACAAATCTTTCGCAATCGTAGTATCGAAGGTTTGTCCTGCTCGGTTCGAGAGAGCGTCGCAATAACGACCGAAGCCATCGGAACGCGAGACGAGCTTTTCAATTTCCGTATGCAGATCAGCGTCGTCCGGCGTGTCCTCGAGCGCGCGTAGAAGTGCACTCTCGGCAGCTTGCGTCCGCGAAAGCTTCTCGTTTTCGACAATCGCGATCGCTCGCAACGTCTTCGCTCGATCCGTCCCTTCGGTTTGCGCCTTGAGACGCATCTCGAGAACACCGACGAGTTCTTCC
>JANORL010000110.1:0-12233 GCA_031415295.1 Polyangiaceae bacterium | reverse complement strand
CATGAGTGAAGCAGTTCGACGCGAGCAAATTTTGCAGGCAGCCGAGCGACTTTTGGAGCATTACGGGCCGCAAAAGACGACAGTTGCCGATGTAGCGCGGGAGGCGGGCATCGGCGTTGGTTCCGTCTATCTGGAATTTCCATCGAAGGAAGCGATCATCGAAGCGCTCTCGCGCGCTCGTCACGAAGTGGTGCTCGAAGCGATGCGTGCGGTGGTGCAGCGAGCGGATTCGTCCTGTTCCGAACGATTATCGATGATGATGCAAAGGCGCCTCGAGGCGTATTTGACGCAAGCTTCGGGAGGCGCGCATGCGCGGGACTTGTTCCATTGTGCAAACCCGGCGGTGAAAAGCGCGTCGGTATGGTTTCACCAAGAAGAACAGACGCTGGTAACGGAGTTGCTCGACGCAGGCGTTGCTGCGGGTGAATTCGACGTCGCGGATGTGTCCTTGACGGCGCGGGTAATTTTGCGGGCTTATGGAGGATTTACGCCGCCGTGGATTTTATGCGGCGATCCGGACGAGACGCGGCGATTGGCGAAGGGATTGCACGATCTGGTTTTGCGGGGCGTGGTGAAGAGAAGCCCCTGAACATGTCCGTGCGTCGGCCGAGAAAGAGCGAGAAGCTACGAAGGCAAAAGGTTTGCCTCGGGGTTTGTCAGGGAAGAGCGGTGGTGATGACGAGGTCGGTGCGCTTGGTGCTTACGCCGGGTTGTTTGCGACAATCCGAGTAGTGGCCGCGAGAAGCATTGTACTTTTTGCAGACGTTGGCGCACGATCCGACGACGTTGATGATGCCGCATTCTTCGATCGTACCGTCGGCGTTGAGATGGCCGGTGGCACAGTCTCGGCTAGCGGCGCGTGAATTGTCGACGTTGGCGCTGTTGTAACAAGCATTCAGGTAGGGTTGCGGCGCCCAAAGATTGCCCCAGAACGCTCCTTCGACCCGGTCGTAATCATCGAGTTCGTCGCTATGCGAGCTCAGTCGCAGGGGGGCTTCACCGGAGCGAACCGAAATGGTGACGTGCACGCCGTAGTAGTTGGTTTTTGCGGCCAAACACGCACTAACCATATGCTGGCCCTTAACGTTGAGCGGACCGCTGTTCCACTGCGGAGCGAGACCGAGTTGGCCGACATAATGTTCGTCGTGAACCAAATCTGCATTATCGGTCCAAGTAAAATCAAACGCTTGCGTTGGCTTGAAGGCGCAGGCGACGATGTATTGCAGCAGTTCTCGATTGAGTGCACCTTGCGCATTGGGATCGGAAATCGCTTCGAGCGCATTGTCCGTCAGCGCGTTGTCCGTCAATGCGTTGTCCGTCAATGCGTTGTCCGTCAATGCGTTGTCCGTCAGCGCGTTGTCCGTCAGCGCGTTGTCCGTCAGCGCGTTGTCCGTGATAAATGCGCCTTCAGCTTGGCCTGTGGTTTCATCCAATTCCGTAGGCACATTGGCGGTACAACCCGTCAATACCGACAAACCCAACAAAAACAACGACGTGCTCAGTATTTTCATGACATTCCTCCTGCATTCGACCAACGCGGGGACCAAGTGTTCGTTCGATTATCGGGAGCAAGCTTCAGACATGCAAACAAATTTTGTAGAGGAAGAGTAAAGAAGCCAGAGCGAACGCTTCGGCTATGCCGCTGACAATGCACTGTGCGACGAGTCAATGGCGTAACACTCTGCAGTAACAGAAAATACGTACAGAGTGATACCATCTGCCCATTAAGAGCAAACCTGGCACAATTTCAACGAATCGAGTCAAGCCCACGTTGCAAACGTGGTGTCATGACGGTGAGAATACGAGTCGACAATTCGAGCGCTTCGTGATAACGCTGGCGCGCTTCATCGAGGTGACCATTACGAAGCGCCCAAAGCGCGCGGCCTTCAAGCACTTCGATCTGTTCCTGCCCAAACGAAAATTCGGCCGAACGACGCTCGATTTCTTTCCATTGTGCATCAGTCGCCTCAGCGGTCGCAACCTCTATCAGTGTCGCGAAAACTTCTTCCGACGGGGATAAAATTTGTAAACCATTCTTTTCGTCGCGGACACTCTGTTGCGTTCGGCGGATACGTTGCACAACCTCTCGCGCCCCAACGACATCACCGCTATGAAACTTGATACGAGCTGCCAACATGAGCACGATTTCCGGTGGTGTTGCAGTTTTGCGGTTTTCCGCTAACGCCAACGCGGTCGCCAAATGAGGTGCCGCCGCATCCAGGTCTTCCACCAAGTAAAGATACTCCGCGAGGTTATAGTGACCAACGAGCTCTGTTCTCGGGCGTCCTAGTTTTCGTCCATGGGCAATCGATTGCTCGCAATCGGCAATCGCTCCCTCACGGTCGCCACGGTAGCCACGCACCAAAGCGCGATTGTTAAATGCAGGACCGAGGTGCAACAAATCACCACGTTCCTCGCAACCACGGATGACTTCATCGAGCACTGCCGACGCTTCATCGAGACGACCGAGGCCAGGCAAAATGAATCCGAGCATGAGCAGCGCAATAACGCGCGTCTCATACCCTTCATCGCCAAGCGGCATCGCAAGTTCGGCGGCGCCAGCGAGTTCACGTGCCGCTTGTTCTCCGCGACTGAATCGCACTGCGGAACGACCGAGTCCCAGTAATAATCGGGCCTCGACCAGAGGCGAAGTCCTCTCCAATTCGATCGACTTTGCAGCAAGTACTCGCGCTTCGGCTCTCTGATATTCACCGAGCCAGTCGAGAAGCATCGCCTCATCGAGCAGCAGCTCGGCTTGGGTGAGTGTATTGCCCTCGCACTCTGCTTGCTCTCGCGCCGCCGATAAAATCGCTACGGCTTCCGCATGCTGACCCAGGCGAAACCGCGCCAAACCGCGTCCACGTTGCGCAGAAAGCGGCAGAAATCCCACCAGTTCGAGACTGCGGGAATAACAGCGTTCGGCATCCAGGTAATCCCGACGCGCGCTCGCGAGTTCCGCACCACGAATGAAATACGGTGCCGCATGCGTTCCAAGTCCTCCACGCTCAAAATGACCGGCCAAAATCAACGGATCGGCTTCCCCTGCCCGCTCCAAAAGTTCACCGGCTAGTCGATGCCCAAGCTCACGATCTTTTTCCGTCAACAGTCCATACGCACCTTCGCGTACGAGAGCTTGGCGAAATACATACTCTTCATCGCCTGGAAATCGGCTGTCCCGATGCCGAGCACAAATCTCACTCTTGACGAGCAGCGCCCAGACGTTCGTGAGGTCCGTACCCACCATCTGACCGACGATGCCCCGCCAAAAAACATCGCCCAGAACACTCGCCGCACGCAACGCTCGTCGTACGAGCGGATCGAGACGTTCGAGACGCGTTTGCACCATCGCCACGATCGTGCTCGGCAACGCGTCCGCGCGATTCTCCGAAGTCGTACGAACGAGTTCTTCCAGGAAAAACGGATGCCCGTCGGCCATCGAAACGAGACGGTCGACGAGGGAGGTATCAACAGATTCGCCGAGCACGTGACGAACCAATCGGGCGCTGGCTTTGGGCGAGATGGGGCCAAGCGTCATCTGCTGGCGACCGTTGTCGGACCAGAGCTGCGGAAAAACCTGCTCGATCTCTGGACGCGCCGTAGCCACGACAAGAATCGGCTCATCGGCAAATTCACGTAGCAACGTCCCAATGGACGAAACCGACGCATGGTCAGCAAAATGCACGTCGTCGAGCACGAGCAGCACGGGACGGCGCGCGGTCACAGCGCGCAAAAAATCATGCAGCGCAAGCTTCATCTGCTCGCCGCAAAGTTCCGGATCTTGACGCGCCGCACGCAAGGGCAAACTCTCGTCGTCCGGATACGGAACACCCGCGAGTTCCCCCAAAAATTCAGTAATTCTTTGCTGATCCGACTCGTCGACAAACCTTCCGACGAACGCTCCGAACTTCTCTCGCCGCACGTCCATCGACGCGCCTGCGGCAATGCCCGCAGCGCGTTGCAACGCATCGGCAAGCAATCCAAATGTCGACCCCGCTCGTTCGGGATTACCGCGCCCAATCCAGATAGCGAGCGGTTTACCCGCTTGACGGTTCCTTTCGACAAACGCCTGCAAAAGGCGCGATTTTCCGATACCCGCAGGCCCAGAAATCATCACAGCAAACGCCGCAGGCTCGGACGTGACGTTCGACAACGCTTGATCGAGCATCGCCAATTCACGTTCACGTCCCACACATGCCGTAACCTTGCCGAGCAGCGGACGAGACATGTCGAACACATCGCGCTCGCCACGCAATTCGAAGCCCTGTTCGTCGAGGTCGATGACGTCAAACCGAGCATCGAGAAGACCTGCCGTGGTGTCGTCGATCAAGATACGCGGCGAAGTTTCGATGTCTTCGAGTCGTGGTGTATAGAGAAGCTCCACGGCTCGTTCAATCGCTTCCCCCACGGGCAAACCACGCCCGACTTCACCCCAACCCGTAGTGATCGCAATAGGCGCCACCGGCGCGTGGACACGAAGCGCCAATGCACACCGCGCCACTTGCGTCGCAATATCCGTTGGAATGCTCGTTTGATCGAAAATGACGACAGTCGTACCGTCCGCAAACAATTCCAGATGCGCTCCGAATCGAGCAATGACGGGTCGTAAATCGACGGGCGCTACCAAGTCCATCGTCGCGGTAGCCGTAACGTCTTGCTGTGTCGACGGCGGTTTTCCCACCAATACGACGCCAAGAAAACGCCGCTCGTTGCGCCCCATGGGCTCGGCAATTCGCTCACCCCGGGGCGCCATCGAAGAAACAGCCGCTTCGAGCGCCTCCGCGACTTCGCTTCCATTCCGCGGCCGCTCCGCTGGGTCTTTGGCGAGCATTCGTTCAATGAGTCTGTCCAGCCAATCGGGCACGTCGGGCGCGAATTCACTCGCCCGTGGAGCTTCCTCGAAAACGACTTTCGCCAGTACAGCCACCAAATGCTCGGCAACGAATGGCGGCTCGCCGGTGAGACATTCGAATAACAAACAACCGAGCGAAAAGACATCGGCCGTCGCATCAACCATGCACCCCGAACGCGCTTGCTCGGGAGCCATATAACTCGGCGTTCCAACAACCGTTCCGACCGCCGTAATACGTGTCGCGTCGGAATAATACGCAATGCCAAAGTCCAGTATCTTGGGCTGCTCGAGCTGTCCGTCGACGAGAAAGATATTGGATGGCTTGAGGTCGCGATGCACGACACCTTGCGCATGAACCGCACCCATTGCCGACGCAACACGTATGCCGAGCGCTAGCGTTTCCTCAATGGTGAGCTGCCGGCGGGCAAGCACCGACATGAGATCTTCACCCGCGAGCCATTCCATAACAAGGAACGCTTCGTCATCGGATGTCACGCCCGTCGCGACGTATTCAACAACATGGGGATGGTGTATCCGCTCCAAAATTTCGGTCTCGCGCTGAAACCGAGCGCGATGCTGCAGCGACGTATCAAGCAAAATCTTGGCGGCAACAAACTTGCCCGTCGAAAGATCCGTAGCCCGAAAAATTTGTCCCATGCCGCCCGCACGAGCTTGCTCCTCGATTCGAAAGCGATGCCGCAGAACGCTGCCAATCCTCATCATCACGCGCGATCATACAGCGTCTTGCACGCCATGGGTAAAACACGGTCGACCGTCTAATTTGCCACGCAAGTCACCTTACTTTTTCGATCAATCTTACGCATCGTCATCTTCACCCGTTGACAGAACCGTGAACGATTTTATTCTTCGTTCATTCCTCGCGGCACGGCACTGTTGAGTGTGCCGAACGGGGAAGCCCTATTTCGTCGTTGAAGGAGTCTCACAATGACTACGATGCATGCTAACGCCCTTTTGCCCGTTTCTCAGATTCCCGTGCTCCCGCTTCGCAACGGAGTTCTCTTTCCTGGCACAGTGATCGCGTTGCCAATTGGCCGCGAGCGTTCTTTGGCACTTGTGCGAACTTTGTCGAAGGGCGATGTGATTGGGGTGGTGACGCAGAAGGATCGTGCTGTAACCGATCCTTCAGTCGAAGACGTGCATCAGATGGGCACGTATGCGCGAATTGTTGAAACGGGGCGTATGCCGAGTGGTGATATGCGGCTCGTGATTGAAGGCATTACGCGTCTGCGCCTTGGAGCGATCGTTCGGCAGGATCCGTTTTGGCTTGCGGAAGCATCGCCTGTGGAAGAATCCGGTGGTGATACCGAGGAGGCGCGGCTTTTTGCGCGAGTGCTCTTCGATCAAGTTCGGGAGCTTGGGCGGGGCATTGAAAATTCGATTGACGCGACGACGGCGGATGAAGATCCCGCTCGATTCGCGGATCGTTTGGCTTCTGTTTTGGGGCTTTCGTCGGACAAAGACATCCGCGTTCTCGACGCGCTCGACGTGGTGGAGCGATTGCGTCTGCTCGCTGGGTTTGTTTTGGAACAGAAGTCGCTTTCGGAAGTGAAGCGCAAGATCGAACAAGACGTACGGCGTGAAATTGGCAATCAGCAACGCGAAGCCATTTTGCGCGAGCAACTGCGGGCGATCAAAAAGGAACTTGGAGACGACAAGGGCGAAGGGGATGTCGAGGGATTACGCGAACGAATCCAGAAGGCGAATTTGCCGGACGACGCCAAAGCCGTAGCGAATCGGGAACTTGAACGATTGAGCTCGCTTTCGCCGCAACAAGCCGAATACAACGTGATTCGGAATTACTTGGAGTGGATTGCGGATCTGCCGTGGGATACTCGCGCGGAAGCAAAAGACGATATCGACTCGGTTTCGAAAAAACTCGATGACGATCATCATGGTCTCGAAGATGTGAAAAAGCGGATTTTGGAGCATATCGCGGTCTTGCGTTTGAAGGGCACCACGAAAGGAAGCATTCTTTGTTTGGCGGGTCCTCCGGGCGTAGGAAAAACCTCCATTGGGCAATCGATTGCGGATGCGACGGGTCGTCCGTTCGTACGTATTGCATTAGGCGGCGTGCGGGACGAAGCTGAAATTCGCGGGCATCGCAGAACGTATGTGGCGGCATTGCCGGGTCGCATTCTGCACGGGATGAAAAAAGCAAAAGCGAAAAATCCCGTGATGTTGCTCGACGAAATCGACAAGTTAGCCGCGGGTTGGGCGGGAAATCCCGAAGCGGCGCTTTTGGAAGTATTGGATCCGGAGCAAAACAAGTCGTTCCAGGATCATTACCTGGAGCTGCCGTTCGATTTGTCGGAGGTGTTGTTCATCTGCACGGCCAATGATTTGAGTCAGCTTTCGGCGCCGCTTCGCGATAGGCTCGAAGTCATCGAAATGTCTGGCTATACGCAGGACGAGAAACTGCATATTGGGCGCAAACATTTGGTTCCGAAGCAGCTTGCGGCGCATGGAATTCCGGAAGGAAGCTTGACGATCGCCAACGATGCACTTTTGGAAATCGTGCGTAGTTACACGCGGGAAGCCGGCGTGCGGCAATTCGAGCGAGAAATCAAGAAGCTTTGTCGTTCGTTATCGCTCGAGGTTGCGCGGGCCAAAGACGAAAAACCGTCGTTGAACGTAGACGAAAGCAATTTGCGAAAATATCTGGGCAAGGAGAAATATTTCTCGGAAATGGCGGAACGGACGGCTGTACCAGGCGTTGCGACAGGATTGGCATGGACACCGGTGGGCGGAGACATTCTGTTCATCGAGACGAGTCGCATGCCGGGCAAAGGACGCGTGGAAATCACCGGGCAGCTTGGTGACGTAATGAGAGAATCGGCAAAGGCTGCTCTTTCGTATGTGAAGAGTCACGCGGCTGAATTGGGAATCGACACGGACAAACTCGAGGAACAGGATCTGCACATTCACGTTCCTGCTGGGGCTGTTCCGAAGGATGGTCCGAGTGCGGGCGTGACGATGTTTACGGCACTCACATCGTTGTTATCGTCGCGACGAGTGCGTAATGATACGGCGATGACGGGCGAGTGCACATTGCGTGGCCGAGTGCTTCCGGTTGGAGGAATCAAAGCGAAGGTGATGGCGGCGCATCGAGCGGGAATCAAGCGGGTGATTTTGCCGCAACGAAATGCGCGCGACATCGACGAAGTGCCGGAAGAAGTGCGCAACAGCCTTGAATTCATATTCGCTGAAGACATGAGCCAGGTGCTTGCCGCGGCACTCGAATCCGTGCCTGGCGAAGGCGCTGTAACTGCGTCGATTGGAGCAACAGCGGACAATGCAACGTCTTCGGTGCAAGCAGTGCATTGAAGGAAAAATGACGCGGTTGGGCTCGATACCCGACCGCGTCATTTGGGGGTTTGGGGCAAAAAGCGCCGACGGCGACTGGACGCCCCAAATGTTTAACCGGGGTGCGAAGAACGTCGCCCGCGATGTGCGTAACGCGCGTTGCGGAAAAATAAATGGGCAGCGACGTCAACGGCGGATGGCCCACGCGTCAAGACCATGGTAGAGCGCGGCCGTGTCGCAAAACCAGTCCTCTTCTGACGAGATTGCCGCGTTCGCGCCTCCTGCCGCGTCGACGCCCAGCGTAATACGCAAGGTTCCCCCGCATCTGCGTAACCTTTATGCGGCAACAGTTCCTTTCGGAATCGGCTGTGGCATTTCGCTCGGCCTCACGCCCCTGCATTTGCGCAACAATGGCTTTACGGAAAAAAACATGGGAACGCTTTCCCTGTTTTTTGGCGCGGGTCTCGTGCTGTTTTCCCTGCCTATGGGGACGTTGATTCGACGGTTTTCTGCCGAGCGCATCTTGGCGTTGAGCTTGCTCGGATACGCGGTGTGTCTCATTGCATTTCCTTTTGCGTCGAGTTACGAATCCATTGCGTTTGTGCGGTTTTTCGATGGCATGTGTACGGTCGGGGTGTGGGTCGGTTCGGAAACCGTTTTGCTCCAACATGCGCGGAAAGAGTACAAGGCATATTTGACGACGCTGTATGCCATATGGCTCGCGCTTGGTTATGTCATCGGGCCGGGGCTCGCGACGGCCTTACGCTACTTGGCACCGAATACGATTACCTTCGCAATTGCGGCACTTTTCGAGATTGGAGCGGCGATATTCGTCCTGCGCTGCATGCCGCCACTCGCGCCAACCGTAACGCTGGATCTCGATAAAGAAGAGGTTGCGAAAGCGATTGCCACGAACGAACCACAAATGTCGGGGCTCGGCATTCTCTGGCGCATCAAGACGTCTTGTTTTGCTGCATTCTCGTACGGCTATTTCCAAGCGTCTGTGGTGATTCTTTTACCCTCGTACCTGATCAAATCGAAGGGTATCCCAGAAAATAATACCATCATTTTCCCTGGTATTTTCTGCTTGGGCATGCTGCTTTGCTCGAACATTGCGGGGCGTATTGCCGATCAGGTCGGGCACCTGAAGACGGTGCGAGCATTGTCGATCGTGGGCCTCATCGCGACCCTTGGGTTCATATTCCTCGATTCGTATTGGGCCATGTGCACGATTGTGTTCATCACCGGCGCAACATTCGCGTCGATGTCACCCGTCGCGCTCGCGCTCACGGGCGTCGTCGTGAAAATTCAGGATTACAGCCGTGCCAATGCGATTTACAACGCGTTTTATGCAACGGGCATTTTCCTCGGGCCGATCATTTCGAGCGAAATTTTTCAACGCTGGGGTGGAATATCCATGCTCCAACATATCGTCGCCCTCTGGAGTACATTCGTGGTCTTTACGATCATCTTCATCAACGACGATCCCGCCAGCCGTCGCCGTAAATTGCCTGCGGTCAGCGCGCCAGGTTATTGAGCGATTGAGCGATTGAGCGTCGGGGCCAGACAATCCACGACGTTGTTATCGACGACGCCCATACAGGCTATCGGTGGGCGCTGAATGCCTCGACGCTTGAGCGGCAGTCGACGGGAATGTGGTTGCACGACCTTTCGGTGGAGGCCATGCGTGCTCAGTCGTGACAACAGACGTGACAACAGGCGTGACAACAGGCGTGATGAGAACGGTTGGCACAACGCTGACAGACTGAGGTCCGACATCCCTTGATGCGTGTGCTGCCAACTCAGTCGCCGTCTGAGTCGCCGTCTGAGTCGCCGTCTGAGTCGCCTTCTCGATCGGTGAATTTTTCGGCACATCGAGCGTTTCTCTTGACGAACGCGACGTCGTCGCGTCGATTCGTTTGTACTGCAATGATTCTCCACAACGGAGTCGACGTCACGAGTTGTTGTGGAAGCGGAACCGTTGATGAGCACAGTTCGACACTCGTTTCGGTCGGCGCTGGTTCTCCGAGCAAGCGCATCACCCGTTTGACACGTACACTCGCATGTTCCGAGCCAAACGGCATAAGCGCCGCAGCAAGAGCAGTAACGCTGCCGAAACGCTCAGCGCGCTCCTTCGCCAAGCATCGAAGCAGCACGGCCTCGAACATCTCAGTAGCCTGCAAGATCGCGTCGACGGCTTCACGCATGGACAGTGAAACACGTGCACGGAGCACGTGTGCGAGGTCGTGACCTTCGAGGTATACGAGCACCACGTACGGTGTGCCGCCTTCGAGCGCTGCCACGTCGACCACACGGGCAACGTGCACAGTTTCGAGGCGTGCTGCGCGCTCGGCTCACGCACGAAACGCGCTACGTCCGCAGGTTTTTCTCCGCCAATCAGAACTTGAGCGCGACGAGTTTGTCGAGTGCAAGGTGTCGCGCGGCAACGACCACCCATGCCGCCTGCACCAAGGACTCGCTCGACCCAGTATTTGTCATCGAGAACTGGAGTCAGATCAACCGCGACCACGTGGCCCGATTGACCGCTGCTGGCCGCATGACGCCGCATGGCCAGCGGCATATCGACGCTGCAATGGCGGATGGGCGCTGGGACGCCGCGCACGCCCTATCCGTAAAACAACCGAAGCCACGATCCCCGACGACCTTCGTACGGCCATTGAAGCAAACAAACGGGCGTGCGAAACGTTTAAATCCCTTGGACGCCATGCGCTCGATTCGAAGCGCACGACGAAGCTTACGTTCACGCGTGCACACTACCTGCAACGTGCGACGCTCGGAAATACATTTTTGCCGCGTTTAAAAGTCCGCGCACGTTCGTGCCATCCTGCTGCGCACTACGCGACGTGCTCATCCGAAAACACGGCCAAGCGACGAGTTAATCAGGTGTGGAGAAACCGCTCGCGATAGGCCGTGAAATCGTGATTGATCTTCGCTTCATCCATACCGAACTCGGCCATGCTGTATTGGTTTTTCCCATGCTTGTGTTGACGATTTTCCGCCGCAAACGTCGTCAAGGTGGCCTCGTGTGACGCTGAAATGGGCAGTCCGGTTCGTTCGTGCACTTCGCGGGCAACGCCTACGGGATCCTTGACGAGGCGCCGATAATCGATGTGTTGCACTTGTTGGCCCACCGGCGTATCGGCAAACTGTACGGCACGTTCGGCGTAGGTGTGCACTTTGAAATGGTTTGACTCGACAGATCGACGCCAGTCCAGCTCGCGGACAGCCACTCCATGAAGCGACAAGATCAACTTACACTCGGACGGAATCACTTCCACGGGATTACGATGGGTTTGCACGAAAATGGCCTCGGGCACCGCTTCAGCAAACGCAGGAAGCCAGGCAAGGTGGTGCGGGCACTTGAGCGTCAATCGTTTTCCCGGGTGTGCACGCTGGTGCAAAATGAGCACTTTTCGATAGAGCTGATAACTTTCACGCAAATCCTGTTGCAACAACCAACGAAGGTACGAATGGGTCGGAGTCGTTGCCCAATAGATCATGGATCGTCCGGCCAAACGCATTCCGAGGTTGCATTCGTCCGGGAGGTCCAGGCGTACGTAATGCATTGAATCGATATCATACACCTTGCCAGCGTAAAGCCACGGCTGAAACTTGATGCGAATGGCCCGCGGCGAATAACCGAATGCGTCGAGCGGAACGGGGGTGAAATGTTCGCCCATCAAAACACCCGTCGCGCCAGGAGCCGCACTGAGCAAGCGATGGAGAAATGTCGTTCCGGAGCGAGGTAAACCGACGACAACCACCGGAGAAAGCAGCGGTTCGTGGGCAAGTGACGGGTCGTCGGCAAACATTTTCTCAATGCGCAGCAGGCTTGCCAACCCCGTCACCAGCATGCTTTGCATGTTCGCGACGCCCAAATAGTGCATATTGGTTTCGTTGCGCATCGACGCATAAAGCACCTGCAGCGCCTCGTGCACGTGGGCCGGAAATTCGGGCGGTAACTTGGCAATGGCTCCGGCGTCGGTAATCAGGCGTGCAGGCAAAAGCAAATCGAGTCCCGCGCCGAACATGTCCGCGG
>JANORL010000109.1:0-5800 GCA_031415295.1 Polyangiaceae bacterium | reverse complement strand
TCGACCGCTAAGCGGACGAACCATGCACGGGTCAAGGGCCTGGGCCCTTGCGAGGTCGAGGGCGAGGAGCCCTCGTGGGGCTCGGGGTGAAACCCCGTCTTATCAACTGGCAGGTCGTGAAAACATCACGAGCCTACGCATGCTCGAAGCGATCGATTTGGCATGATCGCCCAGCGTATACGGCAGCTCGGCGGACACATAACAATCGGCCGGAATCTTCTCTTGAATCTCGGCGTGCAATTCGGGCAAACGCGACCAGTGCACACCAGGACGATAGTGATGCGCTGTGTGATACCCAAGGTTGCCCGTCGTAATGTTGTACACGCCGTGAATGATGTTGTTGCACGCGACGAAGTGCGTGTTGGTGCTCTTGCCGGCATGATGACAGTGCGTCGCGTACACCGTTCCGAAAAGCGAAATCGTCATCGGCGCGATGAACACGAACAGCGCTGGAAGTGGCCGCCAAAAGGCCAAACCCGACACGAGCGCAACGATGAACAGGGTAGAAAACAGCAGAACACGCTGATGCGCTGGATACTTGTGGCCCACTTTCCACGCCCGCGGATACGCCTGAAGCGTGTTCCACACCGTGTATTTGAACCAGCCCATCGTGCTGCCATCGTCGTCTGTCCAGCCCGATTCGTCCTTGGTTTGGTCGAGGTAATTCACGTGGTGCCCGAGCGCATGGTGCAAAACCCACGCATTACTCGCGACGCCCGTTTGCAGCGCATACATCTGCTCGAGCAAACGGTTGAGCCACGTCGCTTTGAATGTCGCGACGTGCTGATGGTGATGGCCAAAGGCGCACACGCATCCCTTGGGGAAGATGCCAAGGAGCGTCCAAGCAACGAGCGCCCATACGTTGTTTATGAATGTATAGGCCAAGAGATCGCAGCAGAACATCAGGGTAAAGCAGAGAACCGGCAAACGGTCCTCGCGATATCGAAAGACGCGCATAAATGCCTCGTCGACCAGCGCTCGATTTTCGACCGCAACGTCTGAGTTAAGTAGGGGCTACGGCGCGGACGTCCGCACCATCGCGACGATAGCAGTCTTCATTCGAAGGCGAGAATTTTCATTTCCCCGCACGTTTTGTGTCATTTTATGGTCAGCGCGTCGTTGACGCGTAGGTCATTCACTTCACCGGTTCTGGGAAATCGCTCCAAGATGCAATCGCCGCACGAATCTTGTCCGGGTATACGTTAGATTGGCGATGGCTTGGGTGCGCCATTGATTCAAGAACGCGCCGAATGACAAGATGTTGGGACGGCTCGAGAAGCTTGACAATCGCGTCGAATTCACCTTCCGAATTTGTGTCACGCGTGAGCACGTTGAGTATCCACATCGTTTCGGCGTCGCCGTAGATGAGCATTTCCACATATGCCGGTAAGAGAGCAAGGAATACGAGAGGCGCCCGATATTGCATGCGGCCGAGGTCACTTGCCGCTCGCTCGAGCACCGCGGGCGAGACCGACGCCCACGTTCGACCAAGACAACTGTCGAAAAATTTTTTTTGCTCCTCCACTTCCTCCTGGTTCATCGCTAAATTAGGCACGACATCGGCAAAGATTTCCGGCAGCAATTGTTTTGGTGGGAATGCATTACGCAGCTCTTGGAGCAATTCCTGAACGTCGAATGGCGATGGTTGCGATTCGGAAACCTTCGCGCTTAATTTGATCGTCCCGTCGATGATCTTTCGCCACGTGTCGACCGCCAATTCGACACGACGCGCATATTTTTCGGAAAGATCCGGCCTGCGTGCCAAAGCCTCGAAGACGTGCAAGACGACCTTTTTTTGCGCTTCGTCGAGTCTGCCAGCAACATGGGGATCGAATTCGAATTCCCAGCCTTCTCTTCGTGTCAAAACGTACACCAACATTTCCATTTCGTCATGGTCGTGTAGAAGTCTTGCCAGGTATGCCGGAATCAATGCCACAAACGCATTCGATGGCAGGATGGTGGGTGCGCTTTGGTGTGCGAACAGAAAGTTGGGGCCAAGATGTTCCCACGTTTTGCCACAGCTTGCGTCCTCGAACGCCACATTTCCAGGGTTTTCGCTCCACGGTCCTTTCCAATCAAGAAAAAGATCGAGCACAATTGGTTTGGCTGGGAATACCGCAACGATTTCTCGTTGCAAATCGGCGTATCGACCCGGAAGCGGCAGCAAGTTCGTTGTTTCAGGTAACACGACAGGCCAACTGTTCTCGTCGCATATGGGCAGTTCCCGCAAAGAGTCAAGAGTTTCGTAATAATTACCTTCATACGGCGAAAAGTCGCGGTGGCGACGCATGAGTTCTTCCATAATACGCACGAGCAAGTGCCTTTGTTGTCCATTCAAAAGACGAACTCGGGCGTCAAATTGACGAGCCCAGCGGTTTCTGCGCGTCAGGTGCATAAATACCGAACGAGCCAACAAGCTTGGCTGCTCCACATCACCCCGAAGCAACACCATCATGCAGGCTGGTAATATGGCGACAAACGCTCTCGGCGCCAGCCACCGCAACGCCTCTTCGTGGGACTCGACAAAAGCGGTAGGAAGGTCTGTCCACGGTTGGCCAATACAACCAGTCTCGAACGCCGACGCCTCCGGATAACGCTGCCAGCGATGACTCGAATCGGCAAAGTCCGCTACATCGAATGGTTTGGGGGGGAAAATGTCGATGAGTTCGCGCTCGATGGGGTGCATGGTGCGCGGAGCATGCGCTTGTGGAGGGATTTTGTCCAGCGTTTCAAGGCACGGTGACGCCCTTGATCCACATCCAAGCGGCCTTGGCGCTCTCAACGTCAACAATGGGTTGCTGATGCGATACGGCTCCATCCTCGTATTTTTTCACGAGCGTCGGAATGTACGGTTGCAATTCCTCATCCTTTTCGGCTTGAACCTTTGTTTTTACCTCACTGAATACACGCTGAACTCTTTTTCGAGCGGAAATGCATTCGGTACAACTCTGAATCATTCCAGCGGCGTCAGCTTGGATACCCGTGATGTCCTTGCGTGCCTTCGCAATCGCTGTTTCGAGATCGGGAATCACCCACTTGTTGTTTCGTTGGCGCGCTTCCTCGAGACTCTTCGTCTTTTCCTCCACTGTTTTGATGAGTTTTTGCACCTCGGTTTTTCTATTCCCGAAGTTTTTACACGTCTTGTCCTTGTCGGTTTGGTAGTCTTCGCATTCCTTGCGAGCAACAGGGTATGGTATCGAACCGCAACCCTTACCTTGATGTGCAGCCGTTGAAAACCCCAGCACATCGGCGGCCATGGAAAGCCCCGCAACGAACACCAGCGACAGCGTGCAGGTGGAGGCCACGAGCCATCGACGCGGGCTCCTGCACGGAACCTGCATCAAACCCGGGCGATTTTGCGGGTTTACGCCAGTGTTCCCAACACGTACATCAAATTGTCTTTCCATCACATTCTCCGTTTTCGCTCGAAGGGATGGATACGATAACGGCAGTCCTACCTATACGCTCTCAGAATTTACGCACTGTAGGACATTGATTGTCCTAGCATGAACATTACGCATCAGTGCTTACCGATGAGCCCGTACTCTGCTCTGACATTGGTGCAGAATCGTTATTCCTCACCCACCGGCGGATAGTCATGCCTCCGTCCCCACGGATCAAGAACCTCGCGCCGACCCAGGTCATCCTCGGGCCCCACGTAGATCGGTCCCGCGGGTACCTTGCCAAACCCACCCGGAATATCGAGGACATACGTGGGCTGCGCTATACCGGACAAACTTTGCCGAAGTTCGCGCATAATGGTTTGCCCTTCGGCTATGGTCGTCCGAAAATGGCCCGTTCCAACCGCCAAATCCCCATGATGCAAATAATACGGTTTTACGCGCAAGACCACAAGTTCCCGAAACAATTCGGCCAAGGTTTCCGCATCGTCGTTTACGCCCCGCAACAAAACCGTTTGCGAAAGCATCGGAATCCCCGCATCCACGATCCGCGCACACGCATTACGCGCTGTCGGTCCCAATTCCCGCACATGGTTCGTATGCAATATAACGTAGGTCGTGAGTCGCGAGCTGCGTAAAGCCGTAATCATGTCCGCATCGATACGCGACGCATCCATCACGGGTACACGCGTATGAATGCGGAGCACCCGCACATGCTCGATGGACGACAACGCTTGCACTATTTCAGCAATTTTCCTAGGCGGTAAAACAAGCGGATCCCCGCCGCTCAAAATGACTTCCCAGACTTCGCGATGCGTCCGAATGTAATCAATGGCCCGCCCGAGTTCCTCACGTGTTAACGATTCACTACCCGGACCAACTTTTTCGCGGCGAAAACAAAATCGACAATACGCCGCGCACACGTGCACTGGTTTGAGTAGCAACCGATCCGGATAACGATGCGTGATGCCTTTAACCGGCGTATGCGGATCATCGCCAATCGGATCCACGCGTTCTTCCGGAAGAACCGTGAGCTCACGTTTGCTCGGAACGAATTGGCGCGCGATCGGATCCTGCGGATCACTCGGCGTTATGAGGTCCACGAGGTCCTGGGTAATCGCGACATCGAACCGTTCGGCAACTTGCTCGAGCACCTCGAGGTCCACGCGATCGACGAGCCCCTTGTCGACAAGCTCGTCCACGCGACGCACCGTTTTGCGCTCCTCGTCGCGTTTGCACTCCAAAACCACAGCCGCCACCAGATGACTCCCGCTCGTTCTCGTTTGCGCGCGCGAAGCTAGCATGTCCTGCACGAGGAGGCATCGCACGCCACCTGCACGAAGCCGTAGTTTACTCGGACGAACCTCACGCACGCGATAGTCGCGGGTTGCCCATGGGGTTCGTCTAAGTGAACAAGTCATCGAGCGTGGACAAACAGTTTTTCCTGGAGGTTGGTCTGGGCCGTGGTAGAGCCCGGAGATGCGCACCTCGGGCCACGATTTATCTGCTCATGATGACGACCCGACCGAGTATCCAGAACGAGGAGGACTCGGAAAAGACTTTCTAGAAATGTTGGTTGCGTCGAACTTTCGCCCGCTCTTGGAAAGTTTCTTGGATGAGCGCCAGGTACAGGCATTTGTCGGCGCGAACCAGTTCATCTACTACGTTCGCGGCGACCCCAACACACGCGTCTTGCCGAGCATCTATGTGATGCCCAACATCGATCGCACGAAGCTTGAGTATCTCGGCTGTTGGAAAACCTGGCAAACGGGAGCGATTCCATGCTTCGCACTGGAAATCGTCTCGATCCACAACTGGAAGAAGAAGGCGGAACTGAAATCGCCCAGGCGCCATGATGTTTTGGGCACCAAGGAATTGGTCGTCCTGGATCCTTACGCAGATGAACGATTCAAACTCCGTGGGCGAACTCGTTTCCGCATTTTTCGACGAGATTCCAGCGGTCGGCTCGTGCTTGTACACAGCACGAACGAGCGTCAAATCCAGTCTGAAACACTCGGTTGCTTTCTGCGCGTGGTCGGTGTCGGAAACTCACAACGCCTCCGTATCGCCACTGGGCCGAACGGTGAAACGCTCTTTCCGACGCGTGCGGAAGCGGAAGCTCAACACGCCCATGAGGCACTGCAACGCGCAAACGACGAAGCACGGCGCGCTTCCAACGCCGAAGCGGAACTTGCACGCTTACGCGCGGAAATCGCCGTACTGAAGCGCCGCGACTAACAAAATCCCGCAGTCCTATTCGCCATCTCGAACCAACACTCTGGCGTTCTCGCCCGATGCCGGTAATGCTCGTCTTGGCCTATGCGTACGCTCAAACTGCTTTCCGCTTCGCTGTTTGTCTTGACCATCTTCGCCCAAACGCCTCGTGCAGGCGCAGCAGG
>JANORL010000108.1:0-2975 GCA_031415295.1 Polyangiaceae bacterium | reverse complement strand
TTGCTCGATGAATTGCCCCAAACGTTCGAATACGTCACCGATACTGACGTATTGCCGCTCGACGTATACCGATACACGCCGTATTGCTGCTGCGTGATGATCGAATTCCCGATCTGCATGGACGCCGTCGAACCCGTCGCCGATTCTGCATACACACCGTACGTCGTGTTACCATGAATCGTCGATTTGTCGACAATCACCATAGACGACGAATTGTTCGTCGTCCCCATGAACACGCCCGTGAACGTGTTGTTGCGGATGAGCGAATTTCTAACGATTCCTCCGCCGCTCCGCTCGTAATACACGCCGTATTGATTCCCCGTAGCGGTCATCCCGTCGATCGTGGGCGACGAATCACTGATGAAAAACCCGTATGTCGCGTTCTGCACCACCAGGTTCGTCGTCGTCAGCGTCGCTCCAACATTGTCCACGACAATGCCATACCAATTGGTCGCCCCCGCATTCAGCGTGCGAAACGTGACCGGATTCGCAACGGTTCCTTGAATCGTCAGCGTGCCGCGAATCGTCGCTTCGACACGATTGACATCGCGCCCCGTAGCCAAACCGTCCGTCAACGCAAACTGCACGTCGACGCCAGCCTGAATCGTCAAGGTGGCCCCTTGGGGCACGATGATATCGCCTTGCACGAGGTATGGACTGCCCGCAAGCGTCCACGTTTGGTTGATGTTGCCCCCCGTAATCGTCGTCGCCGCCCATGCTACACGCGGTAAACCTACGACGAAGAGCAGCACTGCAACGATTGCCGCAAATGATAACGCGAGCGGACTCGCACGCTTCGACATGACCAGACTCCTGGAAAACGTTCTCGCAGCCGGCAAACAGGTTTGTCCGCGGACGGCAAAGCGCACGCTAGTCGAATCGCGACCCTACATCAACAGCGAACTACGGCTTTTTCGATGAACTCACCCGCACATGATTTGCACCAGTATGACCGAAGATGCTGGGGTCGTACATTTGCTCGACACGCGTGGGCGGCGCCAAGAATCTCCCCGTATGCATCGCCCGCGTCAAGTATCGGAAGCGCGAGATCCCAGCTGGCAATGCATCAATAAAATACACCATGCGGTCATCTCGTTTTTCACGACGATCGGCCCGCGACGATTCGAGTTGGGCCAACCACGCGCCACCTTCACGATAATCCAACGCAATCGGCTCGAGGCCCCCCGGCAGCGGATCCTCCACAACCACGAACGATCGCGGCGTCGATGTCAACACCTCGATTTCACATACCACGACCTCTCCTGGTACGAACGTTGGCTCCGCTGGCTCGACAGCCGCCGTCGATTCCCCAAAATCGGACACCCGTCGCCACGACCTCGTTACGAAAAACCCTACATCCACCGCCTGAGTTGGCAAAGCTTCCCTCGCAAATTCGAGCGTCACGTCGTAATGCAAGAACCCTCGGCCCAAAACTTCGAATGTCAGCGGTCCTCCTGCCGCGTTCATCACGTCTTGCATGGGCACGTGTAACGTTTGCCCTCGCAAACCATCACCACCGAAATGCACTTCTTTGAGCAAATCTTTTCCCAGAAAAACTCGCGCATCGAAAACCTGTTTGGAAGCGGGCAACGTCTGGCGATACGCATCGAGCGCCAGCAGCGCCCAGGCTGCTTCGTGCGTCGAACGGTATTTGCCGCCACTTCTCGATTGCAGCAAATACGCCGCCAAAGCTGGTGCCAAGGGAAACTTCGAATCGAACGCCAACATCGCGCGCAAGACCATCGCCGTTGCCGTTACATTCGAACTGAATTGATGATGTGACTGAGAGGCTTCGACATATGCGCTCGAGGGCGACAGTTGCACCGCATTCGACAAATCAAGCACCAGATCGGCCATTTCCCCACGTGCTGCGGGAAACGCCAATGCATAAGCATGCAAAAGCAACGCACGTGATTCCGTCGATAACCGCACCCGCTCCGCAAAAAGCGCTTTCATTTTCGTTTCGTTTTTGCGGCCCATCGAAGCCAGCACATCGAGACCGAACGCCGCCCGCTCGAGCATCAATGGTGCGCTTTCCGTTCCAATTCTGTCGAACGTCGGTTCCAGCGCCCGAATGGCCCGCTCGAGCGCCTCTCGAGGTACCACGACACCACGTCGATCGGCTTCCGCAAGGCCCCACAACGCATACGCCGTCACCCACGGTTCAACCTCGCGCGACGTCGACCATAAGCCGAATCCTCCACTGCCCTTCTGGTTGGCAAGCAAAGAATCGACCGCCCCCTGCAATGCCTCCGGAATGGTTTTTCGGGAGGTTCGCGCGTCATGCCCCATGAGCGGCACTTGCAAGGCTTCGGCCATGTCTCGCAATGCCAAAAGCGGAACCAGACGGCTCACCGTTTGTTCTGTACAACCATAAGGATATTCCACGAGCTGTTCCAGGCCTGTCACCATACCCGCCAAAGGAGACGGCAACACGGACACCGAGAGGCCTCCTGCATCCGATCGAATTCCAGGTAAAGTTGCAATTCTTTCCGCAACAGCAGTATTGGTTTCCCCCGAAATAACCACTTTTTCCAGCGGCGATGGCGAAACGACTTCTTGCTGCAAGTTCACCGCATCGGTATCGGGACGTTTGGCTCCCGTGAAAGAAGCATCCACCGAAAACGATATTTTCCCGGCGCGATCCGCACGAAATGGGAATTTGATTTCGACAGGCGCATCCTGCGTCAAATCTACCACGTGTTTTGCTGCACCACGCGCCGACAACCCCTGAGCATGAGCTTCGATCGTTGCTTTGCCAGCCGGCCGATCATACGTCGAAAGGACCACCGATGCCTCGAATTCGTCCCCGGCCCGAATGACTCGCGGAAGCGTCGGACGCGCCATAAAAGGTTTTGACGTGAGGACCGTCTCGTCACCCGAGCCGGTACGATCGTCTTCGGCAACAGCCACCGCCATAAAACGATATGCCGTAAGACCATCGGGCAGCTTGATTTTTCGTTTGACACGGCCAT
>JANORL010000107.1:0-1756 GCA_031415295.1 Polyangiaceae bacterium | reverse complement strand
CTGGTTCCCTACGACAATCTCGACCAGGCGATTGCCTACGTCAACAACCATCCACGCCCGCTGGCGCTGTATTACTTCGGCAACTTCGACGACCATATCCAACGCGTGCTGAATGAAACGGTGGCGGGCGGCGTCACGATCAACGACGCGCTGCTGCATATTTCGCAGGATCACCTTCCCTTCGGCGGCGTTGGCCCATCGGGCATGGGTTCGTATCACGGCAAGGCCGGCTTCGATACGTTTTCGCAATTGAAGCCCATTTTTCACCAGCCGGCGCTGAACGGCCTCGCGATGTTCAGGCCGCCATACGGCAAGCGCTTCGATTCGCTCATCAAGTTCCTGCTGAAATAACATGCCCGTCTCCCGCCGCACATTCCTCAAGGTCGGGGTCGCCGGCGCATGCGTGCTGATGACCGCGCGCGTGCTTGATCGCGAAGTGTTCGCGCAGAACGACAAACCGGGTTCGCTGGATCTCAAGAAGATCGCCAACAAGGATGCCGTCTGCATCGCCGCCCTTGCCGGCGCAGTGCTCAAGGGTGCCTTGCCCGACGATCCGGCCGCGCGGGCAATTGCCATCAATGAAGTCGTCGAGGCGTTTGATCGCACCGTCGCAGGCCTGTCGCCAGCGGTGCAAAAGGAAGTCGAGGAGTTGCTCAGCCTGTTGACGTTTGGCTTCACGCGCCGTTTTGTTGCCGGCGTTTCCAAGCCGTGGGATCAGGCGTCCGAGGAAGATGTGACCACCTTTCTTGGCAATTGGCGGCAGAGCCGCTTCGCGCTGCTGCAACAGGGCTATCAGGCACTGGCGCGCTTGATTGTCGCCTGCTGGTACGGCAATCCGTTGTCGTGGGAAAAGATCAACTACGGCGGGCCGCCGTTCGCAAAAGAATTGGGATTGCAGTGAACGACACGATCATCCAGGACCCGATCAAGATCGCCCTCGCCGACCGCACGCGCGGCTGGAAAGTGATCGACGGCTCGCGAATCACACGCGACTACCATATCGAGTGCGATGTCGTCATCGTCGGCTCCGGCGCGGGCGGCGGAACGGCGGCGGAAATGCTGACGAAGGCGGGCCTCAAGGTTTTGATGATCGAGGAAGGGCCGTTCAAAAGCTCGAGTGACTTTCGCATGCGTGAACGCGATGCCTATCCACAGCTTTACCAGGAATCCGCCGGCCGCCAAACCAAAGACAAGGGCATCACCATTCTGCAAGGCCGCGCGGTTGGCGGCTCCACGACGGTGAACTGGACGTCGAGCTTTCGCACGCCGCAGGCCACGCTCAAACACTGGGAAAAAAACTGGGGGCTCGAGGAATACACAGTAGAAAAACTGGCCCCGTGGTTCGAAAAAATGGAAGCGCGGCTGAACATCGCGCCATGGCCGGTACCGCCCAACGAGAACAACGACATCCTGCGACGCGGCTGTGAAAAGCTTGGCATCCCCGCTGCTGCGATTCAACGCAATGTAAAGGCCTGCTGGAATCTGGGCTATTGCGGCATGGGCTGCCCGACCAACGCCAAGCAATCGATGCTGGTCACCACCATTCCAGACGCGCTCGATCGTGGCATGTCGTTGATTCATTCGACGCGCGTGGAAAGACTTTCCTCGCGCTACGGGCAAATCACCAGCCTGGTCGCGTACGGGATGGCCGCGGATCAAGTCGGCGTCAACGCCGTCGCCGGCCCGCACCGCATCTTCGTCAAGGCCAAACACTACATCCTCGCCGGCGGCGGCATCAATAACCCCGGGCTGATGC
>JANORL010000106.1:0-3311 GCA_031415295.1 Polyangiaceae bacterium | reverse complement strand
TCTGGCCGAAAGGTGCTGGTTACGCATGCGTTTGTCTTGGAACTTTCTGGGCGTAGCGCCCGCGTGTCTTTGGGGCGTATGCATCATGGTCGTGCACGGCGCTCCTTGGTCGATGCCGCTGACGAATATCGTTGCTTTGTTGATCGGATTCATTACGTTCGGTCTCCTTTCGCCCACGTTGATCGCGCTGGTTTCCAAACGTCCGTTTGTTGTGGCCATGGTCGTGTTGGCGGCCATAGCGACGACGTTGCTCGATCCGGGCTTCGATGGAGTACACCGGTGGATTCGTTTGGGTCCCATTCGATTGCATCTTGCAGCAATCGGAACGCCGTTGTTGTTGTTGGCGATGGTGATTGCGTGGCAGGGTCGAAGGACCGCGTTGACCATATTTTTTGTCGTTGCGGGTTTGGCGCTGCATATTACGCAACCAGATGCGGGACAAGCGACGGCCCTTGCAGCAGGCGCCATCGTTTTGGCATTCATTCCGGACAAACGTCACGTTGCCAGGTTGGTCCTGGTCATCATTGCATCGTTGGGGGCACTTGCCGCTTGGTTCCGTCCGGATCCATTGCTTGGCGTCGCCTTGGTCGAAGACATCGTGCCCCGCGCTTTCACGATGCACGTCGGTCTTGGAATCGGAGCTGTCGTAACGCTCGGCATGCTTCCAGCATCGGCCATTGCGCTCGTCCTGCAATCCAGGACGAACCGTCTTCGTCGTCTGTATGGTTCTGCATTGGCGGCATATTTCGTTGCGAGTATCGTCGTCGTAACCATAGGCGAATTTCCAACGCCGGTGCTTGGTCTTGGTGCGTCGCCGATATTGGGCGCCCTGTTGGGCCTCGGATTGCTCGAGCGGATTCCAGATCCCGTCATGCACGAAACCACCTAGATCGTATGTAGAGCGCTTCCTACCGTGAGTGCGTTGCAGCCCTGCGGCTTTTCTTGTGGATACCGAGCGCGCGTGCAACTTTCTGCCGACGGGCCGCCCGTCATGGTCGTGCCTACATCAAACGATAATGTGTACTGAGTAACAATTGCGCGACAGGTAGTCGAGTTTGCGCGCGCGCTGCACATTGATTTTCGTGACGACGGACAGAGAGGACTGGCAAGCCTGGCATACCGCGTGCGAATGGCTTCGAGGACATTTCGGAATCATTTATGCGTCGACGGCACGATGCCGGATCACGCTGAAGAGGTGACGTAGCGGTTGTGGCAATGGCTGTTGCCTGTTGGGTGAAAATCACGAATGGGCGATCGTCTGGAACGAGGCGGTCGAGTCGAGGCAGCAGCATCGAGGGAAGGGGGCATTTATGCCCGCTGTTCGGCCATTGTCGAGCAGGTGATACGTATAGGCGGCTGGCTTAGGCCATAGGGGGTTTTCGTGCTGCAAAACATTGATCCTCTTTCTGCTGGGATCTTGTTCAAAAATCGATATCGCATCGTGCGCTGCATCAAGGGGGGACCTCCAAGCGCGGTGTATGAGGTGGTTGACGAGAAAAGGAACGCTTGTTGTTTGCTCGAAGTGCCGGCGTCCGACGGCGTTACCACGGACGACGTTGGAGATACTTCGGAAATCGAGTCCGGGATTAGCTGGTTGTTCGACGGCGAGCAGAACATAAAAATACTCGAGCCAGGCATTGACGAAGAAATGGGTCGACCCTTTTTCGCATTGGAGCGCTTTGCCGATGATTCTGAGGAAATAGAGATCGAAGCATGTAAGATGTTTGCTGCCGACAAAACCATGGACGTCGTGACTTCGAGTCCTGCGCGGGTCGTTCCGTTACCGATTCCATTACCACCCATTCCGCCGCCATTGGCAACGAAACCGGTGCTGCCACCACCGCCGCCATTGATGCCAACACCATTACCACCCATTCCGCCGCCATTAGCAACGAAATCGGTGCGTCCACCACCGCTGCCATTTCGGGCAAAACCACCGCTTCCGGTCACGCCGCCATTGGCAACGAAATCGGTGCGTCCACCACCACTACCGGTTACGCCGCCATTAGCAATGAAAACGGTGCGTCCACCACCACTACCGGTCACGTCGCCATTGGCTGCGATTTCATTGCCACCACCGAATCCGCCGCCTACGCGCCAATCGCCGCCCGGATTGTTACCTCCGTTTAATCCGCTGCCGAAATTTCCGCAAATGAAGGGCGAAGCGACGCCGATTGGGGTGCCGCGATTGCCTCCTGCGCACGATTGGTTTGTTTCGCCGCCGCATGGCGACGAAACACCATTTTGGGGTGGAATCGCGACAGCAGCACAAGTCGAAATCTTGCGTTCGGCGCCCACATCGTATCGATGGTCTGACCGATTCCGTCGGCATCGCGGCATAGCCATCACGCTGACCATTGTTATTGGACTCGTGGCGATAGGTCTATTGGGTCTTTGGGTGCAACAAAAGCGGGACGTTCCCGATGACGATATAAATCGGGTAAAGGATGCGCATGAAACAACGAAAGTGGAAAATGTAGCACCTGCGTCCATTCCGACGTCGGTACCTGATCCAGCTTCGTCATCGACCGCGGCACCGACCGCAGGGGAGAAACCGCACACGACGCGTGCCACTGCGACGAAGCCGCCCTACAAGGCATCTCCCCTGCCTAAGCGTATTCCGTCGGCGGAGCCAAAGACGAAACCACCGCGTGAAGGTCTTTATTGACGTTCCCACAAAGAGGATTCGACGATGCGTTTATGTACCATTGCTTGTGTTTTTCTGTGGGTTTGTCCCGGTGTGAGTTTTGCCGGAGAAACAGACGCTCCGATCGATCCCGGAGCGTTGTATGACGAAGCGCTTCAGGCCATGAATGCAAAAGATTACGCGAAGGCGTGTCCCATGCTGGAGCAAGTGACACGTGCGGTGCCCGACGGGTTGGGTGCCAAGTTTTCGCTGGCGGAATGCCACGAAGAGGCGGGACGACTCGCAACGGCGTATGAAATGTTCCTGTTGGTCGTAAAAGAAACGCGAAGAAAAGGGCAGAAAGAACGTAAAGAAAAAGCGGCGGCGCGTGCCGCAGACCTCGAATCGAGGTTGGCGCGGCTCACCATTGTAGTGCCCCAAGCACTTGCCAGCGCTTTTGGTCTTCGAGTGATGTTGGACGATACGGCACTCGATGCGCCGACGTGGGGAAACGCGCGGTTTGTCGATGCCGGGAAGCACCAGATTCTCGTGGAAGCCAAAGGTGGTCGGCATTGGCAGCAGCAGATTGAAATCTCCGACGGCGAAGCGAAGAATATTGCGGTGAGGGACATTCTCGGTTTGCCGCATCGAGAATTGTCAACGCCAGACCTTCAGGATAGTTCCA
>JANORL010000105.1:0-18624 GCA_031415295.1 Polyangiaceae bacterium | reverse complement strand
CACCGGGCGGGCAGTGACGGCATTGGGCGCGGACGGCAACGTCATCGCGAAAACCGGACAGGCTCTATGGGTGAGCGATCTGGCGGCGGAATATGGATTTACCGACGTTGATGGGAAAATTTACGTGCCGACGTGGAAAGTCGTCGGCACGTTTCCCCTCGCCGTGTATGGGCGTTATCGAGAAAGTGACTTGGGACGAGACGAATGGGCCAAGCGGTCGCAATCGGACGTGACGTCGGCATTTCATCAAGCGGCAAGTTGCGAGTTGTTGCTCAACTTGAACAAATTGCCTGGTGGCGTTTTTCAATTCGATCATCGAAAGTGCAGCGGTGAATTTTTGTCCATCGCCGTGCCCGCCGCGCTGGCAAAACAAATTGCTGGCGAACGGGCAGACAGTGATTGATTCAACAATACCGCCTCCGTGTCAAACCATCACGTCTTGTCGACGTCGTAACTGTCGACAATTTGGTTGACAAACACAACGCTCGCGACGCCTGATGTGAACACCCTCTGAGTGCCTATACAAAGGCGTCATGAATGCCCAGCATCTCGAGAGTCGACCGGCCACAACCTCAAGCCGGCCGGCACCACGATGAGTGCCACAGCCAATCCCGCAACGCTACCAATCGCTCCAACCAAGCCCAAATCGCGAAGTCCGTCGAATCGGCAAAATGCGAGCGCCGCAAAACCTACCGCTGTCGTCAATGCCGTTGCCGCCACGGGCGGTCCTTCCAAACGCAACGTTTCTCGCAATACGTCACCCGACGTTTCCCGCGCGCGATGCAACAGAAACATTCCCTCGTCCACGGTAATGCCCAAAAGAACCGGCAAGACAAGCGCGTCATACGCATGCAATGGAATACCAAACAGCCGCACCAACACCAGCACCGTCGCTATCTCCGCGCACACGACGAATGCGGCAATCGCGACATCGCGCACGCGACGGAGCGACATTGACAACGCAGCAATGACCAAAATGCCCGCCACAATGCCAATTTTTGGCAAATCTTGCCCCAAACTTTTGCGAAGTGCACCTTCGAGACGCGAATAGCCCGTGAGCAACGCCTGAGCATCCGTCTTGGTTATGGCCTGCTCCACTCGTCCCGGCGCCCCTGGTACATCCCGCGGACGCACGTATACGGCAACGAGTTCATCCCCTTCGTCTTTGCCCAAATAACGCGACATCAAAATGGCAGCTGCGCCGCGACGCACGTCTTCAATCAACACAAAATCTCGCGACGGCTTACGCATGGCATCAAGCACGTCGGAAAATCGCGCCGGGGCAAACCCTGTTTCGGTGAGCGCTTTTTCGAGTTCGTCGGCCTTCGCCGGCATATCGAGCGCCTCACGCACCGCAAACCGAGCTTCTTGCGTTGCTTTCGCCGGCGCAACAGCCGTGAGTGCATCGACAGCTTCGACGTCGCTTTTCATCGACGACAAGGTTTCTGCAATGCGATCAGCTCGGGCGCGGGCATTTTCAAGTTCCTTGTCCGCCACGAGGACCACCCATTGCCCTCGCTTGCCGCCGAATGCATCAAAAACTGCCTGCTGCACGCGTAAAGGTTCGAGTTCCTTCGGACGCACTGCAATGATGGAGTCGGACAATTCCGGTGCCGCGCCAAACAGAATCGCCACAATAGGAGCAAATGCAATCGCGGACATCAGCGCCGCTCTTTTTCGCGTTCCGGTGAGCCACGTAATGCCTTCCGTCCAGCGCGCGGGCGCTTCTGGAGGCGGTGGGCCTTTCTCGAGCCACGCTCCAATCTCGGGAGTCACGAGCACAATGGCTACAGCTGTCAGGATTTCACCGGCAGCGCATAACACACCGAGCTGTTGCATGGCGGTGATACTCGACAAACTCAATGCGCCAAATGCTGCCGCCGCTGTCGTTGCAGCCAAAAGAACGCTCTTGGCCGTTTTCGCTCGAGCTTGCCGAGCTGCTTCGCGTGGGGCAAGCCCCGCACGTCGCGCTTCGAGTAACGCGGCATAAACGTGCACACCCGTATCGACGCCGACGCCCACGACGACAGACATGAATGCAATAGCAATGCCTGACAAACCTCCGGTGAAAAACGTCGCCACTCCTGCTGTCCATACCGTGCCGAGCAATAGCGGCGGCATGACCGCCAAAAGCGCACGCACGCGGCGGAACATCAATGCAAACACAATCGACGCGAGTACCATCGCCACGGTACTCGAAATGGTCAAATCCCGCGTGAGCATGGCTTCGGTCGCTGCGGCAATCGCATGCCCACCCGTGAGACCGAAATTCATTTCTGGATGTGCATTACGTTTGGGCCCGAGCACCGATTCCGCATCGTGAACGAATTGCCGCGCGTCTTCTCCTCGTAATGCTTGGCCCTTCGGCTCCGTAAGCACCAAATACGCGGTACCTTCATCATTGGCAAAAGCGCCATCGGGTTGCGTACGCACGCCCGCCCCAATATCGGCACCTTCGTACACGAGCTGCGCGAGACGTAATGGATCGCGCCCAATGATTTCCGCCGCCGCGCCACCACCTGGCGCAAGAAGCATAACGCGACTTTCGGCGAGCCGCGCACGCATGCCCTCTGGCGTAAGCGCTTCACGTAATCGATCCATTGCACGAGGATCCGCGTGTCGAAAAGCGAGCATGGGATCGAGCGCGCGAGACGCATCAACGCGAGAGGACGCACGCGAGACACTCGAACGTGCACCCAATTCGACGGCAATTTCATTCGCGACCGTCGCATTCGTTTCCCGATCGGGGCCTTGAACGAGCACGACAGCAAGGTCGCCCCCGCCAAACCCTCGCACATACCGCCGCAATGCAGCCGCTTCACCACGATCGGGGAGTAACGACGACACATTGGGGTCGATACGCAAACGCAGCGTCACCGCAACGAAAGTGAGCACCGTGAGCACCACGAGGGCGAGGGTCACGAATCGTCGCACGTTCGATTTGCGCTCAGAGCTTGGAACGACCTGCGTCATAACGAGCACTCGATACGCCGGTCCTGCTCGACGTGCAACAGGTATGATTTCGGACGCCGAAGACGCTACGTTTCTGGACCAATCGCTGCCTGCACCAGTTACATCCCGAGCGCAACGATCTAGCGATCCAAGAAGTCAAAAATTCCAGGAACCAATTGTCCGCAAGCTTGTCGATGGCCCTTCACATGAGAACCCATTTTGCTTCTGCCGTTGCTTTGGCGACACTCGCCAGTTTGACGCTCGCTCCTACGATCGCCTCGGCGGACTCGTTTCACGCGACGCGGTCGGACAAACTGGTCGAGAAATCGCACCGTATCGACATTCAATTGGGTCACGGTTACGCGGATCTCCGTGTGCGGCGCACCGTTCATAATGGCGGACCACGGCACGATCAGGCCATGTTTTACATCGACATGCCGAACGGGGCCGTCGCCGTTGGATTACGGACACTCGGCGAGATGGACGGCAAACCGCATTGGTTTGCCGGGGAACTCATGGAAGCAGAAGCTGCAGCGGCACGTTATCGAGAACTCACAGGAATTGGGGGGTATTATCCCAAAGACCCCGCGCTTTTGTCGTGGCGGAGTCAGTCGCGATTGGCATTGCAAGTTTTTCCCTGTGCACCCGGAGAAGACAAGACCGTCGAATACTCGTTGCGCATTCCAACCGAATACCGCGATGGCCGATATCACCTCGCATTGCCGAGCATGGGAACGGATTCGTTATTTGCCGATGCGTCTGTTTCGCCACTTGTTGCGGGAGAATCCATTTATATCGACGATAAATTCGTCGGGACGCCGGGTTGGGTGCATTTGAAGCACGATGTCGATGTGTCTGTCGCTCCTATTACGACCAATACGCTCGACGGAGCGTTGGCATCGCTTTCGATAAATCCACAAAAGAACCTTGCCCATTACCATGTGGAAGCAGCGCCTCGTTTGGGAACCATACCGGCAGGAGCCAACATCGTCGTGCTCGTCGATGCCTCCCGGTCGCTGTCTGATTACGACACCGCTGCGGAACTCGCCATGGCCCGCGCATTCGTCGGACACTTTCCCGGCGGCCGAATTGCGGTTGTGCCTTTTGATCGCAAGGTTTACTTTCCCGCAAACGGGTTTGTCTCGGTGGGACAAGCTCGAACGGCCCTCAAAACGTTGACGATCGAACGGCACAATGGCAGCCATGTCGATTCGGCGCTCGCTCAGGCCGATGCAATTCTCGCGAAAGTGCCGTCAAGCACTGCAAAAAGGATTCTTTTGCTTACGGATGCGCGTACGCGCGCTGAAGTCACCCCGGAAATGCTCGCAAGCAAAATGACCAAAAGCGGCGCATTGCTTCATGTCGGTATCGTATCGGGAGTCTATCAATCGGCGGTGGTACGCGAAGATTCGCATGCTTGGAATGCCGTGACGCGTCCTTCGGGAGGTCTCGTGTGGAAGGCATCGATCAGTACGAACGTGGTCAACGACAAGGAAGACGAATTGGTCTTCGAAGAATTGGCCCGACCCAAGCGAATTCATCATTTTTCTGTTCGTGCGCGAGGAATGGACAACGAGCAGGCTTCTTTTCCGGATACGCTCGACGAAGGGCAAGGTATTGAAGATCTTCGATTGCCTAAGACGGCGGTCGATTCTGTAGAAGTCACGGGTGAACTGTGGGCGACACCGATCAAGAAAACATTTACGCGTGACGCCGCCGAAGGACAACGCTGGGCGGGATTGTTTTTCGGGACAAGCATGTATTCAGAAATCACCGAAACAGAAATGATGCCGCTCGCCATGTTGGGCAAGGTGGTTTCACCCGTCACGAGTTACCTCGCAATCGAACCCGGCATGCGACCATCGACCGAAGGATTGGAAGAGAGCGGAGGATCGGGAACGGGGTTTGGCTCGGGTTTTGGAAGGGCGGGAGACAGACTGTATGGCTCGGGCGGCGTCAAGTACTCGAACAGCAAAGAGGAATTTCTTCGGCAGGAACTCGAAAAAGGTTTGGCCAGGTGTGGTGGTGCGGGGCGCAAGGCAAAAGCTTCGATTGAAACGACCCTCGCAGAAATCGTCGCCGTGAGAACGGCCATCGACGGCGAAGCGGTTAGCAGTCCACTCACGACGTGCTTCGAGGAATCGGCGTGGGACATTTGGCTGCGCGGTGATTTCCGCGCTGCAAACGAGGTATTTGCCGTCGAGTTATGACGGTGGCATTACATCAAATCCGCACCGGCGAATTCCCGCCAAAATTCGGGATACGTGCGCGCTACGCGTGAAGGTGAATGGTCACAAAGGGCCCGTGCGGCCAGGTAAAACGCATTACGGGCCAATGACGGCGAAGAGTCCATGTGCCGCTGGCGCGCGCGCGAACGCCGCGGAGCCGCGGGCGGCGCCGGAATCTTGTTGCGCGGCGCTGCCAAATTCAAGACCGACGAGACACTACCAATCCCTTGATTCGCACGCGCGGCCACTGCCGATGAATAAGAACGCCCGGCATCGAACTTGTCGGCCACGAGCTGCAGAATCGATGTATGGTCGAGCGCACCATGATAAACCGTTCCGCTTTCGACGTGTGGGGACACGACGATCGCCGGAACGCGTAATCCTGTCGTATCGAAAAGCACGGTATTTGGGTCCGCTGAAGATTCGTGCCGAATCGATAGCGGTGAGACGTGATCGTAAAACCCACCGTGAGATGCGTACGTGACAATGAACAAAGTTCGCTGAAAGCGTTCCGGATTCGCGCGTAACGCTTCGTAAACCGACAAGAGAAACTTTTCCCCTGCGGCCATGGACGACGGGGGACGATTGTCATTGGATTCTTTGTCGGAACGTACCGGCCCATCGAAATAGGACGGCTCGACGAAAATGAATTGCGGAAAAGTGGCGTCCGGCTCGTTCGAGAAATCTTCTGCCAATCGCCCAGTATCGCGAAAACGATCACCGGCCACATCATCGAACATCCACGGACACAGAGTGAAGAAGGACAAACCGTCGTGGTACACGCGGTAACGCAATTGCCTTGCGTTCATCCAATCGAACACTGTCGGGTGGTAGGATAACAAATTGGACGGCGTGTCCACAATATTGGACACTCCACACGTCGCCATGAGTCTGTTCGGAATCGAGCCGGTAGGGAGTGGTGCATACCACTGATCACACACCGCATAGTTGCGGGCCAAGAAATTGGTGACTGGAGCGTCTGCCGCGCGCAAAAATGACATTGGCAACGACCGTTGCGAACGTTGTGCTTCGGAATGTCGGTAATACGCTCGGACGAACCCATCCATCGCGTAAGCCGACGCACCATGCTTTCGTCCGAGCGACGTTTTCACCGCATCGCGATCGTCTGACAAGCCCCCGGGAAGGACTCCGTCACGTAATTCGAATGGCTGGTAAATACGCCCCTGACTGGTATTCGTATACTTCGCTTCGGTTAGGAATCCATCGATAGGTAGCCCAGACAAACCGTCGATCAACCCGGCATGCGTCGCTCCCTCAAGACCGAGATGACCGAGCACATGATCAAAAGAACGACTCTCCATCATTAAAACAACAATCGTATCGATTCCCTGCAAAACTTCAGACGTCATGGGTCCCACCTTTCAAGATCCGTCCGCCACCCGCATTCCTCGCTGCCGCGGACCCTATGCAGCAAAGGTCGTACCGACCGAATCCTGTTGTGAATGACAACGACAAAATTCATTCATTTTTGGTCAATGTAATTTATATTGGTATCATCTTCCCGGAAGGTCCGGCCATTGGTGACAGCAACCACGATTTGTCACATTCATCGCCCAGACTGCCGCTTGCGCTTTAAGCGCACATGCGTCAATCGTGTACCCAGTTTCCGTTCGTGCTTCATTCAACTGAGATCAATCCACCAAAGCTTCAGTACGAGCTGTAACCATCGGCGTCAGTTCATTGATTGTTTGGTACTTAGGAGGCGCAATCGACACATAATCATGGCCATCCAACACTGAATGCATGAAGTCACATGAACCACTGTCACCTTCGGAGTCACATGCTGATAGGATGCGCGAAAACGGTCCGTTGTTCAGAAGCGACAGCGATGTTGGCAGCTTACGTTTTTTATGGAATTCACCGCGAGCGTTGTTCTAGAATCCGCCTTGAACGATAGGAAATTTCCCATGCCTTCCATGTCTACCGAATCTGCATCGCGAGCTGTCCCGTCGCTCCGTGAATGGCTTTCGGAAAAACCATTTTCCATGACGCTGTCTGCTGGCTTTTTTGGTTTTTTTGCCCATGCGGGCGTGATGACGGTTCTCGAAGACGCCGGGTTATTGCCCGTACGCATTTCGGGAGCAAGTGCGGGAGCGTTGGTTGGGGGCATTTGGGCGAGTGGTGTGAATGCAACGACCATTCGCGACGAACTCTTGCGTTTGCGACGGAAAGATTTTTGGGATATGCGTCCGGGACTAGGTCTTCTTGCAGGACGTCTATTTCATTCGCGTGTCGAAGCGATTTTGCCGGCACGTGCCTTCGAGGACTGTCGGGTTCCGGCGAGTTTGTCCGTATACGACGTTTTGGCACGATCCACGCGAGTGGTCGATCGCGGCCCATTGGCACCGGCCATTGTTGCATCGTGTGCTGTTCCTGGGCTTTTCCATCCGGTTTGGCTGAATGGTCGCCCGCTGCTCGACGGGGGCATCCTCGACCGTCATGGTTTGGCCGGTATGCCTGCGGAGACACGGATTCTTTATCATCATCTGGCCTCGCGTTCGCCTTGGAGGCGTCACGGAAGCACTTCGCTCGAAGTGCCCGACCGTCCGGGCATGACAGCGCTCGTCATTGGCAGTTTGCCGCGCGTGGGGCCATTTCATCTGGAACGAGGCATCCGAGCGTTCGATATCGGCGCGCGTTCGGCCAAAGAAGCGCTCGATCAACCCGTCAGCAACAGCGTTGTGCGCGTCCGGGGCGAAGTCGACTGAGCTATAGGCGGCCCGGAAAAAAATTGCGTCGCGGCCCTAGCAGGAACGAATATCTGCGTCACTTGGGGCAATGATTGTCCGTAATCACCATGGACGCGATTAGGGCCCACCGGACCACGTGACGTAAATGACGGGAATGGCAATGCCAAGTACGACGAAAATACCACCGCGTCCAATCAAGCCTTTCCGGCCAGGCAACATGAACATGCCTGAAAACGCCAGAAACAGGAGCGTTGCCGCATAACCATCGGCAACGTATGTCCACGCCTTCTTGCCGCGATTCAAATGCAGCCAATTGGCCATTCGCAAGAAGAATCGCGGATTCTGCCCCTCGTCGAGCACTTTGCCCGTTTCCGTATTGACGTGCAATGAGCGTTGTTTTAAGTTGATCTCCAGTTCGGTGGGGGCCGCACGATAAACCTCGGTCGGTTTGTCGTGAATGTTCAAGCGTTCAAGCACGCGGTCGGCAACGGCTTGGTCCTCACCTGGGAGCGGACCCAATTCGTGAGTGCGTTGGTAATTCTTGAAATTGGGATCCCAACCATCTGTGGAAATGTGATTGACCGCGATCCCAGAAAGCGCGTAAATGAGCGTCAATCCAATGGCCAAATTGCCGAAATCCCGATGCACGGTTCGCAACAAGCCGCGCCATTGAAATCGTCGCCCCGTTCCTTCAGCCATAACGTTCCTCGCGCCACGGATCAGCATGGTTGTGGTATCCGCGCGTTTCCCAATACCCAGGCACGTCTTTCTTGACAAACTTGATGCCCGTAATCCATTTCGCGCTCTTCCAGAAATACAAATCCGGAACAATGGCGCGAGCCGGCGGACCATGCGGCCGCGCGAGAGCTTGACCTTCGTGTTTATGCGCAATGATCACGTCCGGAGCCGTAGCTTCGGAAAGGCGCACATTTGCGGTGTACCCATTGGCCGCCTCGAAAATGACGTGTCGTGCCGTCGAAAGAACTCGCGCTTTTTTGGCAAGTTCAGAAACCTTCACCCCCGTGAACTTCGCATCGAGCATCGTCCAGCCCGTCACGCAATGGACATCGCACGCTTGCTCCGTTTGCGGCAATGAAAGTAACCCGGCAAAATCCACCTCGAACGGGTTTTCCACTTCGCCGTGCACACGAAAACGAAAGGCCGAAGCACTCGGATCGCCAGGATCGCCGCCCATCGGCTTCAACGCATCCAGAAGACGCTGCCCCGGAGGTAATCGAGGTCGCCCGTCGGCACGAAGTTGCTTGGCGCGCGGATCATCCGGGGCAGCAAGCACGTAACTGCCGCCACCCAGCGCAGTTACCACCGTACCCGCCGCGGCAAATCGTAAAAATGTTCGGCGTTCAATGGCTCTTTCCAGCTCGGGATATCGATGACGCTCCACGAAAACCTCCTCGAACAAGAATCAATCATGCTACCGTAACGCAGTACGGAGGGATTGGGGAGTGGTTTCGTTTTTAGAGCGTCGGAATCCTGCTCAAGAGTGCGCACTGCTCGGAGTCGTCGTTTTCTGGTCCTTCTTCGCCTACTTGATCCAGCTCCGACCACAAGGCATCCAGATCGAGCACGAGACATTCGCATCCGGAAATACGTTCCTCATCCCTCCTTCGAACCGTCATTCATGACGGATCACCCCGCCCCATTGGTTCAACACCACCCATCATCGCACACGACCACGGTTTGACCCCGTCGTAAAGCTCCCTTCTATTTCCCGTACTCCACAAGATACTTTTTCATATCGAGTTTCTTTAGCGTGTTCGTTGAACTCATGTAGCGCACACAACCGTAAATCGGACGAACCGGGGCCCAGGGACGATCGTAGCGGCCGAATATCCAAAAGATACCCGAATACGAATTTGGATCACGCCCATCAAGCGCGTATTTGTCATTCAATTCGATGAGTACATCGATTGCTTCGCGAGGCGTCGTGGTCCATTCGAGCACGCGTTTGCCCCAAAGCATGCGCAAATAATTGTGAATACGACCGTCACGCAATAGTTCCCGCTGCGCCGCATTCCACACGGCATCGCCTGTACGCGCTTCTTCCATTGCTTCACGCGAATATATCACGGAACGCCGATCCGCGGCATGTTCATCAAGGGTTTTTTGCGCCCAACCCGGCAAACTTTCATAACGCATGTATTCGTCCGGGCGATGCACACACATGTTGAACCCAACCTCGCGCCACGTCACGAGCTGTTCGAGAAATGCCTCGACCGGAGGACGCAACCCCCAAAATCCCTCGCGTTTCCCACCTCGTGCTTGCAAGTTCGCCTCGGAAAAACCCTCGGTACGCGTTATCGTTTGGAAAATTTCGTGCGCGCCCATGTGACCAAAATGCAAGTATGGCGACAACCCACTTGTCGCGTGCGCATCTGGATCGTTGCGATCGGTTACATAACGCCCAAGGCTTTCCCTCATGAATTGCTCGAACACCTTGCGACCCGCCACTTCACCACCCTCGACACGCGACACGATGGGAACTCGATGATCAATGGGAAGCGTTGCTAGCACCGCAGACGTTCCGCGAAGCAAATCAGGCGTGGCCGCTGGCCAGCGTTTCACGATATCGGCCGGCAAAAGACCAGGCCTCGCCAAAGGCACTCCCAAAGCCAGTGGATCGGCAAGCGGCTGCTTTTGCAAATGCGGCAAGATCTTTTTTTGGAGCCACGCTCGAAATGAAAACGCTGTCGTAAAAGCCTGATCGGTTGCTCGAATAGGCACCAGACCATTCGAATCGATTTGTTCGAAGTGCACGGGAATCTGTGAAGCCGCCGAAGTAATCATCCGCGGCAAGAAAAAAACCGGATAATCATCCGTCACGACGACGGCAGCATGACGAGAAAGCGCGGCCACGAGCCCTTTGCCTTCGTCTTTCGACCTCTCTACATAAGAATGCACGACGACGCCACGTTCGGAAAGACGTTGCACATTCGACGCCATGCCTTGAAGCACGAATGCATGCAATCGATCGCTCGCATAGGCATACCCCACACGCAATGCTTCGAGCACGACGAGCGGAAGCCCAAGCGTACGCGACCACTCGGCGGCACGTTCGAGACCAAAGTTATACGATGTCCGCCGCGCGGACGTCATCCAATACAGGACAAACGATCCATCGGAGCGAACGGGGCGATCGTTTGCCGGAAGAATGCGGGTGGAAGGAATTCGGCTATGCCGCATGAGCGCATCAGGGTTCGTCATGACGACGGCAACGTGCGCCAAACGAGCGCCAGGTGCAAGTGGCTTCGACAAACAATTTATCGCGGATGGATCTTCAGGTCGACGCGCACCACACCGGGATCAGGCCGGACGATTTACAAGCCGGGATGAGACATGTCAACGCATCCGTCCACAAATTCGAATCGATAGCCGTTCGGATACGTGTTTTCTGAAACTGAAATTTCGGTCGCCCCGTCCTCTGTTGGCGCGTCATGGACGAGTGAAAAACTTGACCAACCGAATCGAAGCCCACCACGGGTGCATCACCTGCAATCGGTCGGGCATGGGTCGGGCAAACGCCGCGGTGATGACTTTGGCTTCGACGCCGTCCATTCCGGCAATCGACAAATCTTGCTGATTCCATTCTTCCTTGGCGTCACTGTCTTCCCAATACGTAAAATGCGAGAGGCGATGATTTTACCTTCCGATGGTACCAGCGACCACGCATCTTTGCCATGCTGCGAAGAAAAAAAGCACGCGCCAACATTTCTGGTAAACTCGTCCGGATGCGCATGACATTTCTGGTTTGTTTGACCATCCTTGCTGCTGGCTGTTCGGGCAGCGGTAAACCCACGGACGCACCGGGCGACGCGACAACGTCCGCTCCGTTAGTCACGAGCACGGCGAATGCAACACCCTCGGAGACCACGACCGCACCCACGGCGACTCCAAACAAGGCGCCCGAGGTTCCTCCTTCTTCAGGCGTTTGTGGCGGAAGAACATGCGCGGCCGGAGAAACCTGCGTGTCGTATTACGGAATTGCCGGTGCGCGCGGCCCGCAGTTTCACGATTGCGTCATTCCGTGCCGGCGAGGTACCGCGAATGATGGTTGCCCTTCGGGAAAACGTTGCACGACAATTTCCGACGGGCCAGGCGACGTTTGTCAATAAACTATATGTCTACCTTGCCAAACCACTTTTCGGCGAGTCTGATGGTACGTGCATTTTCGGGAACGTTCTCGAGATAACTCTGCCGAACGCCTGCGTCTGGAATGCCCGCCGCAATGCGGTGGAGTCGGTCGCGCGCTTCAGCCAATAGGTTGCACGCGTCGCCGTGGTGTGCTGTTGCGTCGAGGACTTCGACACGCACGATACGCATGAATGCCCCTCGATATCCAAAAGCATGCAAAGCGTCATAACGAGCTGCGGAATCGCGAATAGCGAGCATTGCTTCCTTCGGACGTTTGTCCGCCAAACGTGTCGCCGCAAGAATGGCGCCCGCGGCAGCCTCATCGAGTGGCGCGATGCCGCGCAATTCGAGTGCTCCCCGAGCCTCGCGTTCTGCAAAACCCAAACTGCCAGTGCGTCGGTACACTTCCGCCAGCGCCCAGCGTCCACGCGCGACGTCCGCATCCGTGCCATTGCTTCGCGCCACCGCAATGAGTTGTTCGGCTTCCGTTTGTGCCGTTCGCGTTTCCCCAGTATCCAACAATGCGAGCACTCGAAATACGGAACGGAGCGATGCGACAATGGCGAATTCTTCTTCGAGACGCATGTCCACGTGCAACGTTTCACATGCCCGCGTGCTTTGACCAAGGAGCCATTCGTTCATTCCAATGAACACGCGTGCCAAATGTTGCCCGCGCCGCGAGCCAGCTTCGGTGAATGCTTCGTAAGCAGCTTGCGCCCTTTGCAAACTTTGCCACGGATTTTCTTTGATCCAAGCTTCCCAGCGCGGATATGCCAAATGCCAATACGCGCGCGCCATGGGATCTTGACTTGCCATGGGACGTACGAGCGCATCGAGCCGTCGTTGAATAGGTTCGACCAAATCGATGCGCCCTTCGGTCAACAACATGACTGTCGCCATCGCCAATGCGAGCGATAGTGTCGCCAATACTTCGGGCGCTGGGTCAATCGAACGAATGACATCGAGAAGCCCAATGGCTTCATCGATATGACTGTGGCGCATGGCATAGGTAAATTGCGCCAAGGCACCACGCACCCACGGAGCGCTCCCGGGTGGCGCGACACGCGTGAGTTTGGCGCCCGATATCGATGCCTCGTCGAGCTGATTGCGCCACATTCGAGTTTCCGTGACGATACCGAGCAAACCAATGTACGTCGTCGGGTCTGGTTCGAGTGACAAACCTCGTTCGGCGCGGCGAATAGCTACATCATCGTCACCTGCTCGGTGCGCCCGTTCCGCGGCTCGTAAGTATTGCGCGGCGGCGCGTTTCTGCTCCCCTCCCAATTCAAAATGCCCCGCGAGTACGAGTGGATCGGTTTCGCCTCGGTCTTCGAGCCATTCGCCCGCAAGCTTGTGCCCGAGCGTGCGATCTTCTGGCGTGAGCATCGCAAATGCACCTTCACGCACGAGGGCATGACGAAATGCATATTCGTCATCGCCCGAAAAATGGCTTTCCTGACGAACGCCAAGAATCTCGCGCCCTACGAGGCGATTCAATTTGTCGACGACACTCGATGTGGCCTCGGTTCTTCCCAGAAGCGCGCGTAGTCCATCCGCCCAGAATACGTCCCCGAAAATGCTCGCAGCACGCAAAATTCGGCGATCCCATTCTTCCAGAGAATGAAGGCGCGACTGAACCATCGCTACGATGGTTTCCGGAAATTGTTCACCACGCCCTTCTGCCGCTGCCCGTACGAGTTCTTCCAAGTAAAACGTATTTCCTTGCGCTTGCGCTACGATACGGTCCACGAGGTCCTGGTTCGCCTTTTCACCCAAGGCTTGGCGTACCAGTCGATCGCTCGCTTTTTTCGCCAATTCCGCGAGCGCAATTTCTTGCAAACGCCGTCCGGCCCAAAGTTTGGGAAAACGCTCGTGTACCTCGGGACGAGCAAGGGCGAGGACAAAAAATGATTTGTCTTTCATGTCGCGTAGCGCCGCATCGATGAGCCGAATCGAAGGCAAATCGCCCCATTGCAAGTCTTCGATGACGAGCAACACAGGCGACACTGCACATTCGGCCGACAAAAAATCGACGAATGCAGCACGCACTTGGTCGAGCATGAGTTGCACGGAGGCACGCGCGGAGCGTAGAGGCGTATCGCCTTGATCCAAAAATGGGGCACCAACGATTTCACCCAAAAATCGGCTCACTCGAAACGCGTCATGGCGGCCCATGCGCGAACCGACATGTTTTTCGATTTTTTGACGACGTACATCGAGTGAGTCGACCACGCCAAACCCAAGGGGAACAGAAAGCACGCGCGTCGCCAAATCGAAAGCCGAACCGGCGCGTAATACGTTCGCTCCCACGACCCATAACGAAATAGCGGCGTGGCGCTCGGCCGTGAGTCGTACGAATTCGCTGGCAAGCCGCGATTTGCCCAAACCCGCCGGCGAAGTGACGAGCGCGGCTTGCGGCACGCCTTCGTCGACGCATTGGTCGAAGAGACCATCGAGCAGACGCAATTCACGTTCGCGGCCGACGCATGTCGTGGGTTTACCCAAGAGGGTTCTCGACCCCGCCAACGTCGATCGTTCTCCGTGCAATACATAGACGTCGGAATCGGTATCCCGCACATCGAAACGACCATCGAGCAGTCCGGCCGTAAGTTCATCGACGGCGATTGCACCCTGACCGCTGTCGAGTCTCGACCGCTGCACTTCGAGTACGTTTGCGGCCCGATCAATGGCATCTCCCAACGGGTTTTTCCCGGACAAAACACCCCACCCGACCGTCAATGCAAATGGCCGCCCGCCGGCCTCCGCACGGAGCACCAACGCCAATCGCGCCGCGCGCGCTGCCAAATCTGTCGCCACCGAAGTGCCAGAAATCCACAACGCCAGCGATCCATCAGGCAATGGTTCACAAGGCACTCCTACTGCTTCTGCGCGAGCTTGAATGGCTCGATCGAGTTCCGACACCACCGGTGCGTCCAGATTCGCAGGCGGGATGAGCGAATGCGGCGAACGTCCAATAAGCAATGCGGCAACCGGTCGGCGCTCGGTACTCGTCAATGACGAGGCCATTGGAGAGCCTATTCGGCGCAAATCCGGGCCCGACTCGTCGAGCTGATCCAACAGCGCCACGACGGCGCTGCCGTCTTTGGGTCGCGCTTCCGGGTCTTTTGCCAAAAGTCCCATGACAAACGTGTCCACGCATGGCGGCAAATCAGGACGAACTTCGCGAAGTCGCAAAGGCTCGGCAAAAAGAACCTTCGCCAAAACAGCTTGAATGCCATCGCCAGGAAACGCAGCACTTCCCGCAATACAGTAATACAACAAGCATCCGAGGGCAAACACGTCGGCCCGAGCATCGACATTCGTTTCACTGCGAATTTGTTCCGGAGCCATGTATCCGGGGGTGCCCATGAGCGCACCAACCGATGTAATTCGACTGCGGGCCGTCAATTTGGCAATCCCGAAATCCACGAGTTTGGGTTGGTCCGGACGATGATCGAGAAGAAATACATTGGCGGGCTTGATGTCACGATGCACAATGCCCCGCGCGTGCGCTGCACCGAGTGCTTCCGCAATACGCCGCCCAAGCACCAATGCCTGCTCGAGCGACAAACGACCGCGCAACAAAGTCTGCTCGAGATCCTCACCGTCGAGCCATTCCATGACCAGATATCGCGCACCGAACGACAATGTCCCGTGACCTAACAACCGCACGATTCCTGGGTGTTCGAGTGCTTCGAGGGCCGCAATTTCTCGTTCAAAACGCCCTTCTTCCCCCGATTGAGCATCGACCAGAATTTTGATCGCTACGCGTTGCTTCGTGAGCTTGTCACGGCCGCGATACACCTCGGCCATGCCCCCCACCCCGGCGAGCTGCACGATTTCGTACTGATTAGCGATTACCGTTCCCGCCCTCATGCCTGCGTTGCGCTAGCATAACGACGAAAAATGCTCGATGTAAAGAAAACGCTCGCAAATCAGTCTTCGACGACACCAAGAAGCGCGCGAAGTACGTCCGCTTGAACGCCCAAGGCGGTATCACCCGTTTCACGCGATAACCGCGTAAGAGAATCAGCTTGCATCGTGACGATCGGACGAAGTCCACCAAGATGATCGGCGCGACTGCCCTGAAAAATGCGTCCTAAGCGGCGAACCATCGAAAGTGCCGATGCATATGCAATCACGTCCCCGTGACGGGCCTGAGCAATACGCTCGACGTCGTCATCGTAACGTCCGGCAAACGTGGTGTTAGCGGTGAGCCAAACGCCGGATGCAGAATCGCGGTAACGGGCTGTAATAGTAAGTTCGAGCGGTTCGCCAGGGACCCACACGGGCATTGCAATGCGTGCAACTTCGGTCCTTGCTTCACCCGCGTATAAATCACCAAGCGACAAACGGTCGTGATCGAGCGACAACGCGGCAAGTCCTCCCGATACTTCGAGCACGCGAACCGGCGCGGGAACGGAACTAAACGTAAGTTCAACGTCCTCGAGAACCACATCGCCCGGAGGAGGCACAAGTTTACCAAGCGTCTCGTCTCGTTTGTCGGTTGACGAGTGGACAAACCCTTCGGTTTCGAACGGACTCAAATTTTCAGGACGCAACGAGTTCGTCATTCCAAGCGCAGAGACGCGTACCGCATGTTGCCGTAACCACGCGATCTCCGATGCGAGCCGCAATTGCCCACTTGCAACTCCAATACCATCGGTCAAGACAATCACCTGACGGACAGCGGATGTCGGTGCACTTTCGCCAAGGTTCGCCGTGACGAACTTGCGCGTAAGTGCAAGAGCCGCAGGAAGGTCGCGAGGTGCGCGTTCGTTGACGCGCAACGGATGGCTGACGACGTGCGTGATGGCGCCATCGAGCAGCGTGTGATCGGAACCGGGAAGCGGAGGAACGACGATACGAGCACGTTGGGCATCGATGATGACAAGGCGATCTTCAGCGCCAAGATTGTCGAGCAAGGTGCGTGCATGGTGGATGGTGTTGGCCGCGTATCCATCAATAACGAGCGCGATTCGGCGAGGTTGGCGCATGGACGCGCGTGCGGCGGGAAAAGCCTCGTGTGGCGCACGAACATCAATGCGGACGAGAATTTCGCCACCCCAACTTGGAATCAGTGTGTCGCTCGACCGAAGAACAACGGTGAGACCATGACCCGAGATGGCCACGGGGCGCGATGTCTCGCGCCAAACTCCATCCTTGGGCAGAATGAACCCCGTCGCGGGAACCCACGGATCGTGTGGACTTCGGCGGATATTGGGCTTGGGAATCTCGGTGGCATCGAGAAATTCGACACCGTTTGCGGTGAGAACCGATGCGCCGCGACGACCACCTGCGGGCGTGAAGACGAGCTGTCCGTCGCGCGTGAGTACGGGTTTCGAGCACGCGGTAAAACCTAAGGCAAGTGCAAAAAGAACACTCGTCTCGGCGACAGCACGGGATCTCCGACGCAAGTTCGCCATAGGCCCGAGAGGATACGCCAAGTTTGCGAAATCCGCTTCGAGCAACTCGATGACACGCAGCACTGCTCATGCAACGGTGCGCGTCATGAACACGCGACGAAACTTTCGCCTGGGCGTGGACGAAAATGGTCTAGGCCCGCGCCTTGGTCCAATGCTCGTGACGGCCGTCATGGCCCGCGTAACGCCCGACGGTGCCGCTGTGGTCGAACGCAAGCCACGAGGCGGCTTGGCGAAGCGTCTTGGTGATTCGAAGGAGATGGTGGCGTACGGGGACATCGCGCTTGCAGAAGCGTGGGCGCGAGCGCTTGCCGCGCGCGGGAGTGGTCGCCCGGGTTTTTCATACGGAACTGTAGACGAACTCGTACATGCGATCGCGTCCGAAGATCGCGCGAAGCTTCGTGCGCCGTGTCCGGATCACGTGGCGGGACAATGTTGGAACACAAACGATGAGAAGTTCGTCGCGACGGATGAGTTGGTCGAGACAATCGACAAGGACTTGGACAAACTAGCGACGAAAGGGGTGACGATTGTTGCGGTGCGGTCGTCGATTGTGTGTACGAAGCGGTTGAACGATGGACTCGGTGCGGGCAAGAGTCGTTTCACGATGGATTTGCATGCAATGGAGGAGCTAATCATTTCATTGCAAAAGGTGGCTGGCGAAGAGGTGGAGGCGATTTGCGGCAAAGTGGGTGGGTTTGGCAAGTACAGCAGCGCGTTCGGACCGCTGGGCGGCCAGATGCATTCGATATTGCAAGAATCGCGTCCGAAAAGCGTGTATCGATTTCCGGGGCTGGGGGACATATCATTCGTGCAGGATGCCGACGCGAGTGATCTATTGGTATCGCTGGCGTCGATGGTGGGGAAATGGGTGCGCGAGGTGCTCATGGAACGAATCGTGCGGCATTATCAGGAATTGGTTCCGGGTTTGGCGGGGGCGAGTGGTTATCACGATCCGGTGACGGCTAGATTCATAACGGCAACTGAATTGGCACGGAAGGAAAAACGAATTCCGGACGATTGTTATGAAAGGCGGGGGAAAGGAGGGTGATGGGTTCGTCGGACTGATACGGAAAAGGCGATTGTGTCGAGGAGAAACTGTGGTATCTTTGCCGTCATGATCACCGAAGCCCTGCCGTTGATGGTCGATGCGGATGTTCG
>JANORL010000104.1:0-11301 GCA_031415295.1 Polyangiaceae bacterium | reverse complement strand
CTTTACCGCTCACGAAAATTGACCCACCTCTGCTCACGAGAACGGACCCACCTGCCACGCGACTGCTAAGCACAAGTGTAATGTGATTCGCGTTGTTTGAACGGCTGCGGGTTTGGCCCGGCGTGAGGAAGTGGGGACGATGGCGCGATGCAGCGCAAGCGTCCGTGCTCGATTTGTGGGCGATGGTTCTACCCCGACTCCCGCGTGGGCGATCGACAACAGGCGTGCTCGGACCCAGCATGTCAGGTGGAGCGGCGCAAGAAGACGCAAGCCAAGTGGCGCACCGCAAATCCTGAGTACGCGACGGCGCAACGCTTGAGCGAGCGCCAAGCGAAACGCGCTGAGTTGCCGCCCACGCTTCCAAATTCCCCGGAAGAGACACCACCGGCGAGGTCACGCATGCCCGCACCTCTCGACCGGCTGCCATGGGACGATGCGCAAGACCAGTTCGGGCCCAAAGCTACTGATTTTATTATGGAATTTGGCCGACTCCTCGTGCGCGCCAGCCAAGACCAGAAAGACCAGAGACGAGTGCAAGTAACGGATTCTTCATGAGAATTTGGCCCACTACGCGCGGCGTCAAAAAAAGACCAGACGGACAGGGGCTCGAATGTGTCGTAGGTTGGCCTCGAAAGTTATGCCAATCACAACACTCGGAGCCACTGCCGTCGAGATCGAACTTCGCCTTCTCGAACGGCCGTTTTCGCACTTACGAATTCACACGTTGCCACGAGCGATAGCGCCCGAAATACTGCAAAGACCGTTGCATTCGGCACTGGTCGTACGAGGCGCGGTGGGGAGGTTTGTCCTCATTGATGGGGAAGCGTATGTGGATGTCGCTATACGCTTGAATCGAGACACGATTGAGGCGCTGGTGCTCGAAATATCCGAAGAAGCCGCATTGGTGCATTGTTATCGCATGCAGCGCAATGGGCGTCGCAGCGCGCTCGAAGAAGGATGGCTCGTGGCAGAATTGCACACGCGAGGTCAACCATTGACCGATGTTGGGGTATCTCTGGGTCGAAGTACGAGCTGGGTTTCACGGCGAATGGGTTTGGCGATGTCATTGCCTGAAAGAACAACCGACGCCGTGAGGCGCGGTATCGTGCCAGCCCACGGAGCGATGAAGTATTTATTACCTTTGGCGCGCGCCAACGCACGTCATTGTGAGAAATTGTGCGAGTGTCTTGGAGACAAACCCGTATCGAGTCGGCAACTCGAGGCTGTATGCAAAGCCTATTGGTCATCCGACGCTGGACTTCGTGAACGCATCGTCGATTCACCATGGTTATTCATACGATCGAAAGAGGCGATCACACCAGCGCTGCCGCCTGGCATGGCAGGTGAACTCGTGCGTGAATTGAATGCCGCGCGTTTGGCATTGCTTCGGGTATGCGACGCGGCATCTCGAGCGTGGACGATCGATATCGGAGCGCTTTCGGATACGCCGGTTAAACGCGCTTATCAACGTTGCGTGGATGCGTACGAGGCATTCGAACGGCGCATGGAGGAACCGCATGCAAACTAGAGACATTCGAGCGGCGATAGTAACGCTGCAAAAGCAAGGAAGGGGGCTGCACGCGATTGCGCGTGCAGTCAAAGTCTCGCGTAATACCGTGCGTCGGGTACTCGCGTCGGGGAGCGTCGATGTCCCAGTCATCGAGCGGGTCGAAAAAGCTGCGCGTCATGACTCTGCCATTCGGGAATTGTATACGCGTTGCGAAGGGAATCTCGTGCGAGTGCACGAAGAACTTGCAAACACGGGCGTGATTCTTCCGTACAGCACATTGTCGGGTTTTTGTCGTAGGCACGGTATTGGGCAAAAGCCGAAGGAACGCGCCGGAAACTACCATTTCGAGCCTGGCGAGGAAATGCAACACGATACGTCGCCGCATGACGTCGTGCTTAGCGGGACGCGTCGTCGATTGCATAACGCGAGCTTGGTCTTGTGTTACTCGCGCATGATTTTCTCGCAGGTGTATCCGGTGTGGAATCGGTTTTGGGCCAGAGTGTTTCTATCTGATGCAATGGTGGCATTCGAAGGCGCTGGGGAGCGATGCATGGTGGACAACGCGAGTATTCTTGTTGCCCGCGGTACCGGGAAAAACGCCGTGTTTGCACCCGAGGTCGTGGCCTTCGGCGAGCGATTCGGTACGACTTTCGTTGCCCACGAACTCGGGGACGCCAATCGGTCTGCCCGCGTCGAGCGGCCGTTTTACCACATCGAGCGGAATTTTTACCCCGGCCGCACCTTCGTCGATGTGGCGGACGTCAATACGCAACTGCGCACTTGGTGTGATAAAGTGAATGCCACACCGAAACGGAGCTTGCAGACTTCGCCATTGATGCTGTTTGGCACGGAACGAACGGCACTCCGACCATTGCCCGAGTACATTCCGCCTGTATACCTTTTGCATCAGCGATCGGTCGATGTCGAGGGGTACATCACGGTGCACACGAATCGGTATTCGGTGCCTACGGAATTCATCGACCGTGCATTGGCCGTGCACGAGACCAAGGATCAAATCCGAATCTTCGATGGTCCTCGTCTCATGTGCGAGCATATGCGGCAAGAGGATGGGCAACGAAAGCGGCTCACGTTGCGTGGTCATGAAAGAATTCGCGGTCAAAGCCATGCCGCGCCGCGTGTGTATGCCGCTGAAGAACAACTTCTGCGAGCGGATTCGCACGTCATGGCGGCGATGGTCGATGCATTGCAGAAACGGCACGGTAATCGAGCAACGCGGCCGATCATGCGACTTCATCGACTATGGCTCGATTATCCGGCGGAGCCATTACGGACCGCGCTTGGCGTGGCGCTCGAATATGGTCTGCTGGACCTCGAGCGAATCGAATCTTTGGTTTTGCGCCACGTAGCGGGCGACTACTTCAAGTTGCCAATTGGCGAAAGCGACCAATCCATGGACATCCGAGACAAACGAAATGGTGAATCATGAGTACCGATGACATTGCCCAGCTTCTCGCGAATCTTCGCATGCGCGGGATGCTCGAGGTCGTAGAACGCGAGATAACTCGCGCGCAGAAGGCTAAACCAAGTTATGCCGAGTTTTACGCACGTATTTTGCGTGAACAGGAAAAACTCATGCGTGAGCGCAGTTTGGAAAACCGGATCGAGAAAGCCGGATTGCCCGAGCGCTGGACACTCGAAACGTTTCCATTCGACATGCAGACCGGCCTTCATGCGGCTGCCATACGTCAATATGGAGACCTCGACTTCGTGGCGAAAAAGGAGAATCTCGTTTTCATTGGTCCCACGGGCGTCGGCAAGACGGGTCTTGCATCGGGCATTTTGCTAAAGGCACTCGAAAATGGGTATCGTGGGCTTTTCATCAAAGCGCAGGACCTATTCGATGACATGTACGCCAGCATTGCCGACCGGTCGTCGAGAAAACTCATCGACAGATTGGCGAAGGTGGATTTGCTGCTCATCGATGAAATGGGGTATCTCAACCTGCGCCCCGAGCAGACGAACCTCTTTTTCAAACTGATGGAAGAGCGGTATTCCCGTCGCTCCACGATACTGACGACGAACCTCGAATACGAGGACTGGTATGCGTTTCTGGGGCGCAAAGAAATGGTGGCAGCGCTGCTCAGTCGTCTCCGTCACCATTGCCATACGATTCGGATCGAGGGCCCATCGCTCCGAGAACCTTCGCCGAACGCGTGACACAAAAGGAATTGCCATGGACAAACCTCCTCTCGTGCCCGATCGGATTCGGCGAATCGATGGGCAGAGTTTTGCCTTCATGCCGCATCGTTTCTTGCGTGATGGTTTCTTGTGCTCGCTTTCGGCCGACGAGCAGCGGCTCTATTTCTTCCTCGTGCTTGCGGCAGATCGCAATGGTATGAGCTTTTACCATTACGACCGGATCTGCTCGACCCTGGAGATGGTGGTCGAAGATTACGTCGACGCTCGCAAGGGGCTGCTTGCCAAAGACCTGATTACATTCGACGGAAGCCGGTTTCAAGTGCTTTCATTGCCCGCGAAACCCGTCTACGTACCTGTCCCTCATCCGCGCACAACTGCCCAATTCGACGACCATGACGCGGCCACTGTACGCGCTACGATCCTCGGATCGCTTGCGGAACAAGGCCGACGCAATTCCCGATAGACGCTCTGCCGTCCATCGCTCTCCCACCTTGCCCGCCGCGCGGGAACGCAAAAGAAGTAGGCCTACGGAAGGAAATCGAAGAAGATATTTCTTCGATCGATTTGCTCATCCATCCTGCTGAATGGCAACGCTGTCGTCCATCAAGTCTGCGACGCGCTATGTGCTGCCAATGCCGCGTCCTCCCGCCACCTTGAAACGCCTCGCTGCAAACGCTGATCCTGATCACGCTGGTGGGTCCGTCTTGCTGAGCAGAAGTGGGTCCGTTTTGCTGAGCGGTGAAGCGCTGCGTCAATTGGCGGTCTCGCACACGCGCTCGCGCGTAGATCGCCCAGCCTGGCTATAGAAAAGCCTTCGGTGCCGACCGAAGCCGAGCCCGACGTAGATTTCACGTCATCACTGCAAGTAAACGTCTTGCTCGATTGTCAAGACAAGCACGGTGTACCATCGAGCCCAAAGCACATTGAAGTATTGAATCGAAAAGATTCTGTGGCACGTTTTGGTGGTGAAGTCGAGTTTTCACTCCCCAAATCATGGTCTCCACGTCAAACAGCTCGAGCGCGACTCGTGCCATCGATATCGGAGAACTTCGAATCGGAACGCATCTTGCGAAAAGGTCACAAATTCGAGAAGATTCGAGTGCAACGTCCAGGCGGCACTGGCTTCGGAAATTTCGACGTAATCGGGCAGCGGCTCACGCTGCATAGCTCGGACGTGCGCGGTTTGGAGCTGCTACACTTCAACGCCGGTGGATTGCCACCTCTAATTTCATTGCTATCAAATCAATCGCAAGCTGCACCGAAGACAATGGCGGCTTCGATTGGACTGCATGTGGTCATCGATCTTGGTATGTCCAAAACGGTGATTACCCACGGAACCTCAGTCGTGCAGATTTCTCCGAATGCGTTCGACAGCATGGAGCGAGAAATGGCCGATCGGCCGGGATACGATCGACGAGAACCGTCCGAACCCTCTACACCCGTGGAATCAAAGGGCAAAAATGTCTCGATCAACGTGCCGATCGTCGAAGCGGTTATCGAAGCAAGCAAACGGAGCAATGAATCGAATGCGCCACTGGCGCCCGTTGGTCCTTCGACACTCAAAAGCGATCATGCCAAGGTAGGAACATCGACTCCGGTCGGCGCAGGCGCAATCACGGCAGCGAAAGAATTCGAAGTCGCAGAGCGACAATCCGCACCTGTTTCTTCGGCGCCGCATTTGACTCCTTCTCGACTCCCACCGCCTGCGGATCCGGCGCCGGGGAATAACGGGTCACCACCTCCAATACCAACGTCCATAGTGCCCGTCGAATCAGCACCGATCGCGATTCTCCCCCCGGATGGGGCGTTCTCGTCGGCTCCACCAATTCACGATAAGCCTGGGCGAGTTGTCGTCGGCCCACTACGCTCACCAAGCGCCCTGCCCACTGCCCAAGCTGTCGAGCAGACCAATGCATTGGCATCTCCCCTTGAATTGTCGACACCAGCCCAACGAATTCTCGATACGGTAGCAGCTGGCAAGCTCCAAGGGTTCAACATCGATGCTATGCACCTCGCGCTCGCGTATCTTGCACTGTGCACGCGACGCTTCGTGTTGCTCGCGGGGCCACCTGGATGCGGGAAATCAACGGTGGCCCGAATGCTTGCGCGAATGCTCGGGTGCACACGAGGTGATGGCTTTGTAGATTTATCTGTGCAAGCGCACTGGGTCAATGACGAACCATTGTTTGGCGAAGGCGGAGCAATTTCATCGCAAATATGTCGAAGCAACCGGTTAAATCTGGTGCTTCTGGACGAAGTCAACCTGACGCGGCCGGAATATTACCTGGCAAGGCTCTTCGGTGCCATCGACCACCACGGTGAGATCAATGGCCAACGATTGCCCCCAATTGGAATCGTTGGGACGCTAAATATTGACGATTTCTCTCGGCCGCCATCGCCCAAAGTCCTCGATCGAGCGATGTTGTTCGTCGTGCCGCCACGTCGCGCGCATCCCGACCAAGTCGTGCGTTGCGCGTGGCACAGCTCGTCCGATGCGAGTTCTCTTGCGAATCTTCCGCCACCGGTTCGACAAACTTCCATCCAACCTCGGAAGCCAACTACCAACGCGCAAAACCGTATTCAACAGTGGGTCGACACAGCTTATGCGGCACTTGACGCCAATCGGACAATGCGCGCCGACCTCGTTCCAAGCCACCGCGCGATAGACGATATGTCGCGTTTTGCCGCTTTGCACGATGCTCTCGGTTTGTCGAATATCATCTCGGAAGCGGATGCATTGGACCAAGCCATTCTAGGCCGGTTCGTGTCCCCAATCTCCGGGCCCGAGACCGAGGTTCGCCCGGTGCTAGAAGCGTGGAGGCGCCTCTGTTCCGATCTGCCGCAAACCGGTCGACGAATCGAACGATTGCTCGAACAGGCAACGAGTCATGGCTTCGCGTCATTCTGGCAATGATATCGTCATGGTGCGCGTTTATGGTAGCGCACCGGAACCACGGTCGGACGCCCACGTCGCGGTCAAGGACAACTATGCGTGGGTGGATCTTGGTTTTCTGCAACAGCCCGACAAGGACGTGATTCGACGACTGGAATCTGAAGCGGGCGGAAAACTCACCAAATGTGAAGACCCACCGATCGACAATCTCACTTGGTCGCGATGGTACCTCTGGCCGCCAAAGCGCGCAGACGAGCGCCGTCGGGGTGAGTTCAAAATCGGTGGAATGGACAGTGGCCTCCCTGTCGTGCGCGCTTATGTCGAACCACAACGCATTTTTTCGGCCGAAGAGCATGAGCGAATGGTTCAAGATATCATTCGTGCCCTGAATGGTGCGACGTGGGAGACACGACAAACGATGCCTGGGGTGTATGTCCGAAAAAACCCCGGACAAGAAACCATCGTGCAAACCATTCAAAATACGCGCGAAGAATTACGCGACGCAATGAACGTTCGCCGACAACCAGCTTTCGAGCTAACGCCGGTTCGTCCTGGCGAAAAAGGTTTGACGGGGGCTCCGCACCTGACCTACACGACGGACCTGCCAGAAAATCACATCGTCGCCTGGTGGGCAACATATCGACTACGTCTGCTTCAAAATGCAACAGCCGAAATTGCTTCACAACTCGCACGTCAAACGCTCGAACTTAGTCGTATTGACCCATTGCTGGCCGAAGAGCGAGCGGAAACCGTCGCGGAATCAGTGACGCAAATGCACGCTATGCTTCGCGTCATTGGTGACCTGCGGTGCAAGCTCGTCATGCTCGGTCGGCCAGAATCACCGGACCTGCGACTCATTGGTCCGGCGATGACACGTGACCCGAGAAGACGACGGTTGCTGGGTGCGCTACGCCGCACTGTCGACGTATCGACGATTGAAGCTACCGCGCTGCTTTCGCGATTTCGCGAGCGAATTTTTGCCGAACTTTTCGAAGTGTGGGGCGCCGCAGCACTCGTATCGATCATTCAATCGCTCAACTGGAATTTGAACCAAACCCCACGCATCCGCTGGATCGACACGTGGAGTCCCGAACGCATCGTGTGGTCCTTTTCCCGCGATGATGAGCAGCTGGATCTGATCTACGAACCGCATGCAGAGCGACGACATCTCGCGCCTCAAAAAACAACGGGTCCGCTGCTGAACCGAATACAACGAGCTGCAACGCTGATGGATCCATCTGGAGAATCGAGATTTTTGGCGTTGGATGCCGAAGCAAGTCCTGATTACGCGCTCGTATTTCATTCACCTGAAGGGATCGCATTCACAATTGGCGACGCCAGTGCAACCGACTTCGAATACGCCAAAAAGAACCCTGATAACGGAAAAGAATGGAATTTGTTCCTGCAAAAAATTCGCAAGGTTGCCGAGAGATACTCGCGCAGCCTGAGTTGGTGGTCCAAGAACAAAGTGACCACCTGCTCGACCCCAGCGGCGTTCGTGCTTGTACCGGGCGACGAGGCGGTTTGGATTGCCGAGCATGCAATTTTCAATGAAATCGAGAAACATGAGGTGCTGCTCCTTGGCGGTCTCCCAATGGATCCGGGACACGGTGACCCCATCCATCGGGGACCTGTGGAGCGCATTATCGACACGCTTCGCGCGCATGCGAAAGATAGGAGTCGCCAAGTGCCCGTGGTGCCGGGGGGATGACGACAATTTGGTTCGGGGCAGTCGACCACTCCCTCGCCCCGTCACCTTTTCCTTTGCTCGCATTGGTGAGCCACGGATGTCCCTGCCCCAATCTGTAGATTTCCGCGATTGCTTCGGGTAAAAACCGCTGACCTGTCTTTTCCGTATGTTGCGTCAATAGCTCAACGACGTCGGTTTCGGTAAACGTACCAATTGAATCCGTATATGGTGGAATCACCTTGAAACCGTTTCCCGCGTTCCCGTGCGCGTGATATCTACAACGCCTCCCATGAACCCCGCAGCAGCTCGGACATGATGAACGCCCTGGCTTTGGTTTCAACGTTTGCCGCGAAGAGTAGCGCTTGACAACCATGAATGCGCCTTGTATCTACAGGCCCCTGTGCAAAATTGGCTCCAAAACATCTTTTTTCCAGTAGCGCTCCCGCTGCTCGTTCTTTCCGCTTCGTCATGCGCCTCGTTCGGCAATTTCCTTTTGAATGGCCGTTGGGAAGATCCTAATGCTCAGGAGGAGGTGAAAACCACCCCACCCGCGAACGAGGAACCAGCGTCCAATGGAGCCAAGGAGACAACACCTTCGGCGCAATCGACGCAATCGGCGCAATCGACGCGAGCAGAGAAGCCTATCGAGGAACCAAAACGGCAAGCGTTGCCGATGGATACCATCTTTACACGCGGCTCGTGGTTTTTGCTGCATACCTCGCGGGGCTTATACAGTTGGACGGGTAAAGGCGAACAATTTCGGCTTTTTGCGGTTGACATTTCCACCGATACGAGTTGCTGGAGTAGCCAGCAGGCGGATCGACCCGAAGCAGAGCATTGCCCCGATAGCGACGTACCGGTTTCCGCCATCACCAGAATCGTCAACGGCCAAAAAGTGGCGAGTATTTTCACTGGCTTCGAAAAAGCCCCTTGGAAAACAGCGCAGACCGGCACCCCATTAACGGAAGGAAGCTACGACCTGCCCGAATCATCAGGCAAAGAAAAGGGCTCCTTTACGCTCGAATGCAAAGCCAACGAATTGACCATCCGCACGTTCCGATCGTTGGTATTCACCGTGCCTTCCGCCGGCAACGCCTTTCTCGTCAATGGCGAACGCCCGGACCTTTTTGATGGGTGCACCGATGCGAATGGCGTGATCGCGGTTTCTGACGTATTGGGCATTCGGCTCGGCCAAAAGAAATGCGGCATTCTCCGTCGACAAACGGAATACAACATTCACTTGGTCTTCGGCAAGGCCGAGCTGGAATTCGATCAAACCAGCAAAGCCCCAGACATCGAAGGCGCACGCGTCAAAGCCACTAAGCTGCGCAAAGTCGCCGCCGACAACAAAGCGCAAGTCATCCTCGATATGTCTGGTGATGCAAGCCATACCATCATGACCGCAATGATGAAAAGGCCCAATGGCGATGAATTGAGCATGACCGAAGGGGTACGAACCATCGATGGTATTCACCACAAATGCGAGGGGAAAATCGATAAAATGGACGCTGCATGGGTGAGGGCTGCAAAACAGGTCTGCGGATCGATGGTCAAAATGAAATAAAAGCGAACGGGCACCGGGTGACCACGACCGGCGTCGTTCGAACAGAAGCGCGGAGCGAGGGCATTACGCTGCGTCGGTCGGACTTACTCAGCGGACGATGTTCCATAAGCCTTGCTCCCTTCAAACAAACAAATCCTGCCATAATCCGCCACCATCCGCGTCACATCAAACAATGCCTCCGCCCGCATCCGCCCGGCTTGCCCCATTATTCGAATTGTTTCTGGCGCATTTCCCACCTCCACCATAGCCTCTGCAAATGCCGCCACATCCCCCCGCGGCACGAGCCTTCCCGTTATGCCGTCCTGCACTTGCTCCGACGCGCCGCCAAAATCCGTCGCAATGACAGATAACCCTTCCGCCATAGCCTCGAGCGAGGCATTGGGGCAGCCCGCGGGCTCGGAGATCATGACAAACACGTCAATCTTGGGAAGAAATTCGGAGACGTCCACTTCCCCTAGCCATTCCACACACAATCCTTCTGCGCGTTTACGCAATTCTTCCGCATACACCTCGGCGCCGCGCTCCGGCTCGCCCGCAATACGCAGCAGGTGCGGCGGCAACCTGGGCGCCGCGAGGCGTAATGCGTCCACGAGCTCCTCGAGTTTTTTCTGTGGTGAGATCCTTGCTGACGTACCCATGACCAGAATAGGCCCCGGCGGACGAAATGGTCGCCTTGCGGGAAGCGGAACGCCATTGGGGATAACAAAGGTTTTTGCACCCAGCACATCTTCGGCCCTGCGCGCCTCACCAGCATATTTGACGATCACGCCCGAAAGCCGCGCTCCATAATCACGGCCGTCACGACAAGGCAGTTTCCCACGAATTCGTGTTTTTGAAAAATATCGTTCAAGAGAAGCAAAGAACATTTCTCCAGGGCTCACATCAAAAATGCGGGGTTCTAATAAAAGATCCGCCAATAATAATTTATAAGGCGCTAACGCATTCCAAAAAAGAATCGCCTCGGGTGGGTCCGCGTCGATCCACGCGACAAGTTTGTCCACGGCATTCTCCACCGCAATCGAGCCTGCTTGCGGCAAAGCAAATACCTCTATACCCGCATCCATCAAAACGCGCCGCCCTGGTGTCGGCCATTGTGGCTGTTCCTCCAGCACACACGCCCGAACCCGGACGCCCGCGGCGGAGAGCCCCAATAACAAACGCCGGCCGCTCGATTGCGCTCCCCCCGTCGAGAAGTTATTCGTAATCAGCAAAATCCCATTTTTTCGACGAGGCACATGGTTGAGAACCCGTCGATACAAAATCGAATACCTTTTTGACATGGTTTCGCGCGAAAAACTTGGCAATTCCGGCGCTTTTCGCACATTTTCGTCTTGTTTCCGAGGCAGAACCGTCAAAATGGCCTGCGCCATCTCCTCGGGCGTCGTTTCTTGAGGCAGAATCACCAACAACGGCGCCTCAAAAGCAATCTCGGCCGTACCACCCGCGTCCATCGCGACAACTGGCAATCCCATCGCCAGCGCCTC
>JANORL010000103.1:0-6110 GCA_031415295.1 Polyangiaceae bacterium | reverse complement strand
GCTTGTTCGTCGGTCTCGTATACCCTATGGTTCGTCCTACCATGATGCCTTCGCTCGGTTCGCTCGTCTTTCGCGCCTTCACGTCGACCATTCGCTCGCGCTTTCGCAACGGCCCAATGTTTCCCGGATGGAGTTTTTCCTTCGAAGGGACGACCCGTTTGCTCAAATTGCGGGCTGCTGCCGTAAACCAATTGCCGCTCGAGGAACAACGTCGTATTCATGAGGAAGCGGGCGATCAAGAAGCCAAGCGTATGAAGTCGAAAGCCGATCGCGAAAATGCGCGTATCGGGGGCGTGGATGGCGAATGGTTCACGCCCAAAGGAAAAACTCCAAAACGAGTCGTGCTTTACATACACGGCGGTGGGTTTGTCGGCGGTTCGACGCGTACGCACGCGGAAATGCTCATGCGATTGGCCATAGCCGCCGATGCTCGGATTTATGCCCCCAATTATCGAATCGCTCCCGAGCACCCGTATCCAGCGCAAATCGATGATTGCTGCGCTGTGTATCAGGCGCTCCTCGCCGATGGAATTCGTTCCCAAGATTTGATCATCGCCGGTGATTCGGCGGGTGGAAATCTAGCCATTGTTCTACCCCTCGTCTTGCGCCGCGAAAAAATCCCTTTGCCTGCGGCCATTGCCGCATTGTCGCCTTGGGTCGATCTGACTCGTCACGGCGGTTCTCTTTTGGCACACGAACCTTATGATTGGGCCGTCGCAGCTGATTTTGATGGTTGGCGCGACCATTACCTGGGCAAACAAGACCCCAAAGATCCGCTAGCTTCGCCTATCTTTGCCGATTTGCACGGTTTGCCCCCGATGCGTATCGACATAGGCACTGCCGAAATGCTTCTGGACCAAGTGCGTGATTTCTCGGTACGCGCCAAAGACGCCGGACTGTCCGTGGATTTTCGTGAAATCCCTGGAATGGTCCACAACTGTTACCTGCTCGCCGGATATTTTCCCGACTGCCAAGCAGCGATCGACGACCTTGGGGCGTGGATGAAAAAGACCGTCGAGGTTTGATATCCTCGAGGACCTACAAATCGACCGGACCAAGATCTATATTGATGGTCGGCCGTTCGTCCTGGATTACGATCTGCCGATTTGCGGCGATGACTGGTATGCCGGTCTGTAGCACCTAGCCACGAGTGACCCGCGTTTTTGCCAAGGCGCGGGCTCGCTTGTGCGGTCGTTTGACGCTCGAGTCGTTCATCAGGCGAGAACTCCGTGACGAACGGCGAAAAACCGAGTACACAGACGCGCATGACGCAAAGGTCTCCTGTCGTCGGTATCATCATGGGCAGCAAAAGCGATGCACCCACATTGCGCCATGCGTGGGAGATGCTCGACAACCTCGACGTACCGTATGAAAAACGAGTGGTCAGCGCTCATCGCATGCCTGATCAAATGTTTCGGTATGCGGAAGAAGCTGAAGGGAGGGGACTACGCGTGATCATTGCCGGTGCGGGAGGAGCTGCGCACTTGCCCGGTATGATTGCCGCGAAAACTCTGATCCCCGTACTTGGCGTGCCCATCTTGTCGCATGCGCTACATGGCGTCGATTCATTACTTTCGATCGTTCAAATGCCGGGTGGTATTCCCGTTGGAACGCTGGCTATAGGCGATGCCGGCGCGAAAAACGCGGCTCTGCTGGCGGCTCAAATCCTCGCGCTGCATGATCCCGCGTTGCGTGAGCGACTTCAACAATTTCGCGTCGAGCAAACGCGCGTCGCACTTGAAAGTGAAGTTTGACTGTGGTGAATGTTTCGACAAACGCGCCTGTATTGCCTGGCGGAACCATTGGAATCCTCGGCGGTGGACAACTTGGGCGCATGTTTGCCATTGCCGCACGGAGAATGGGATATCGCGTTCACGCGCTCGATCCGGTCCAGGATGGTCCGGCGGGACAAGTTGCGGATGTGGAATGGGTAGCGCCGTATGAAGACATTGATGTGGCGCGCAAATTTGCCGCGGCAGTGGATGTGGTGACGTTCGAATTTGAAAACGTACCTGCAGAAACATTGGCCGCAGTGGCCGAATTGCGTCCGGTTTTCCCTTCGCCGCGTGTGCTGGAAATATGCCGCCATCGTTTGCGTGAAAAAGAATTCTTGCAACAAAATGGTTTTCCCGTTGCCAGGTTTGCCGCCATTCGTTCCTCGGAAGAGCTGCGAGATGCATTAAAAAATCTCGGGACCCCCGCGATTCTCAAGACAGCGGAATTCGGGTACGACGGCAAAGGCCAAGTGCGCATTGATAATCCATCTTTATCCGACGAAGCGTTTGCCCGCATGGGTCGATCGCTCGGGGTGCTCGAAGCGTTTGTTCCATTTTCGTGCGAATTGTCAGTCGTGGTCGCACGTTCGCGTACGGGCGATGTGGTACCATTCGAAGTGAGTGAAAATCGCCACGAAAAACATGTGCTCGATGTTTCTGTGGTTCCAGCTCGAGTGTCTGCGGAAACTCGAGTGCGTGCGCGGGATCTCGCTTGTGCCGTAGCCCAGGCTCTCGATGTGGTGGGTGTGCTTGGCGTGGAATTGTTTCACTTGCCGAACGGCGATTTGGTCGTGAATGAACTTGCGCCGAGGCCCCATAATTCTGGGCATTTTTCATTCGATGCATGCGTGACCAGTCAATTCGAGCAACAGCTGCGCGCGGTGTGCGGTTTGCCGCTTGGGGATGCGACGCTTTTGCGTCCTGTGGCCATGGCGAATTTGCTGGGAGATTTGTGGGCGTCAGGCGAGCCCAATTGGGCGGCAGCGGCGGGTTTTCCCGAAGTGAAGATTCATTTGTACGGGAAAATCGAACCGCGTGCAGGGCGCAAGATGGGGCATCTTGTTGCAATGGGGGAAACCGTGGAGCAGGCCGAAGCCCGGGTATTAGGCGCGCGGGCGGCGCTGGCAATGCCGTTGTAATCGTTCACGCCTGCATTTTGGAGAAGGAGTGCACAGCGAGCGCACCCAAGACCGTTGTCGTCGCCACAACGACGCCCACGTCGACTGCAAGTGGGAAATGGTTCACTCCGACAAACAAGCCCCGTGCTCCATCTACGGCGTAGGACATGGGATTGAGACGCACTACGATTGCCAGCGCGGGAGGAAGCCCTTCCATGGGGTAAAGGGCTCCCGAAAAGAAAAATAGCGGCTGAATCAAGAAATTGACGATTGCGCCAAACCCTTCGAACGTTTTCATTCGCGAAGCTATGATGACGCCGAGTGCCGTAATGCCCATGCCGAACACCACGAGCAAAGGAATCGCCGCGAGCGCTCCAAGAAACGAATATCGAGCGCCCAAAAGCGGGGCGAAAATCAGCGTGACGCAGACTTCGAGCAAAGCCGTCACGCTTGCGGAAATCATTTTCGATAAAACGATGAGCGTCCGGGGCACCGGGGAAACGAGAAGCTCCTTCAAAAAACCAAATTCACGATCCCACACGATGGAAATTGCTGCAAACATGCTAGAAAACAAGACCGTCATCGTCACGATGCCCGGCACGAGAAACGACACGAAATCCACGCCGTTGTGCCCCGCTCCAGCACCAAAGGACGAACGAAGTCCAAATCCTACGGCAATCAGCCACAAAAGCGGACGTACGAAACTCGCCGCGAGCGTTTGCCGATCACGCAAAAACTTCAGCACATCGCGCCGACACAAATGATAAATCACTTCTGCTCGCAACGCTTCATCTCCTTCGGGCCATGGCCCGCATTGCGTGGCGATTGCCCCCATTTTCATTTGACTCAACGCGAATTTGTCGCCCCGTCAAGGCCATGAAAACGTCGTCCAACGTCGGACGGCGTACGGCAATGCCCGTAAGACGCACTCGCGTTTCACGGATCAATTCAACGACAAACGTTTCCCCATTGTCGACTCGAAAACAAAGTCCGTCGTCCGTGCGGTCCGGCGTGATCCCATGCCGTTCGCGTAAAAATTGATCCATCGTGTCCGGTTCGTCCGTGCGAACTGTGACGACATCCTTGCCGACTTTACGTTTGAGTTCGTCCGGGCTATCTACCGTGACGATGCGCCCATCATCGATAATGGCAATGCGGTCACAATGCTCGGCTTCGTCCAAGTAATGCGTCGTGAGAAAAAGCGTCAAGCCATGACGATCCCGCAACGACCGCAACACTTCCCACGTGCGTTTACGAGTTTGCGGATCGAGGCCCGTCGTGGGTTCGTCGAGGAACAAGATCCGGGGCCGATGCACGAGACCCCGTGCAATCTCGAGGCGCCGCTTCATGCCTCCAGAAAATGTGCGTACGACATCTTCGGCACGGTCGGTCAAATCCACGAAAGAAAGGGCTTCCTCGAGACGTCCTGCACGATCGGCGCGCGGAACACCATATACGACGGCGTGCAGTTCGAGGTTCTCGCGAGCAGTGAGGCGATCATCGAGCGACGGGTCCTGAAAGATGACTCCGATGGCCCGACGCACGTCGCTCGGACGTGAGGCGACGTCGAATCCGGCGAGCGTCGCCGAACCACTCGTGGGTTCGAGGAGCGTGCAGAGCATCTTGATTGTGGTGGTCTTGCCAGCGCCGTTGGGGCCGAGAAAGCCAAAAATTTCCCCTTCCCGGACAGAAAATGTCACACCACGAACAGCATCGACATCACCGTACCGCTTGACGAGATCTCGAACTTCGATCACGGCGTTGGAACTCATGCCCGCTCTGCCCTGGTTCGTCGCACCCGACCCGACGCTGCTTTCATAGTTGTCTGCGCAGGTGGTTGCAAGCGTTCGGTGCAACATCGCCTCGACTTTTCGGCGATGGTCGTTTCTCCCGGCTTTTGCAGGTCTTTTGCGGATGTTCACGAGATCCACTCAAAAGTGGTGTAGATCGGACATTGATTGTCCGGTCATAAAGACCCGGTAATTTGGCGGCATTCACGCTCAGAATCGACGACGCGTTCGTCCTGCGGGTATGAGCTGACATAGTCTGTCATAGCGATGTGAATCGAGCCTAGACGAACGCGTCCAAAGGTCGCACATTGAATCGGCACACAGCAAACGAGACAATCGGAGGACGGACCATGATCGACAATCGCATTGAGGTGGTATTCAGTTTTGACACGACGGGCAGCATGTATCCTTGTTTGACGCAGGTACGGCGCAAAGTTGGCGAGACGGTGAAACGACTGATGCAAGAGATCCCCGGGATTCGCATTGGAATCATAGCCCACGGCGATTATTGCGATGCCGGTTCGACGTATGTAACGAAGGCGCTCGATTTGACGGACGATGGCGATGCTATCGTGCGATTCGTGGAGAAGGTCGGGCCGACGGGCGGAGGAGACGCGCCAGAATGTTATGAATTGGTATTGCACGAAGCGCGTACGTTGTCGTGGACGAAGGACTACAAGAAGGTATTCGTCTTGATTGGTGACGACGTTCCGCACGGTCCGCATCAAAACCCGAAGAAACTTGATTGGCGCACCGAAGTGGACGCTCTCGGTAAAGCGGGGATCCCTGTCTACGGCGTGCAATGTTTGGGTCGCAAACACGCGACGCCATTTTATGCGGAATTGGCGCGGACAAGCGGCGGGTTCCACATTGGGCTTGATCAGTTCGCGTACGTGGTGGACATGGTGCTTGCGGTTTGTCTGAAGCAATCGTCTGATGAGAAGCTGCAAGATTACGAGAAGGAAGTGAAGAAGCAGGGTCGCATGAATCGAGGTCTCGACAAGATGTTCGGGACGATGATGAAGCGGGAAACATCGACGGAATTTGCGGCTACGGATTTGCCGGCGGTTTCGCCGGGTCGATTCCAGTTCCTGGACGTGGACGGCAACATGCCGATCAAGCAGTTTGTCTTGGAGAACGGCCTTACCTTCAAGACGGGGCGCGGATTTTATGAATTCATGAAGACGGAGACGATTCAGGGGCACAAGGAAGTGGTGCTCATGGATCGTAAGACGGGGATTTGTACAGCGGGGAACGAGCGTGGGAAATGCTTGGATTGCCGCCTAGAGCAACGGTGCGGATCAAGCCGGCGAGTTTGGAAAAGTTCGTAGTATTCGTGCAAAGCACCTCGTACAATCGAAAACTGATTAGCGGAACGCGTTTCTTGTACGAAGTGGAAGACTGGAGCCGTTTGGCCGACGCCGCCT
>JANORL010000102.1:0-2062 GCA_031415295.1 Polyangiaceae bacterium | reverse complement strand
CCGACGCCCATACAACCGGTCTGCCCCGGTGTCAGACGAGTCGACGGCTCGGTGACTGGCAGCATCGCTTGCGCGATCGTCATAACGACGTTGCCGTCGAGTACGGTGATCGCATCTCGCGGGAGGACCGTTCGAACCTGCCGAAGCCACTCGAACGGCGTTGGTCGGTGGGCGCCGGCAATGCCGGCTTGCGCTTCGAGTTGCGTTTGGAATTCGGACCGTAAAGTGCTCAGACGAACGAGCCAGTTCGGGTCACGTCGTGACTCAGGGGTCGGAGGAAGCGCAGCCAGCGCATCGAGAATTCGGCTCGCGGCTTCGGCTGGCCCCAGATCGAGGACCGTCGCGCCATGGGCCATCTCGGCGCCATGCCGAAACGTCCAGTCGAATCGGATCCCCGCAGTGATCACGAGGTCAGCGTCGGCGAGCATCGGCCCGCGAACCTCGCTCATCGCAAGCGGATGACTATCAGGGGGGCAGCCGCGCGCCATCGGTGCCGCAGCGAAAGCTAGCCGTTGACGATCGACTGTTCGCACGAGGGATGCCCAGGGTGCTGGCCAGCGCAGGTCGTCGCCGATCAACAAACACGGCCGCCGTGCTCGCTGAACGGCTGCAACGACCTCGTCGATCCGAGGTGTTGGGCGTTCCCGCTCCTTCGGTCCGTTGCAAGCTCGTCCAGGTTCGACCGGTCCGTTCCCGACACGTGCGGCGCCAGACCGCAGGGGATCGTCCAGCCCGCCCAGTGCCTCTTCAGTCGCATCGAGGTAGACCGGCCCTGGCCCTGCCTTTGCCGTTGCTAGACAACGGTCCAGCGCAGCCTCCAGTTCGTCGGTCGCCGAGGCGAGTTCGGCGCGTTCAACCAGCGTCGCCAGCAATCGTACGCCGTCGAGATCCTGGAATGCCCCGAGGCCGGCCATCGAGATCGGCCGCCTGCCCCCGATCAGCAACAAGGGCCAGCGATTCTGTGCCGCTACGTAGAGGCCTGTGCAACTGTTGGTCACCGCCGGTCCGGCCGAGACGATCACAGCCGAGCGCAACCTGCCAGCGACGAAGTTGCAGGCCGCCGACATCAGCACGGCGCTTTGCTGATGACGAGCGGCGACAACGCGGATTCCGACCTGCGTGCTCGCGACTAGGGTTTGAGTAATCGGAGTCCCCGGAACGCAGAAGACATGGTCGATGCCGGCCGCACGAAGCCAGTCAGCGATGACCTCGTGTCCGGTCCGCCGTCGGACGGGCGCGTCTATGGTCGCCGATCGGCTCATGGTCGGCACCATCGCTGCGGACAGGCTGTCGGCCAGTTCGGAGATCGTCGGATGGCGAAACAGCGCATTGACAGCGAGGCGGGTGCCGAAACGCTCGTTGACGCGGACGATGACACGCAATCCGGAGAGCGAATCGCCGCCGAGGCCGAAGAAGTTGTCGTCCAAGCCAATCGGTGACCGTTCCAGAACCTCCGACCAGATCGTGGCGAGCACTGCCCGGACGTCCGGTCTGGCCGCTACCCGGTCCGCGTCAGGCGCGTCTGCGACAGGCTGGTCCGTGAAAGAGGAGGCCACTCGAGTCGCGCAGGAGTCCGCGTCAGTCGCGTTGGCAGCAGCAGCGGCCAGCAGCGCATGCATCCCGCGTCGCTGCACCTTGCCGGTCGCTCCCATCGGAATCGAATCGACAATGCGCAGTTGGCTCGGTATCTTGAAATCGACCAGCCGCTCGAACAGGCCAGCGCGCAGCGACCGCGCGGTCGAAGCAGCCCCAACGCGAAGCACGACGACGGCGCCGAGATCCTCGCCGAGCGTCGGATGCGGAACCGGGTAGGCGATAGCCTGCAGGACGTCGGGCTCGGCGAGAAGCGCATCCTCGACCTCGGCCGGCGCGATGTTCTCGCCGCCGCGATTGACAATCTCCTTGATGCGCCCGGTGATCCTCAGATAACCGTCGCTATCGACGAATCCCTGGTCGCCGGTCCGCAACCAGCCACCCGTTTCGGTGGCGACCTCTGCTTGTGTCGACCCTTCGTATGCGTCGATCACTGACGGCCCTCGAATCGCGATCTCGCCGATGCTTT
>JANORL010000101.1:0-3150 GCA_031415295.1 Polyangiaceae bacterium | reverse complement strand
GGGGAAGCCAGATCGGGCTTTTCCGGCTCCCCCTCTCCACGCAGCGCCGTAGGCGCGAAGTTGGAGAGGGGGTTGGGGGGTGAGGCGCAGGGAATTCTTCGCCGTTTTGTAGCCCAACTCGAAACTCGCAAGTATTGTCGGGCCTCGATGGAAACTCGTCCTCTCCGATTTCGCTTCGTTACCGCCATGTTTCTCGGTCTTTCCGCGGCTGGCGCGTGTGGTGCAGGCTTGCCCGAACAAGACCCGCTCGGGCCTCATCCGGGCAAGTCGACCGCGCATGTTGGTGCGGGCGACGATTCGCCGGAACAGCTCGCGCGCAAGGGTGCCAACGCGGCAGATGCCGGCTCCGATGCAGATTCGGGTCCGCAATGTCCTCACGGCGCACTCGAAGATCCGCATCGCGGATTCGTGCGATGCCTTCGCGCGGACGAAAAAGGTGCCGAATGGCTTCCTCCTGCGCCACAACCTGAACCTCCCGCCGCGGACGCCGGTTCGGACGCCGCACAAGATGCCGCTCCGGACAAACCTGCCCCTGAAAAACCCGTTCCAGAGAAACCTCAACCACCGCCGGTGGTGACAGTTGGCGCGCCCAAATTCGAGGGAGGAGACGTTCCGAAGGCGGAAAAATTCCTCAATGCGCAACTCGAAGGAATTGCCAAGTGCATCACGACGAACGGCGGCCTTGAAGGTAAAAAAGGCACAATAAAATTATCTTTTTTGGTACGCGTGCGAGGACGAGCGGAAGGTGTCGAAGTGGTATCGTCGAAAGGCATTGGCGACGAAGCGCAGACATGTATTCGTGTGCTGCTCAAGAATCGAGCGGTTGGCGCTCCCTCCGCGGATCCTGTGGGTGTGACGGCGACGTTTACGTTGGAGCGGGGGAAATAGTAAGGGGGCCTGTCAGGTCGATCGACGAGCTTTCGGTGCCAATCCCCAACAGATAAGATATTCTACGAGGCGTTCGAGCTCGGGATTTGTTATCGGCGCCTGGCCATTTCCCAATCCCCATTGCTTTGCCAAATGCGTCGGCGTCACCGTCCGGAGCCAGCGCGCAACCGCTGCCGCAACGTTGTCACCTGGTTTGTCAATCACCCAGCAAGCGCAATCTTTCGCCTTTTCGCATTGCGATGGCCGACTGCAACGATCACATTCGAGCGCTTCGCATATCGGTTGCCAATATGCACGCTCTGGTGAGTCCATTTCATCAATCTCGCGCAATCGGAGCCCCTCTTTGAAATTGACATACCAACGCCAAGCTTTTGCTTCCGGATTGCCCTCCAATCGATTCCGAATCTTCATGAGCCGCTCCGGAACCGACGGCGTTTGGGAATGCGGTACAAGCGCCGCCTCATACACCTCGAATGGCACCAGGTTCTCGAGCATACGAGCATGCAATTGCAACACGGTGCGCAAGGCCGACGGGACCTGAATGTCGTGCAATCCTGCTAAATCCACGACGTGACCGCCTACTTCGCGGACTTTTTCGCGCACGCCACGCGGCGTTGTATGCCCGATCGGACCTCCCGGATATCGACGGTCGCTGTCGATGATCGCGATCAATGGTTTGCCTGAACGAACGGCTCCCGCATAAGCGTCCGGCATATTGGAGCCACTACCTCCACGTCGATCGAACGCCAGCATCACGCGTAAACCACGCGCCGTTATGGCTGCTTTGGCAAGTGCTTCGTAAATTTCCGCATCCGTATCGTCTTCACCAAGAAGAATGGAGAGACCTGCTCGCTCGAAGTCGTCAAAGTGACCCAAGTTCGCGCGAATGACTTGCTGCGCCGCCCGTTGCTCCAAGCGGCCATCGAAATCACTACCCACGCCAATTTCCACATAAATAGGAAGGCTCTTGCGCAGACCATTGATATCGGGCAACGTTTGAAGAATCGATTGCAAAGCTCCCCGCGCACGCGCCGACAGCTCGGCTTTCAATAAAGCTTTTGCGCCGAGTTCGACGCCTACGTAATGTTTTTGCGCGTCATACGCCAAGAGCAGGTTTTCAATGGCCCCGAGCGCGCTGCGCGATGTCTCGCTCGCTAAAGCTGCGTCGACGCACGACCGATGCAAATGCAGAAACATGCTCAGTCGTCCATCACTGGCGCAAAGAACCCAAAAGGCCAATCGCGCAAATCGCCTTGCTCGTCATACCCCGCAATACGCACCGACGTGTCGCGCGTTTCGTCATTTTGATCGAACAGGACGATTTGTACATCTTCTTTCGCGAGTTTCCCTTGGGCAATCAAATGACCCATGCCATTCACGATCGCTTCGCTGTGCGTTTCGATCATCAACGGGACCATATGCCCCCTGTTGCGACTCGTGGCCATGGCATCGGCAAACATGCTGGCGAGTTTGGCTTGGAATGCTGGATGTAAATGCAATTCCGGTTGTTCCAGGGCGAGCAACGTCGGACGACGCAGTTTTGCTGCCGGTTCGCGAATACACGTGGACCACAAGATAGCCACGAGCGGCAACACTTGCGAATAACCAAAACCGACATCGACCAGATTGATGGCTTCGTCGGAATTCGGTTCTTGAATGAGGATTTCTGCCTGAAGGCGATCGACGCGAACGCTAGGCACGAAGCCAAGGTGTTTTTGGGTGAATTCGCCAAAGCTCGCCATTTCGGCGGGCGTAAGCGATTTTAAGAACATAGCCAGGTTGTTGCCCTGCGGATCAATTTCATCGACGCCGAGGTCTTGAATGCGCGATTGCCGTTCACCTTTGGCACGCTGCGGGGCGAGATACGCGACGCCGGACATGAAATCGGAGAGTTTGGCGTCGACAATCGCCAGTATCCACGAAGCCACCAAATCCATATTTCCTTCAGGCCCAGGAACCAGATGCCCCCATCGCGGGGATTTTGTCAACGCGCGCCACGCATGCCCGGTCAACAAATCATTATCAGCAGCTACATGGCGAGGAAAGCTGACGATGGGCTCATCGTCGCCACCAAGCCGGGGTATCAAGGAGGTTGGCCCTGCAAATCGGCGCCAGGACGTTGCTGGGAAAGTTGGCGCACCATTCACGTCAAAAGCAATTACATTTCCTTCGTGGTCCGCCTCAATCCGTATTCGGGTAGTATCATTTTTGATCATGACCACAACGACCGCGGCACTTCCCTCGTGCTCGCGAAGTTCGAGG
>JANORL010000100.1:0-2722 GCA_031415295.1 Polyangiaceae bacterium | reverse complement strand
CCGGCGTCTTCAAGGAACACCCTGAAATCATTCGAATCGAAGTTCAAGGCCACACCGACGACCGCGGCAAACCCAAAGACAACGAAAAATTGTCACAGGATCGTTCCGAAGCTGTCGTGGCCTCGCTCGTCAAACGCGGTATCGATGCTTCCCGTATGACGGCCAAAGGTTTTGGCCAAAGTGTGCCCGTTGCAGATAACAAGACCACTGACGGCCGACAGAAAAACCGTCGTGTGCAGTTCAAGATCCTCGAAAAAAAAAAGAAATAACCTCGAAGAACGCCTCCCTTACCCACCCTGACCCTTGATCATGTCTCCTTTTTCCGCTGGAAACCAAGCCCGACGGTCTGGAGATTGACTCAAAATCCACGCGATACGTGCGGCTTCATTGTCATCCAGGGGTTTCGAGACGCTCTCGGAACCCTTGCCGTGCTTGTCGCAACGGTTTCCTCGACAACCCCAGCGGATCCGTCCCCAATTCATCACTCGTCCATTCGCAATCGGAGCGCGGCGCGCGTATCGTCTTCGGCTGTGTCAGCTGTATTGAATGCGGCCAATTTCTTTTCGAACGGGGCAAGAAATGTCACCCGAAGCGGTTTGTTTTCGGGCAGGATGTTCACATTCGGTCTGACGCTCTGCGGTCGACGGTCACGGGGGAGTGATCTCCATGGAATCTGTAGCTGTTCCTTCTGGCGTTCGTCATTTGAGACTCGATACGCATTTTCTGCTCGCCCCTGCTTTGCGGCACCTGCGCGCTTCGTTCGCTGGGGAATCGGTGCCGTCGTGGGCGTTATGGCTTGTGGCATCCGAGGGATTCGCAGCATGGGTACGCTACGTCGAACACGCATTGGGGGAACACCTGGACGACCGCTATCGGGCGCGAGAAATCATGACGGCGGCGTGTGGCGAGATGTTTCGTCGGCGGGCATTGGTGTTGATTCCGCCGTTAGGGAAGGCGTTGGCGAACGGATCGCCGACGGATATGCGAGCTATCTTCGAGGCGCTTTCTCCTGGGCCCATTGCTACGTCGATTCGATGGAGCCTCGAGAGTATAACCAAAGAATCGCCAGGGATTGCCGCTTCCGTGCGCGCTTGGCGGCTTGTTCATAACGTAGATACGAAAGCGCGATGGCTTGAAGTTTCCCATCATCTCGGCGAACTCGCCATTGTGCTGACCCAGCTTCTACCAAAGCAAAACGTGCCACGGGCGATTGGGTGGCTGGGGGACGTCTGTCACGCATTCGGCAAAGAGGTTGCTGAACTCATGGTGTCGCTGTTCAGAATGCCTCTCACGATGGAGAGCGGCATTGAAACGTTGCGCATGGGAGAATTACTTTTTCAAGTGAACCCCGAACATTCGAGTGGAGTCGATTCAGAAAAAAATACTGGTTTTATTGATGGAAACGCGTGTTTATGGTACAAGCGGCCGGGATGGGGGCCGATACATTGTGGTGTTTTGGGGCGTTTCCAAGCGGGAATTTCTGAAGTTTTCGGTCATACGTATTCACTTACGAAGACCATTCCGAAACACGGGGGTGACACGTGCCGCATTACCTTGAATCCCATTCAATTGCGGGCAGGGGCGGAGCGGAAAAAGTCGGTAGCCAAAACTGAAGCTCCGGCATGGCAGCCGCCTATAAAAATGAATGGTCGCCAACGACACTTGGAGACACTCGCGGCGATTGCGTTAGGGAAAGATCCGATTGCCGGCTATTTTGGTCCCGAAAGTTTGATGTGGCAGAATATTCGAGAAAGCGTCGTTCTTTTGGGCGGAGGGCGCGCCGCATTGATGCAGCTCGCGCATCCGTTCGTTGCGCATGCTGTGCGTGATCATAGCGTCGTGCACGAAGACATGCTCGGCCGCTTCATGCGCACCATGATGTCGGCATATACCGTCGTATTTGGGAGCATTGCAGAAGTTGGTGTCACTTCCGAGCGGGTGTACGGGATTCACGCCGCTATTGCGGGGTTATTGGATGACGTCCCCGGGCAGGATGTCCGGCGTTATCACGCACTCGATCCCGAGGCCGTTTTTTGGGTGGGCGCAACGCTTTTCGATACCGCCATCATGGTTTTCGAACGAATGGTCCGGCCACTCGAGATGGCCGAGCGCGATTGTCTGGTTCGTGAAGCCACGTCCTTTTGGGTTGCATTCGGTTTACCACCAGAAACGTGCCCGACAACCTGGGCGGACCTGCATGGGTACGTCGAACGACGCGTCGAAACCCTCGCGCCACTCGTGGGCGACACGGCTCGCGATCAAGCCGCGCTGCTTTTTAAGCCTCAAGTGCCGTTTGTCCAACCCATCTTTGACCAACTCCGTTTGATTACGGCGGAGATGTTGCCGGCTTCGTTGCGGCAAGCTTTTGATATGGAGCTGAATCCGCAGGAGCATTTCGTTGCGCGATCTTGGATTTTCGCGGCAGAACGGCTAACGCCTTGGCTTCCGTCGCCCATTCGATATGTGCCTGCATATCACCAGGCGAAGTGGCGAATGCGACGAGCGGTGTCGTAGACGACATCGCGGCGTTCACTGGAAATCGTGGGGCCAAGGTTGCGCAAATGGCGCCTCGATGCACGAATTCTGCGAGATAAGCGTGAATGGGTGTTTCTTCCGCATGAGTGCATGTCGAAAAATATTTTGAACTTTGCACGCAAGACGAGATGATGTATTGGGTGCGGTGGGTAGTGCGTATTGCTGTAACTGGGAGAGAACTGATGCG
>JANORL010000099.1:0-2730 GCA_031415295.1 Polyangiaceae bacterium | reverse complement strand
GGGCGGTTTGATGTCGCGGTGGATGACGCCGAGCGTGTGCGCTTCAGCAAGCGCTTCTGCCGCCTGGAGCATATAGTCGACAGCGACGGCAATCGATAGTCGCCCGTGATTACGAATGGGTTTGGAAAGATCGTACCCTTCGAGGTACTCCATCACGATGAATGGCGCGCCATCATCGAGCGAACCAACATCGATGACCCGGGCGATGTGTTCACTCTTGATCTTCACCGCCGCGCGTGCTTCGCGACGAAAACGCGCCACGATGTCCGGCCGTTCGAGCGCCGCAGGCAGCAGCAATTTGATCGCCACGCGGTCGTCCAAATCGACGTCCCGCGCTTCGACGACGATCCCCATCCCGCCCATCCCGAGAACTCGTTCCACGCGAAATTTGCCCGCAAGCACGTCACCAGGAGAGACGACGTCGGTAGGAATTGCAGACGCTTCGCCCTCACTCGATTGACCAGAAACGCTCGCTTGCTGCTTTGCTTCGGAATCGCTCACGCGTGACCTTTGGCGCTCAAGCTACCACGGGTTGCGCTCGCGGGGCTAGTTTCTTGCTACGACAATCAGTACCAGCACAATGGCCGCGATCGCTGCGGCAACCATGTACAACAATGCGTGTTTTTTGTTGGAGGCCTTCTGGTCGTGCCCCGACAAAGTCAACGTTCCACCCCGAGCATCCGTTCCCGAATTGGAAATCGAGCCCGTCACTTGTGCCCCGAGCTGTGGATCCGATGGTGCAGTTTTGGGAAGTTCCGGAGGGATCACTTCTGTCAGGGCACGCTGGAGTTTTTCGGGAGGCGGGCCAAGTACGTTTGTCCGGGCTGCTGAAAACTCGGATGGCCCTTTGGACGAGTTTGGCGCAGCCATGAGTTTCGTGACCGCGGTCGAAGCGAACGGCTCGGCCGTAAATGAGTTTGGCGCGGACTGCATGACTTGTGTTCCACCCGCCGCGATCAATTCGGCGTCGAGTGCGCCACCTGGCATCACGCGCGTTGGAGCGGACGATATGGTTTCCGATGCGTTTGCCTCGGTACCCGTTGGCGTGCGCCAGTCGCTTGGCAACAGAGGACTCGGCGTGGATGTTTCGTCGGACGGGCCATTCAAATGAGCATTGGCAGCCATTAATGCGCCAGCTTGTTTGTGTGCGTCGGCGTTGGTGTACCGAGCAATTCGTTCGAGTGTGAACGATGCGGATGCTGGGGCAAGGGGTGCGAGGGCTGCCGCAAGATCCGCGACGGTGGCAAAACGATCTGCGGCATCGAGACGCAAACAACGCATCACGATTTCGTCGAACGCTCGAGGTACTTGCGGCGCCAAACGCGACGGTGGTTCGGGACGAGTGGAAAACATGTTCGCGATGATCTCGGTCGAACTTCGCCCTCGAAACGGAAGTTTGCCCGTGGTGAGTTGATAAAGAATCACGCCGAGCGACCAGATATCCGCGCGTATGTCGACATCACGCGACGCACGCATTTGCTCGGGCGACATGAACTGCGGAGAACCAAGCACCGCACTCGTGTTGGTCATGTCCACGTCTTGACTGGATTCTTTCGTAATTTTCGAGATGCCAAAGTCGAGCACTTTCACGCACGGCATGCCGCTGGGAAGCGTCGTCAGGAACAAGTTCGCTGGTTTCAAATCGCGATGAATGATGCCTTTCGCATGCGCCTCGGCAACGGCATCCATCGCTTGAATCACGAAAAGGATCGAGTCTTCCATCGAAAAGGGGCCGTGTTGTTTGAGTGCCTGGCCAAGGTCGGAACCGTGCAAGTACTCCATGACCATGAACGGTGCGCCGTTTTCGAGTTTGCCTACGTCGAGTACCCGCGCGACGTGTTCGCTCTTCAGACGCAACACTGTGCGTGCTTCCCGGCGAAAACGTTCCACGGCGTCGCTATTGCCAAAAGCCGATGGCAGCAGGAATTTTAGCGCGCGGACTTCACGCAGTTCGACGTGCATTGCGGCAACGACGACACCCATCCCGCCTTGACCGAGGATCCGATCGACCCGGTATTTACCGGCGATCATGTCTCCAGGATGGACGGGTGATGGTTCGAGCTTCATGAATGTGCAGATGCGAAAGTTTGGCAATACGAACGATCGGGACGAGTGCGCAGACCGAGCGTTGCGGCATGCTACCCGAAGTGGAGCTGAGAGCAATGGCGTTTTTGTTTGTTGTTTCAGGGCGAACGAGGTGCGACGCCCCTTAGAGGGTGTTGAACAGGCGTTGCGAGCGTTGCGAAGCTAGGGAGGACGACGGAAGCGTGCATTTGCACGCTGAGTAAGTCCGACCGACGATTCGCGACGCATAGCAGCCTGTTCAACACCCTCTTACGGACCGACGTGTTGCACCGTCACCTTCGGCGACAAACTTACGCGTCGTTCGACGAGGTCGGCAATGGGCGAACTCCGGTCTTCCCACACGTGGTAACGCGCATATGCCAAGATCCACGGATTCACGAGCGAAAATCCTTCTTCGTCCGGAAGAGCTGCACACGCGGGATCGCCAAGAACCGAATTGCCGAGACCATACAATTGATGGCAGCCACCTTCGACGTTGACCCACGTCAGATCGACGTTTGTCACGGTCGCCAAAAGTTTATCTTGGCCACTTTCGTCGAGTGTTCCCGATCGTGAATTTGGGGATGCCGATTTTAATGCGGCAAAGATGCCCGTACTCATGATGTCGGGAACGCTCGACGAAAGTGGCCAAGATAAACTTTTGGC
>JANORL010000098.1:0-3082 GCA_031415295.1 Polyangiaceae bacterium | reverse complement strand
CAGAAACGAAATCGCCTTCGGTTCAGGTGATGACGAAAGACGAGGCGCCGAGCAAAAATCCGCTCGACAATCTGCGTCGATTGTTATTGTCGATTCTGGCTCGTCACGACGTACCGCCCATTTGTTTCATGATCGATGAATATGATTTGCTTTTCGAGGGGTATGGTGGCGAGCCGGGTGTTCCGGAAATCGAGAAGACATTTGCGTTGCTCCGCAATTTAGGGCAATCGACAGGACGTGTTTCGGTGGCCTTGATTGGACGTGATCCCGTATTCGTCGAGCGCCCACACTTGAATGGTTTTACCAATCCTTTGTTGGGATGGGTCGAATCCGTGCGACTTGGCCCGCTTGTCGACGACGACGCTCGCGAGTTGTTGTCACGCCTTGGCCGGCGCGCGGGTCTCGATGTCGAACCCGCAACGGTTGAATTGGCCTTGCGTTTGACCGGGGGCCATCCCTTGTTGCTTCGGGAATTCGGTGCTGCTTTGCAGGAATATTCGCGTGCAATTCACGCGGCATTGCCAGCAAAGACGACCACTTTACAAGCGCGAGCTTCCGAACTCTTCATGAAACGCGACGTCGTGCATACGATTTGCGGCGAGATCGAAGTCTTGTTGCGAAATCGGTTCCCGGATGCTTTGGCCTTGCTCCAACAAGTCGCGGCCCTTCCGGAGAGCGAGCTTCGTGCGCACTTGTCCCAAGATGGCGTAAACCGCGGGCGCACGGTGGAGATCTTGTTGGGTTTTGGCTTGTTGCGAGGAGACGAAGCGAATCCTTGGTTACCTCTTTTGTATCGTCAATTCTTTGGGGTGAGTGCCCCGATATCGCAGATTTTCTTGCGGAGCCACGTCCATGATGAATCGTTCCAAGAAAAAGACGCAAAATCTTTATAGCTGGACGACAGAAAAACCAACCCATGTCGTCGAGCGCAAGGCATTACTGGAGCAAGCCACGAACGCGTGCCTCAAAGGCGAAGGCGCGTTCGTCGTGCTCGGTACACGTGGCATGGGTAAGAGCGTTTTCCTTGCGCATCTTTACGACCGAATCGCCAAAATAGAAGAATTCGAAGCCATTCGTTTCGACCGTCCACCGTCGTCGAATACTATTTTGGAAGCATTGGTAGCCGAATTGATCGCGAAGGCGTCAGGACCGATAGGGAACAAGGCCAACGATTCGTTTGCAAAGCACCTTCGCGACCTTCAAGCGCGGGATAAGATCGTCGAAATATTTGAAGAATATTTGAACGAACGTTCGGGGTCCGTCGAGCGAGTCGTGCTCATGTACGACGAATTGGATGCATATGCACAGCCGCACCGCGCAAAGGCAGGGCGCGACTATTTCGATGCCTTGGAAGCGGCTCGTAAGAAACTCGATCGTCGATTGTTTATTGTTGCGGCAGGTGGCGGCGGTATGTTCGCCCTGAAGACTGTTTTGGGTTCTTCCATTTTTTCACGAGCCACGCGACAGATTCTCGAACCGTTTGATCGAGACGAGTTGATCGAATTGGCCGAGCCATTTCATCTGTTGCGAGGTCAAGAACTTTCGGATGATATCATTGACGCGTTACTTTCGCTTTCGGGTGGAAATTTGGCATTGTCCACGTATGGCTTGCATGAGTTATGGGAGGTGGACGAACCATCTTTGCAACATCTGACGTCTGCATTCAAGGTTTTTCTCGCGGTACACATATCGTTCGTTTCAGATGTGAGGAATCCAATTTTCGGTTTTGACAAATCGGAAATTCCTTATCATGTCTGGCGGCGTCTCAAATTCAATGGTGGCAAGCTACATAAGCACGAATTCACCACGCTTCGACAAGAATTTGGAGTCGAGAGCAAAATCGCCAATGAAGACATCCTCGACATGCTCCGTGCCGCAGGGCTCGTTCGTATCGATGCTTTCGCTCGAAATGCTGATCCTGTCGTTGCGACGCTCATCCCCAGCATTCTGAGTTTCGAGGACACGGACACGACCAGGGAGCCAGCAACGTCGCTCCAAGAACAGCTTCGCAATGATCTCTTGGATGTCATGGCTCTTGTCCATCAATGGACGCCCTCGTTTTATCGACCGGGCAAAAAAGCCACGAAAAAGAGTGCCGTCGAGGAAAAACAACTCGTTCCGGAAGCAAATTTTGCTACATTCATTGCGGTATATCTTGTCGCCAAAGGTTGGAAAGCGCAACTCGAGCCAATGTCGGGTGCGGGTTTTGCAGACATCAAGGCAGAGTATCACCGGTTCCCCAATCAATCGGCGATTGTCGAAGTAAAAATTTGGCCCCGACATATCGAGGAAATCCACAATCAGGTCAAAAGTTATTTCACTCGTGGCGTGAAGGCATTGGCAACGCTCGTCATTGGCGAAACTCAAGATACCACCTGGAAAGACGATTATGAGACGCGTTGTCTTAACGGCAAAGCGGATGGAGCCGCATCGTGGAAAGCGCTCGAGCGGCCTTGGGAGGGTTATTTCGAGGCGCCGTGGGAATCACGGGTGGTCGAGCACTTTCTCCTACGATTGCCGGTACGCGGCTGATTGTCGACAGGACGCATGACGGCTGTGCGTATTCCACGGCATCGTGAACATTCGTTCCACGGCATCGTCGTTACAATCATAGCAGTTGCACACCATAGCCGACGCCCCGGCTATTGGTTTGACCGGTAACCTTCGTCCTCACGCTTAATGCTTTGACGACAAACCAATATCGTTTTTCCTCAAACGATTCGTCACGTCCCAGGTTCGCCTTCCAAGACTTGCTCAATCGCGTCGAAGTTTTCCGCCGGCGCATCACCAAGCGCGCGTGCCAACGGAACCTGAAGCTTTGACGCCGCCACGTACATCGGCACCAGATGCGGAGCAGCCTTCGTCATCATCTCGAGCGCGCGCTTCACTCCTGCCGCGTCACCACGACGAACAGGCCCCGTCAACGCCGCGGGCAAACCCTTCGCTTCAACGTTGTCCGCCACGCTTCGCAAGAGCGGTCCAAGCATTTTTGCGGCGGTTTTCGCATCTATACCCGCGCGACCTAGCAGATCCACACCACCCGCTGCCAGCGCAGCAGCGCCGTTCGCCACAAGGCCCGCTG
>JANORL010000097.1:0-3473 GCA_031415295.1 Polyangiaceae bacterium | reverse complement strand
TCGGCGTCGACGGCGCGATCGTCGGCGGCGGGATGAGTTTGACCGGGGGCGGCGCTGCGGTGGGCGTGCCGTTGTGTATTGGGGGCGTTGCACTCGCAACCAATGGCGCCACGGTGTTTTGCAATGGCGTCAAAAACCTCGCCATCGTGTTTTGCCGCTGGGGCGACGAAGAATCGGTCACCGCAATGGCGGCGGCGCCAGCACCAGCCACGACAACACCGCCACCCGCGGCCAAACCTGCAAATACGCCGGCCACTCCGCCGAAGGCTGCGGCGCCTGCACCCGCAGCCTAACCAGAGCCCGCGAAGCTTGAACCGTACAAGCAAGGAGGCGGACACCATGTGCCGGCGAAAAGGGCGTTCGAAGGGACACCCGGCTACGATCCGAACAAGGCGCTCGCCATTCCCAAGGCCGAGCTCAAGAAATTGGGGGTCAAGAGCCACGCCAAGGTAACAGGTGCCCAACTAACGCGATATACGGAATTTGCAAAAACAGGTAAGCCTCTGACATGGGAGGCCATGGCCAATATTGAAACAGAAGCCTTGGTCGTGAGTGGGATGAATCTCGACATCGCCAAGACCACTGTGGCCAAGGCCATCCAGGCACTCAAAGACGCCGGCCTTGCGGGACCGATTCGGATCCCGTGGGGAAAATGATCATGTCCAACGAAGCAATTGAACAATTTGGCAAACAGCTCGTGCATCACGTCCGTGATTCGGCGATGTGGCAGTGTGACAACGTACCGAAGCTGGATGGCGATGCCGCAGGTATGGAGCGATTGAGAGCCGCCGCGGCTGCCGCGGGAGGTCAGGTCCCCGCGGAAATCATAATCCCGGAATGTGTGGACATCACGCTGTATGAGGTGCTCTACGCCATGGACGACGCTGACCTCCTTCACCTTTCTTACACCACGAAAGCCGGCGAGATGGTGGACTGGTCGGTGATCGGTGGGGGCGAGCCCGTTGGTTGGTACATAGGGACCGGTGAGTGGCGTCCGATGTATTCGAAAGAGCGCTTCATCGACGATTTCGCAGATATCCCCTCCGATTGGGGCGTCTTTACGCCGGAACTCGCCCCCAACCAAGACGAAATGCCCATGCGCCGACGCGCCGTTGAAGAACTCGGCGAACTGCTCATACGCCACGTTCGCGATGTCGCCATTCAAAGCTGCGATATGCAACTCTTGCCGCATTCCCAGACACCCGTGGCCAAACGATGGAGGCGTGCAGCGATTCCATTTAATGGCAAAGTGCCCCCGCACGTGCTCATCCCCGATTGCGTGGACGAGGCAATCTTTGCTTTTCTGCGCGCCATCGACCAGGGACTGCTGCGCCTTTCTTTCACGACGGAAAGCGGTGAGACCGTGGATCTCGCTAAGGATGGGCGCGGAGAGCTAGCCGCACGGTATATGTCAAATGGCGGATGGCGTGAAAAATACTCGAAAGAGCGATTCGGTGAGGGCGTGCTCGACCCTCGATGAAGTGTTCGGTCCAAGATGCCGATAAGCTGAACGCTTGGAAAACTAACGCCTCACTCGTTCCCTACGTACCCGTAATCGCCGCGGTTTCGCGCCTTCTTCATCCGCAACAACCGTCACGACCACGTCTTCACTTAACGGCCCAGACAAACGTTTACGCGCCGCTTCAATCGACCGCACTTCCACGCCCGATACGGCAAGTAACCTTTCCCCAGGCTCGATCCCCGCTATTTCCGCCTCGCCGTTCGGCGGAACCATCACGACGACAATCACTTTACCGCCTTTGTCGCGCCGTTCGCCCAGCGTGAGCGCAATGCTGCCCGCCGCTTTGCCGTCCTTTTTCGCCGTGGTTTCGCCGGGCAACATAATGACGACCCGTGACGTCGTATCTCCTGCGCGTACTTTCACGTCCACTGTGTTGCGACCCATTTCAAGGGAATACGCTTCGATTTCCGCGTCGCCTTCCGGAACGTTTTTTAATACGAATCGGCCTTCTTTGTCGGTGGTCGTGATTCCTGGAGGTAGTGGTCCCAGCGGCAAATAGGTCGGTACCGAGCCAAACCCCACGCGTATACCAGCCATGGGTTCGTCCTGCGGATCGATGACCGTACCTTCGACGATTCCTGCTTCGGGCAAATCAATGGCACCCAAATCCGCGCGACCCAACGAATCGGCTTTTATGTCGACAATCTTTTCCGCAATCGCCCACGAAACATGCGACGCGACAATACGCACGCGACCTGGCGCCATATCGGGCACCTCGAAATCGCCATCCGCATTCGCCACGGCGCGACGTACACCAAATGGCGTATGCAAAACGATTTCTGCATCGGCAATACGATCTCGGCCATCTCGACCGGTCACTTTGCCTCGCCCAAGCAGACCTTCGGCCAATTCGAAAACAATTTTGGATGGGGCGGGATCGGCTTCTTCGACGTGCGGCGATTTTCCGGGACGGCTCAGCAAGAATCGCAAAGGTAATCCAGCCGCATCGGGCACTTCGACATCGCCATTGTCGTCCGTAAAAAACGTCCGGCGTAGCGGTATGGCTGGATCGAGCGATATAGCGCGCACTTCGACTCGATCGATGGCATAACCGCGGTCATCCGTCACATGAACCGCCACGGAATCGCGTTCTTTGGGTAAAACTATTTCAATTTCTTTGCGTTCGCGATCGAGAATCTCGACGACGACCCTGGCGACCACGTCGCTGGGTGAATCGGGACGCGCAACACTCACGAGCACTTCACGGGGTACGGCGGGAAAAACGAATAAGCCCGAATCGTCGGCATACGTCACTCGTTCCAGCGTCCCCGCAGTTGCTGCAAGTTCTACGCGCGCTCCGGCGACAGGCCTATGATCGGAATCGAAAACGCGACCTTCAAGGGTTCCACCTTGATGCAAAACGACACGTACAAAAGCTTCGCCACCGGATCGAAGCGTCACCATTTCACTCACCGCTTCGACGTAATCGGGGTGCCGAACAATGACTTGCACTCGACCGGGAGGAATAGGTTCGGCTCGAAAAACACCATCGTTGTTCGTGACCCAAGGATCATCGTCGGTCCCTAGGTCACGCGTCGAACCTTCTTCGTGCGGTAAATCCGGAATGGGACCAAGCATCACGCCTAGTTCACCGACGGGAATGAGCGGCATGGATCCGGGGAGCGAATGCTCAAAATGATCCTCGCGAAATGCGGTCATGGCCTTCGTCACGGCAATAGGCATTCCGTCAGTATCCGTGCCAAAAACTTCAACCGACGCACCACCGACGGGGAACCCTCGATCATCGACGACTTCGCCAAGGAGAACACCTCCACGCACGAGCGGCACGCGTACTTCTGTGACGTTGGTTTCCACGACGACGGCGCTTGTGGGGACAAACCCCTCGGCCGATGCGGACACCATCATCGCCGCTTCAGGAACAGGACCCAGCACGACGATGCCTTGCGTATCGGTGCGACCGTACATCGGAAATGGACTGAGCCCATCTTCG
>JANORL010000096.1:0-4780 GCA_031415295.1 Polyangiaceae bacterium | reverse complement strand
CACCGTCCGCCAGTTCGGCGCGTGCGCTTTTTCCCTCGACCGACGCACGTACGTCCATTTGCAGCTAATTCATGTTGGGCAATTGGACAAACGCGGCCCATCAGCAATGTCGCGCGGAAGAGTCGACGCACCCATTTTCTCATTTCGCAGGGTGGTTCTGGAGCATGTTGCCGCTAAAGCGCAGCAATTCCCGCCCTAGTCCAGCAACCCCACTCGTGCATCCACAAGGCCAGGGAGCCGGTCAATCCCGCCTCTACTTTAATTTCATTTTGACTTGTAGCTTGGTATTGGTTAATGCAAAACTACCCAGTGAACGCGTCCAGAAAAAACCGCATCGTCCGCCGATCTTACGAAGCTCGATGCCCATTAGAGTTCTCCGATGAACTTGCCACCCCCAAGACGGGCTTCGTTCTACGAGTCCAGCGTGAACGTTACGAGTCCCAATGCGATGCCAAGACGGCATGGTGCCGAGCCCTGATGTTTCACGAGCGGGGATGGTGGGCGCAATAGGAGGCCGATTAAGGCTTCACTTGCGGATGCCAGCTTTGAGTTCGTCCCGCATCTCGCTATGCATCCTGATATTTTCTTCACAATAGAAACGATCATCAGGCGTGAGCGTCTGGTCCTGGAGCAACCGCTCTAACTCTGCAATGCGAGATTCGAGCACTTCAATACCGGCGTCGAATTCGCCGTTGTGTTGGCAGCAGCGGGCATAGAAGCTGCTCATCGTGTCTCGCTGCGTGATGTTCGAAAATCCACGCTGAACTAGCTCGTTCCAAATCGGCTCACAGATCTCGTGGGATTGCTTGGATCGTTCCGCCTCCATGAGCAGATGATGGCTAGTGATCCGCTTCGTCTCCAAAGCCTTTGATTCGTTTTCGCCAGCACGCTCGACGAACTCCACTTCAATTTGTCGATATTCGCGAACAGACTCGACAAAGCTCAACTCTTTTCGGCGACGCAAAACCGCCACAATGCGTTGAATGAATGCATCCTCAACGTCCGAACCTTGATTATCTTCCATGATTTCGCCCATTTTTCGGAATCAGTAGCACAGTGGATTGCCTCTGCCGAAGATTAGTAACCTTGGCAACCATCTCGACCTATGTCCAATGTTCAACTGCTATCTGGTCTCGTCACCACGGAACAAGTCGGCAATCCGCTCGGGCACCATTCCAATCGGCGGCAGTATAAAAAGCATGATAAAAGCGCGAAGGTTGTGCGGTCAGCCAATCGTACACGAGAAAGGGAAGGCCCACGACGAGCCAGTCGAATTTTGGTGCTTCGGATTGTCGAATCAAAACCGAATGAAATTGGTCCTCATACCAAGAGATACCAAGCACGCATTGCACGGATGTGCGCGAATTGCAACGAAATCGGTAGTTTGTCCTGTGCTTGAAGAGAAACATCTTAAAATCGGCAATGAGTGCATCGAGCGTGCAGGGGAAGTTCGCAACCTTGACGCCCGCGTGATCAAAGTTGAGCGGGGCAATGGGCTCATCAAGTGGAATATCGCATAAGGACGGTTCGCCTTGCTCGGCAAGTCGTCGACGGATTTCCGGGTTCGCTCCTGCGTATCGAATGCAACCGAACTCCGCAGAGATCATCGTTAGCAGCATGCGATCAACCTCAATGGCATTTGTGGGCTGTTTCTTGACGACGCAACCATCGTCATCGTCCGTGCCAAAGAGGTCGGGCGCAAGGGTATCGGGCACGCCGCAAGCCGTGCAACAATCCGAGTCCACGTAAAACGGTCCGGGAGCAATTGGAAGTGATTTTCGCAGCTTCATCTTTCCGTCAATCATCACGTCGAAACCTTGTGCCACATAAACGTAATCAACCTCGGAGGGGCTTGTTTTATTATATCTGCAGGACAAGCTCGATCGCTTTGACGGACGAGCTGCAATCCCGCGGCAACCCCCGCATTTACGTAATCCGTTTCGGTATGAATCGTCGAAGGAACCAACACGGTGGAACCGTCCTTCGCGGCAAATCGGCCTTGTGAACCCCGTCGCTGCCGCTCGGGATGCAATTCGGCAAGATAGGCCATCCCGCCCGGTCGCAAAACACGCTTCAACTCAACGAAAATAGGATCCAAATTCTCGATATGCTCGAGAACGAGCGTAGCAATGACGAGGTAAAACGATGCATCGGCCACGGGCCAAAGGACGCGAATATCGTGCTGGACAAATCGCACATGCTCCTTGCGCACACGCTCGCGCGCTTTGGCGAGCATTCCCGAGGAAAAATCCACGGCAACAACAGATCGAGCCGACTCGGCAATCCAAACGGTATTGAGGCCCGTGCCGCAGCCGATTTCGAGGACGTCCTTTTGCGCGATATCGAGAGGTTCGGCCCGCAAAACTTCGGCATTGAGGTCGCGCGTGGCATTCGCATCCGCGTCGTACACGGGCGACCAATGGTCGTAGGCAGAAGCGATGGGGTCGGGAGTGGTCATGATATTTTGGGGCCGCAAACGAATCGAGTGCCGAATGACGTAGCGCGCGATCCGCTATTTGTCTCGTAAATTCCTTACGAGATGCCACTCGCCACGAGAAAAATGTGCATCCCAAACATGGTCATGCCAGGTTTCTTCGGGTTCGCTCAGCGAGCACGCGCGGAGTTGAATCATCGTTGGCGGATCCGCCTCACGAAGCTCGCTTGCGGAGCCCAAACCATCGTTATGCTTGCCGGTCCGTTGGAGCTTGCAAAAGGCTGGGGCGAGCTTCGCGCTGCCATTTGGAAACGCGATCTGGGCGACGCTCGAGCGAAGCGACTCGACGAAGCAACTCGTCGCATAACCGAGCAACGGATGCGTGCCAGTGAATGAAGATCGCCCGTTTCATCAACATGCCCGAGTTGCCAAGGTGAGCATACTGCGCCAAACCGGGCTTGCGCCGAGAGCGATTTTCTGTATAAACGGGTCTGTCTCGGTATAGCAGGAGGCGCAGGACAGCATATGAGTGAGCCCATCCCGTTCGAGTATCAAGGCTGGTGGCGAATCGTCGAGACTTCGCAGTGGGGCAACAAGGGCCTCGATATCCTCGGCGCCGCCCTTCTGTCGCTGACCGGACACGGCGATCGCCTGCGGATGCATTGCCTGCTCGCGTACGTGAACTGCAAGCCGACCAAGACGGGCGTCTCATTCACGTGGGAAGGCGCGTGGGAGTACGACCAAATGTCGGGCTCAGGCCGGGTGACGCTCGGCAAAGACGGTCGCCTCAAGGGCACCTTCCGGATCAAGGACGGCGATTCGAGCTCGTTCACCGCCGTACGCACGGACGAACCAGTCCAGCCGATACAGCATCCCCCGAGCTACCGGGACAAGTGGCGACGGCGTTGGTGACCAACTCAGCCAGTCTTCGACCCTTGTCGGCGCGTTTCTTCGCGTTCATGCAGAACAAGATGCACTACAATTCTCCACAACGTCAACACGTTCATCAAAACGTACCCTCGCTCGATGCTCGATTGACGACACTTTCGGGTGGAGAATAGTGAGTTTTAATCAATGCTCAACCGCATGATTCGAGTGCTTTTTATCTGCTCGCAAAACAAGCTACGCAGTCGAACGGCAGAAACCTTGTTCGAAGGTCGGCCAGGCTTCGACGTCCGATCCGCAGGAACATCGCTCGATGCCCGTGTGGTACTCGATGCCAAACTCATTCAATGGGCGGACAGAATCGTGTGTATGGACCGCGAGCACCGGTCCCATGTCCGAAAGAAATTCGGTTCAATCGTGGAGCATCGCGTCCTTCAATGCTGGGGTATTCCCGACGAATACGATTACATGCAACCAGAACTCGTCGATTTACTCGAGGAAACTGGAAACGGATCCTGACCTGAATGATCCCATTGTTGGGCACCTCTTGGCTCCCACTCGCTCACTTGTGCCTGGTAGCGGCAGTTTGTCCGCATGCGTCTCCGCGTTACTCCAGACGCTTGCGTCTGCCCAGGTCCACTTTTGCCCGAATCGGACAAACTGCAGGTCGGTCCAGTTGTTGTCCCGCCGCTTCGGTCTTGGTTTTGAGGCATCCAAAGGTGCGTCGGGGGACCCGATGACGAACGTCTCGTTTCAAAAAAGTTTGTCGTCGAGCGAAATTTGGTTGTCGTTGATGTACTTGATCGTTTAGACTCCGGCACCATGACAAACATCGGCCGTAACGAAGTATGCCCTTGCGGCAGCGGGCGCAAGTACAAGAAGTGTTGCATCGAGAAAGCGAACGCGTCGTACTCGAATGCAGATCGAGATTTCGCGCTGCGTAAGTTTGTGAAGTCAATACCGCCTGAGGAACTCGAGCCCCAGAAGCAACTGTTTTGGGGCCGACAGTTGACAATGCGTGACAAACACAAGGATGATCACATTGCGCAGGTGGCCGATTATGCGTTCTTGTGGTGGTTGTTGTTCGATGCGGCCGATCAGGGAGAAACGATGGCCGATTATCTCCTCGAAAACGAACCCCCACTTCCTCCAGGGGAACGAAGGTTTTTTGAGGCCGTACGGCACACGACCATGCAGCTTTATGAGATTATCGCCGTCGAGCCGGGCAAGGGCATGACATTGCGGGATGTCATTCATCGAAATGAAGTCCAAGTGCACGAACGGAGTGCGTCGCGGATATTACGCGCGTGGGATCTCATTGCGGCACGTGTGGTGCCGAAAGGTGTGTCGGGCCAACCGGAGCTCGATGGCGGGTTATTTCCGATGCCCGACGAATTGCGGCAATCGCTCATCGAGCAGTTGAAGCAGATGGAGGTCGAATTCGACGACGCATCGAGAAAG
>JANORL010000095.1:0-5494 GCA_031415295.1 Polyangiaceae bacterium | reverse complement strand
TCGATGGGGGGCTCGCAGGCGGCTCTTTGAGTCTTTTGGGCAAGCCCAAAAGACGAGCCGACTGCTCTGCCCCCCAAACCCCCCGAGAGAGACGAACCGGACCCAGGTCAGGTGAGCAAGTAGATCACGCCCGGCGTCGCTGCCATCCGTACGACCTCGAACCACCTGGCCCATGAACGCCCTTCCATCACGGCGCCAAGACCACCGATCGTTGCGACAAACCACGCCGCGAACACGTCGAGTTTGTCGACGAAGCGCGGACGAACGATGGCTGGTTCCATTTTTGACGTTGACCGTCGATACTGTCAGTGTTCTCATTGCACCGAGGAGGCCTACACATGCATATTCGCAAGCTGTTTGGCGGCACCATCGTTGCAGGAATATTACTAATAAGTCTCGTACCTGTTCACGCGAGCAATCCGGTTCCTGACAGCGCGTGTCACGTCGAATGTGAAAACGTCTATGTTCAGGAAGCAGGAGTTTGCGGCAGAATCGCGGCAGAAAAAGAGTCACTGCAATGCGGAAATGACGCGAATGCCCATTACCGTAAATGTGGCGACGAATGCGACGAAATGCTGACAAAGTGTATTGACAAATGCTACGAAGACTACAATGACAACCATAAGAAGTGTGAGAAGATTCCGGACATAGCCAGACGAACGAAGTGCCGGCAAGCGGCTGGTGAACAACATGGCGATTGCGTTCGAAAATGTAGGCGCAAGAAACGAAGCGGTGATTGACATGCAAACTCTGGAAGCGAAATTCTCGCCTGATGATGGTGGCCCGTCGAGAACGGTTACGTTGAGATTGGGCGACCCCGCCCGTAGCACGGAGATGGACTGCTGGGGCGTTTTGGTGGAGATTCTAGGATTCGATGACCCTTGTGCCCAAACGATCTACGGCGAAGACTGGGCCCAAGCGATTGAACTAGCAGCTAAAATAATGCCTATCCTGCTGGAGAACTACGTAGCTGACGCGGAAGGAACATTGGAGCCCTCCTTTTATGAGCGACCACCGTGCACGCCTGACCTTTCCGGGCTTCCGCCAGAAATTGTGGAGGCATTCGCCAAGATATCCTCCAGGTCAGACACGTCAGACACGTCAGACACGTCCGACGACTGAATCCACTCGCTACTTACCCATTTTGCGTTTGAGAGCGGCAAGTTCGGCATCGATCTCGGCAGCGTCCTTCTTGCGCGTTTGCTCGGCTTCTTTGGTAGCTTTTTCCGCCGCTTTTATCGCCTCTTTCGCAGCACGAGCGCGTTCTTTTTCTTCCGCGACGGCTCGTTTACGTGCCTGCTCTTCGGCTTTCTTCGTTTCTTCGGGCGTTGGCTCACGCAACGCCTTGCTGGCATCTTCGACCGCTTGGTCGAAAAGCGCGCTCCCTGCACTAAAACCGAAACCATGCACAACGGAGTCGATGAGGCGTTTCATCATGGGAGCCGCTCCCTTCAAGTGAACGACGAGGTTGGCTGAATCGGCGGGCGGATACAAGCAAAACGAACGATCGCTCGATTGTTCAGCGCGCCATCGTGGAAAACATGGCATTCTCGGCAAAGGTCACGCATCCGGCACGGCGCCGACGTCACCTCCACGAAAACCATGCGCACTTTTCTCCCCTTTCTGCTTTCCCTTCCGCTGCTGTCGCTCTCCTGCTCGGCATCGGGTGACCGCACCACCAGTGCCACTGCGTCCGGTGGAAGTTCTGGGCAATGTGGTCAATGCCTCGACAAAGTTTTTACGCCGTGCAACGCCGATGGTTCGCCGGGCACGGCGCAGGTTTGTCCCACGGCGTGCGTTCCCGACAAGGGTTGTGTGGCGTGCGTGCCCGACGCGTTGCAATGCGTGGGCAATGAAGTGCACACGTGTTCGGCCGAAGGGACGATCAGCGATCAAGTCGTCGAAACATGCGACGTATTGAATGGTGGCGCGTGTTCGAATGGCAAGTGTACGACGGCGTGTATTCTTGCTTCGGATCAACCATCGAACGTGGGTTGCGAATTCTGGGCCGTCGACCTCGACCAATTCGATGCGATCAGCGATCCAGCCAATGCACCATGGGGCGTCGCTTTGTCGAATGCGGGGCAATCGAAGGCACATGTGATCATTGAACTCAACTCGGCACCCGTTGGCCAGCCTCCGGTACCAACGGTCGTGTGGGAAAACGACGTCAACCCAGGTGAACTCTTTACGCCGGCCTTGCCCACGCGAGAAGTCGACTGTGGTCCGAAACCTGGCGATGCGACAGCTCCGGGCACGTGTTTGTCCTCGAATGCATATCGCATCACGTCGTCGGCACCGATCGTCGTGTATCAATTCAACGTATTTGAAAATGCGTATTCGAACGATGCCTCGCTGCTCATTCCGACGACAGGCCTCGGACAGATTTATCGCGTCATCAATTGGCCCGCGGGACATCCCGTCTCGTTGCTCGGTTTTCCCGTCGACAGGTCGTACGTCACGGTCGTGGGGACGAAGCCGAATACGAAAGTCACCGTGCGTCCCACGTGGAGAATTCGCGGCAATCCGCCCATTGCTACAACGGCCGCTGGAGGCGAAATCGTGGCCACGTTGGGACCCTTTGACGTTTTGAACCTAGAAACGGACGACGCGACGCTTGCAGAACTGATGAATTCCAAAGCGGCTACGGATTTGACGGGATCTGTGGTCAATTCAGACAAACCCGTCGCGGTATTTTCCGGCGTCGAAACAACATCCGCACCAGGAGGCGTGGTCGACATTCCGACATATCCGGGGTGGGCAGAGGGAGACACGTGTTGCCTCGACCATTTGGAAGATCAAATGTTTCCAGTGGAATCGATTGGTTCGCATTACGTGATTACTCGTAGCCCAGTGCGATCGACATCGGGGTATCGCGAGCCGGATGTGATTCGATTCTTGGGCGTCGCGGAAAACGCAACGATTACAACGACGCTTCCCGCGCCGTACGATTCGTTTACGCTCGCGCCAGGTGAATTCCGGACGACGTACGCACAAGACAACTTTACGGTCAATTCGACGAAACCCGTGATGTTGGGGCAATTGCTCATCAGCAATCAATACGTGGATGGTCCCTACATCGGCGACCCATCACTCACGGTGTATCCGCCGATTGAACAATACCGCACGGAATACATCATCCCGACACCGCCGAAGTGGACACAACATTGGGTCGTGATTACGGCGGAAACCAACGCGGAAGTCCGACTCGACGGAGCAAGCACATTCATTTGTTCGATATCGCCGGCGGGAATGCTGGAAGGCAAAAACTACGAGTCACGAACGTGTTCGCTGAAGACAGGCTCGCATAAGCTCAGTGGGGAAAAACCGTTTGGCATCGTAGTCTACGGTTATGGCAATGCCGGCTCGTATGCATTCGTTGGAGGCGCCGACGTCAAGCGGGTGTATGAACCCCCGCCGTTGAAATAGGACGAATCCACACATTCGCTGTAAAGCACGAATTCGTGTAGTCCTAGCCGCCGAAAATGTAGTAGGCATAGGGGGCTATGATGGTCGGTGAACGCCTCAACGGAAAATTTCGCCTCGTCCGCGAGATCGGCACTGGAGCGATGGCTGTGGTGTGGGAGGCTGTTGACGAGACGACGTCCAAGCGCGTGGCGATCAAGTTGATGAATCGCGGGTCGGACGATCTCCGTCAGAGATTCTTGCGCGAGGCTCGTATTTGCGCGTCGCTTTCCCATCGAAACATCGTCGACGTGTACGAATTTGGGGAAACGGAAAAGGGAAATCCATTTCTCGTGATGCAACTGCTCAGCGGGGTGACGCTGGCCGAACTCATTACGCGAAGCGGCCGACTTCCCGCGCCGCTTGCGGCCCAGATTGGGCGAGACGTCGCCCAAGCGCTGGTAACAGCACATGCAGCAAACATCGTCCACCGGGATCTGAAACCCGCAAACGTTTTCCTCCACCAGGAAACACCCGCAGACAATGTCCTCGTCAAAGTCCTCGATTTCGGAGTTGCGAAGGATCTCGGCAAGGCCGACTCGCTGGCGACAACACCTGGAGGCCTTCTTGGATCACCGGGCTACATGAGCCCCGAGCAAGCGCAAGCTCGTCGTGACGTCGACGGTCGTGCCGACATTTGGGCCCTTGGCGTGGTACTTTTCGAGATGCTCGTGGGTAATCGCCCGTTTCAAGGTAGTATGGCGGCCATTCTCACGGGAATTCTCACGCAGCCGATTCCACACATTTCAGTATTTTTGCCCGATATCGATCCGGGTCTCGACGAAATCGTTGCCCAATGCATGCAGCGCGACCGGGAATTACGAATTGCATCCGCAAGCATTGTTTCGCAAATGCTGGACCCGTTCGTGCGGGAGAAGGAAGGTTCGCGTGCCCTCGTGATCTTGGCAGCTCGAGCGTTGTCAGCGGCAACCGAACCAACAACGGAAGAGTTTCCTGATTCCATTGAAACGAAAGTGCCATCCTCGCCAAAGGCTGTTGATTCGCTCCGTTCGAAAAAAGGGTTCGATTTGACCATTCCCCTGCCGATTGAATGGCAACAACCCGCGATCGCAAAAAAGGGGACGGTCATCGTCGCCGATAAGTCGTCGACTCCAGACGAAGCTGCTCCCGGCCCGCGGGGCACGCTGCGCATCATCGAACCGAGTAATCTGAGCTTACAAGTGGCCGAAGCTCGCAGGGTCATTGAAATAAAATTGGCACAGCAACCCGGTACGGCCCAAGAACCGACCAATACAACGCCAGATTGGTTTGTTATGCCAACCGAAACAAGCCCGAACCAGCGGCGCCGTCTGCCCGTCGTGCCCATTGTCGTTGGAATCGTACTGCTGATTTTCATCGGCGCGGTTTTGGCCATGAGCATCGGCCAACCGTGACGCAACTGTTGCGCGAGCTTTTCCACGACAACATCCATCGACGATTGTCGTAACAACCTGGGCCGATATCCCGCGCTTGGTCGAAATGTCAGCTCTTGCGACGTCGCGTTATGGACTCCTCGAGAGCCGACTCAAAGCTAGCACGGTCGAGGTGGGAGAAGAGGGTGGGCAACACGACACTCGCAACCTTGACGCCCATTGCGACGGTTTTCGAGCGGACGAGCAAGTGGACGCGTTCGCTGGAAGGACGGAGCGCAAGGGCGGTGTTGGTGAGCGTCACGCGAGCTTGGCCATCGTAATCCGTCATGCCTTCCCAGTCGTGGAAAGCGTCGTGTTTATTGCCATTCGCGGTCAAGCGGCGGAGGATATCATCGATCCTTGTGGCAGCCTGCGCAGAGAGCACACCCTTAAAAAGGGAGACGATAACATCTGGGGCTGGGCACCAAATCCAGCATGTGCCCAGGGGCGATTGGACGAGTTCCGCATCCGCCGGCGGTTGAAGCGGCATGCCGCAACATAGATCGAGCGGTCAGGAAAAATCAAGGAGAGAAACCAGAGGGCCAACGTTTCCGCAGGTATGCGCCGTAACCTTTGGAAAAGTGGTTGGCACCTTTGGAAAAGTGGTTGGCACCTTT
>JANORL010000094.1:0-18745 GCA_031415295.1 Polyangiaceae bacterium | reverse complement strand
GTGGTTCGACCGCATCGCGGACGAACCATACACGGGTCAAGGGACATTGTCCCTTGCGCGGGTACAGGGGCGCGGAGCCCCTGGTCGCGTTTGAACTTCTGTATCCACGTCAATCACAGTAGCGCTTTGGGTTTGCCGCGCTATGTTCCGTCGCGATGTCCGTCGCAATCGTCGTCTCTTGCCATGGCACAGTGTCCCGTTTGGAGGACATGGCCGCCTTTATCAACAACATTCGTCGTGGCCGCCCAGCGCCGCCGGAACTCATAACAGAAGTCAAGCATCGCTTCGAATTGATTGGTGGTTCGCCGCTGATGACCATTACGGCCGCTCAGGCGCGCGCGCTCGAGGGGCGCGTGGGCATTCCGGTCGTGGTGGCAGGGCGCCTTTGGCACCCATATCCGAATGAAGTGTTGCCGAATCTCGTGGAGCAGGGAATTCGTACCGTGATTTCTTTGCCGCTCGCACCGCAATCGGTCGATGTGTATCACGCATCCATTCGCGAAGCGGCCGCTCGACATCCCGAATTGAGCGTGCTTGCTGTTCCCGCATGGGGCATGGAGCCGGCATTGATCGACGCGTTTGTCGAGACCATCGACGAGGCGCTTGTTGCAGTCGATCCCGACGAAGCAAAAACCATTCCGATTTTGCTGACGGCGCATAGTTTGCCCCGACGTGTGATTGCTGCGGGAGATGCTTACGAAAAGCAATTTCGGGAAATGGCGGGAGCCGTCGCGGCGCGGCTCGAACCGCGTGGTTTTTCTGTGCGTGTGGCATTCCAGAGTCAAGGTGCGAGCAACGAACCGTGGCTTGGACCGGACTTGGCGGAAACATTTGCCGATCTGGCCCGCGCCGGATCTCGTAGCGCACTGATCGCACCGATTGGATTCGTTGCGGAACATGTCGAGACGTTGTACGATCTGGATATCGAAGCGCCAATGATTGCCAAAAAAGCGGGCATCGATCGAGTTTTACGCGCCAAAGCCGTGGGCGATCGTTCGCGTTTCATCGATGCTCTGGAAACCGTCGTTCGTCGCGTTTTACCGAATTGACAAGGTTCCAATATGCCCCGTCCGGTACAAAATCCGCCGAATCCATGGGCATCCACGCAAGTCGAGTGGCTCGAAGAACCACCCAATGCCACACTGCAAATCTTCGAGGAACGCGCGCGCAGCATTCTTTCGGAAAACGATAGCCCCGACTTACCCTTCCGTTTTAGCCTCAACCCTTACCGTGGATGCCTTCATGCGTGCGCGTATTGTTACGCGCGCCCAAGTCACCAATATTTAGGATTCGGCGCCGGTACCGATTTCGATCGCAAAATCGTCGTCAAGACCAACGCCCCAGAACTGTTGCGCGAAGCGTTTTTGCGCCCGTCGTGGAAAGGTGAGAATATCGTTTTTTCGGGTAATACGGATTGTTACCAAGCGCTCGAAGCCAATTACGAAATCACGCGCCGGTGTCTCGAAGTTTGTTTGGAGTTTCAGAATCCGATTTCTATCATCACGAAAAGTCGTTTGGTTGCCCGCGATGCGGCTTTGCTTGCTGAACTCGCTCGACGTGCCCAAGTCATGGTTTTCTTGAGCATTCCCTTTGCCCGCGATGAAGATGCGCTCAAAATAGAACCTTGGGCGGCGAAGACGAGTTTGCGGTTTTCTGCCATGCGAATCCTAGCTGATGCGGGCATTCCTGTGGGTATTGCCATTGCCCCGATCATTCCGGGCCTCAATGATTCCGACGTTCCGGAATTGCTCGAACGCGCCAAAGAAGCCGGAGCAAAGGTCGCATTTACGCAACCTTTGCGGCTCGCGGCGGAAGTGCTTCCGGTGTTCGAGGAGCGCCTTCAGGAAGCGTATCCATTACGTGTCAACAAAATAAAAAACGCGGTGCTCGAATTACGCGGCGGAAAAATGAACGAGAGTGCATTTGGCGCCCGATTTTCTGGGCAGGGCCCGCGCTGGGCCATGATTGAAAAGTTGTTCGATACCCACTGCGCGCGCCTCGGACTGAATAAAGAACGCATCTCGAGCGACGTACCGTCGACCTTTCGACGACCAGACAAGCAGCTTTCACTCTTCGGTACGTAGGTAAATTTCCGACTCGCTTCGCTTGCCGACTTTCTGGTACGGTCTGCACCCATGACCGTTTCCGTCGACCAAACACCTGGCGAATCTACTGGATCCGAGCGTCCCGTGCACGAGCCGTACGTACCGGCCAAGGAGAATCCCCGCGAACTCACCGTGCGCGCGGTGGCCCTAGGTTCGTTGCTCGGCATCGTGTTTGCCGCATCTTCCGTGTATTTGGCGCTGAAGGTTGGTTTGACCGTGTCGGCATCCATCCCGATTGCGGTCATGTCAATCACGATCTTTCGCTTATTTGGTCGCGCCACGATTTTGGAGAACAACATCGTCCAAACGACGGGTTCCGCCGGAGAATCGATCGCGGCCGGCGTCGCGTTCACGTTGCCGTCGCTGCTTTTGATGGGATACGACCTTCCCGTTGCCAAAGTCCTCCTCTTGAGCATTCTCGGCGGATTGCTCGGCGTTCTGATGATGATCCCTTTGCGTCACGGGCTTATCGTCGAAGAACATGGCAAACTCAAATATCCCGAAGGCACCGCGTGCGCCGACGTGCTCATCGTCGGCGAAACGGGCGGCACGAATGCCAAGACGGTCTTTTCCGGATTTGGACTCGGGTTTCTCTACAAGCTCGTCGGGGATCCCCTGAAGTTTTTTCAGATGAACCCTGACTATCGTTTTTCGGCATTCAAAGGAGCCAGCATCGGTGGGGAATTGTCTCCGGAGATGCTCGGTGTCGGGTACATCATTGGTCCGCGCACGGCGAGCGTGATGATGGCTGGCGGTGTACTCGCTTATTTGATTCTGATTCCCATGATCGCCTTTTTTGGTGATCACCTCGATGTGAACCTTTTCCCCGCGACGAAGTTGATTCGCGATATGGCTCCTAATGAAATCCGCAGTCGCTACGTGCTCTACATTGGAGCCGGAGCGGTCGCGACGGGAGGATTCATTAGTTTGGGTCGCGCGCTTCCGACGATCTTGAAAGCGTTTCGTAGTGGCATCAAAAGCTTTCGTGCGGGTCGCGCAGGTGGGGCGGCAGTTCCGCGCACGGAACGTGATTTACCATTTTCGTTCGTGCTTTACGGATCGATCGCGCTTCTTTTGGCCATATGGCTGGCACCAACGCTGGGCATTACGTTCCCCTCGGCATTGCTCATCATGTTGTTCGGATTTTTCTTCGTGACCGTTTCTTCGCGCATTTGCGGCGAAATTGGCTCGTCGTCCAATCCGATTTCCGGCATGACGGTGGCTACGCTACTCATCACCTGTCTGTTGTTTCTCGCCATGGGTTGGGTCGGCGTCGATTATCGTGCAATGGCCCTGTCGACAGCAGCGATCGTTTGCATTGCAGCGTCGAATGGTGGCGCCACGAGCCAGGATCTCAAAACTGGATTCCTCATCGGAGCCACACCGTATCGCCAACAAATCGGTTTACTCGTGGGTGTCATAACGAGCGCTCTCGTCATTGGAACGACCCTGCTTTTCTTGAACAAGTCCTACACGACGCATGCGGCCGAAACGTACGAATCGCCCATGCCTCCGGCATCCATCACGGCGGTCATCGAAAAAGGACCGGATGGCCAAGATTATCGTATTGCGTACCAAGCCGAATCGGGAATTACGATTCCGCAAGGTAAATATTTGGTGGACGGAGCGGGCAAAATCGCATTCGTCATCGATCCAGGCATTGGTGGACGTGTTCCGCACGAACCGGAAAAAGTCGCCACGCCTTCGGCAGTCCCTGGTTCCGCAGCCCAAAAAGGCTCAATGCTCGGGCCAGATCGGAAATCCTACGACGTTGTCGAAGTTCCTTCTGCGGCTGGCGGAGCGCCCTCGCGATATCTCGCGGAAAACGGTCAGCTCGTTTATCGCTTGCGTGAAGTGAAGAAACTCGATGCTCCCAAAGCGAGTTTGTTTGCGTTGATCATCGACGGCATTCTCACCCGCAAGTTGCCCTGGGATTTGGTCCTCATTGGCGTGATGTTGGCGCTCATGATGGAGCTTTGTGGCGTCGCATCGCTCCCATTTGCCGTGGGCGTGTATCTGCCCATTTCGACGAGCGTTCCTATTTTCGCGGGTGGTGTCGTGCGATGGCTCGTGGATCGTAGTCGAGGCGCAAGTGCCGATGAAGCCGATTTCAGCCCGGGAACGTTGCTCAGTTCCGGCTACATCGCGGGTGGTGCCATTGCTGGTCTTTGCGCAGCATTCGTTGCGGGAATCGGTATGGAATCGAAATTCGACCTGAGCAACGTCTTCGCTGCATTCAGTGCGAGCAATTGGTCGGGTATGCTCGCATTCGGTGCACTCGCGGCCATGTTGTATTCGACTGCGGTGCGTGGACAATCGGCAATGGTGAAGTGAGTTTACATCGGCGGCGTTGGTCCGGGAGGTTTGGCTCCCGGCGGCGCAGCCATTCCTGGCGGCGCAGCCATTCCCGGCGGCGCAGCCATTCCCGGTGGCGCAGCATTGGGCCCCGGGCCTGCCGCGGCTTTGCGAGGCCCTTCAGCCAGCAAGGAACGATAGATATCCGAAGTCTTGACGAGTTCGTCATGGGTACCCATTGCGGCAATTTTGCCCTTGTCGAGCACCACGTTCCACGTCGAACGCACCAAATGCGGCGCGTGCGTCACGACAATCGTCGTCCGACCCGCCGATAACTCGACGACGTTTCTCAAAAGCTCCTCGGCCGTTGCCGCGGGCAAACCCGCTTCGGGTTCGTCGAGCACCAACACGCGCGCATCTCGCAAGAGCATTCGTGCCAGCATCAATCGGCGTTGTTCACCACCAGAAAAATTCGGCGGGATCTTGCGTATTTCCGTGGACAAACCTCGTCCATTATGACCTTCGACGAGATCGTCCAGATGAACCTTCGCCAGCATCGCCAGCATGTTGTCTGCAGAAGGCACAGCGTCGAGACCCAGCGCGAGGTTCTGTTCGACAGTTCGTTCGAGCAGCACCGAGGCTTGACCAAGCACTGCAAAAAGCTTCGACAAATCATGCGGAACAATACGCGCAAGATCGACTCCACCGACCCGAATGGTGCCACTCGTGGGTTCGTCCAGGCGTAACAGCATACGTAACATCGTCGATTTGCCCGATCCCGAAGCTCCACAAATGGCGACGACCGCACCGGCGGGAATCTCGAGTGACAAACCATCGAGTACCGCGCGATCGGTTCCTTCGGGTTGGTACTTCAAGTTGTCGAGCACGATGGCGCTGCTTCCTAATTGAGACAGCGGCACGGGATCTTTTGGCTCGGGAGGATGCGCTGGAAGTGACAGTAGGTCGCGCAACGCAGAAAGCAGCGGAGCTCGCTCCAAAAGGCCCGAACGTAATCCATCGATGGCTTCGAAACGGCCGAGAAGCAACGGCACGACGAGCAGTAGTTTCGCTACGTCGCTCGCATCGTGGGTTCGTCCCGAAAGCTTCATCGCGACCAGAATCACGAGTGGCGACATCGCCGTCAGCACACTCTTGATTTGTCCCGACAACGCGAGTGCCGCAGCGAAGTTACGACGCGCGTCTGCCGCTCCGTGAGCGGACCCAGCGAACTCGTCGAGCGCCGTCTTGCGTGCGCCAAGAAGTCGCAATTCTTCCGTTGCGTTGAGCATTTCCCCAAGCGATCCGAAAACGCCCGTATCGGCACGTTGCATCGATTGCATGCGTTCGCCGACACGTCGCGAAGCTCGATCGGACAACACACGCGACAAGATGAAAAGTACCGACGTACCGAGCAGGACAAACCCGGCGCCGCCAGAAGCGAGATCCACAGCGAGGACGCTGAGGGTGACGATCGCTTGGGGCAAACCCGTCATGACAGCGACGGAGAAGTCGGCGACAACCGCTGCATCACGCGCGATGACGAGTTTCACCGCGTCAAACCCTCGTGTTGCGGGAGCTTTGGCTCCAGGCGGAGCAGCTGGGCCGCCTTTTGGTGCAAGTGCGGACGCGCCAGCAGCGGACAATGCTCGTGGCGATGCCCAAAGAGAGGAGCGCACGAGTTCAATGCGTAACGCGGCGGTGACTTCGGCGGCGAGTTCCGTGCCTTTGCGGCTTTGGGCCATCGCAATGCCGACGGTCAACGTTATCGCAATGAGGGTCACCCCAATGACGACCCACGCGTTCGCATCTGAAACCAGGTGTGCAAAAGCGCCGGCGACGCCTGGTGTTGGCGTAGGTGGACGCCCGAGGATGGCTCCCACGGACACGCCGACGAGGCTTGGTAGGAGTCCCGCGGTTGCGCCTGCAAGCGCTGCAAGACCGATGGCTGAGGCGAACCCGATAAAAGGTCCACCACGCAAAGACCGTCGAAGGATGGCAAGAATGGCCCAGAGATCACGCACGTTGCCAAGATGCTACAGGACAAGGTCCAGGTGGTTGCAAGCGTAGTCCTTTCGCGAGACGCTAGGCGCCGTGCGTGGGTTGTCGCTCGTCGGAGTCGTTCTCGTTGCAGGTGCGTGTGCACAGCCAACACCTAGTGCTGCGCCAATGGCTGCGTCGTCAGTATTTTCTGTCGATGCAGGGCTACGTTTGTCAGTCGACGAAAGCTCGAACGGTGGCCCTCCGTTGGCTCGAACTCCCGAACCTGGTGTGCTGGCAGAAATTCTCGCCGCAGCTCCGAAAACGATGCCCTCCGCAACCGACCCTTCCGGAGTCACGCTCATCGGAACTGAAACTGGCGTGAAACAAGACAGAACCGCGAAAAATACTTTGGGCTCAAAAGGAATGGCGAACGGTTCGCGTGGTCCGAAGTCGACGTTGATCGAAGGAGGCACCGTCGAGGTGCAAGCGTTGCCAGCGCATGCGGCAGAACGTGCAGCGCGCGCGCAAATCTACTATCCACTCGTCACGCGTTGTCGTGATGCCGAAGGGCACATTTTGCCTCCAGATGCCGTTGTTTTGGGCTTTCGAGTGGACGAAGATGGCAATATCGTCGCCTCGTCGATCAGCGCGATTGCGGCGGAGGCTAAACACGAAAGCGCTGCCAACTGCATGCGGCGTGAACTGTCGGCCGTTGCATTTCGTGGACTTGCAGGGTTACGCGGCTCGACAACCTTGCTTCACGTCACCATTCCGTCCGTCGATTGAGCGTTCAACGAGCAATGAGGGTGACGAATACACCGAACGCGATGAATGCCGTCGAACGAAATGAGCGACGTAAAACTACGCATCGCGACCAGGTGTTCGTCCCGCCTGTCGTCCACCATTTAGTCACCCGACTCTCGACCGGATGGTGCGCCGAAGTAGTTCGGATGCGCTATAAGCTGTCGACAGCCCGTTTGACGGCGCGCCGAGCGCTGAGAAGCGGAGAGCGAACACGGTGGACCTGAGCAACGAAGCTGACCAGACGCTCGTCATCATCGGTAACGGGATGGTCAGCCATAGACTCTGCCAGCGAATGGTGGAGTACAACGCAGTCGACGATAAACGTGTCGTCGTCTTTGGCGACGAGTCTCGGCCCGCCTACGATCGCGTTCACCTCACGGATCTGCTCTCCGGTACATCGTCGACCAAACTCTTGCTGGCCTCGGACGAGTGGTACGCGCACAACGGAATCGAGCTGTTTCTCGATGATCCCGTCGTTGAAATCGATCGCGTCAACGGCATCGTGTTTTCAAAATCGGGTCGCTCGATCGGCTACACGCGCCTTGTTTTTGCAAGCGGGGCAAAACCGTTTGTCCCGGACGTCGAAGTCATTTCGCCCTCGGGAGAAGCGCTTCCAGGCGTCTACGTATATCGAACCGTCGACGATGTTTACGACATCGAAGATCGCGCCGACGAACTTCTGGGCTCGCCGTTCATGCAAGCCGCAGTCATCGGCGGAGGCATTCTGGGACTCGAAGCAGCCAAGGCTATCTACGACCTTGGGCTCAACGTTCACGTCATCGAAGCGGCCCCGTGGCTCATGCCCCGTCAGCTCGATGCCGATGGTGCGGCGGTCTTGCGCGAAAAGATCGAACGGCTCGACGTCAAAGTTCACTGCGGACGCAAATTGACCGAAGTCGAGGCGCTTCCATTCGAGGCGCAAGGCGGAGCGAAACTGACGGGACTGCGTTTGACGTTCGATACGGGCGACCCGCTCATGGTGGGCATGCTCGTGTTTGCGGCGGGCATTCGACCACAGGGAGAACTCGCCGCTGCGGTGGGTTTGTCTACGACAGACAACGGCGGCATCATCGTCGACGATCGACTGCAAGTCATCGATAAGGAAACGGGCAAGCCGGACGAACAGATTCACGCCATAGGCGACTGCGCTGCTCCACGAGGTATCGGATACGGACTGGTTTTACCGGGGTACCAAATGGTCGACGTATTGGCGTCGAATCTCGTCGGGGGACAGCAGACGTTCGATACGCCCGACGTTTCGGTGCGTTTGAAATTGATGGGCGTTACCGTCGCGGCGCTTGGTGAGTACGACGGCGACAAACGGGTCGGGACCAACGCTCACGTGTTCAACGGTGGCGGTTTGTACCGCAAGCTCGTCGTTCGTAACGGGCGCCTCATCGGAGCGGTGACGATTGGTGATTGGGAGAATCTCGAACGCATTCGTGATCTTCTCAAGTCTCCGTTGCCGCTGTCGTTCTGGGACATGCGCAGGTTTCGCGGCACCGGCGATCTTTGGGCGAAATCGGAATCTCCTCCTGTTGCCCAATGGGCTCCCGAAGCCGTCGTTTGTGGATGTTTGCGCGTCACGCGTGGAGCGATCGGACAAGTCATCGCGGACGGGTGCACAAACCTCGATGATGTTTGTGCACAAACGAAAGCCGGCACGCTCTGTGGTTCGTGCAAACCGCTCATCGCCGAACTGCTAGGCGTCGATACTCCCGCATCGTTGCTCGGAAACGATGCGCCACCATCGCCTCGTGGAGAAGCACCGGTCTCCCGTCGCGAAGGCATACGATCGCGTCGTGAAGCGTCTCGTGCACGCACCGACTCGTCTCCAGTTTCGCGCGACGCAACAGGGGCAACGACGCAACGTACTGGTACGGCGACGAGTCGGTTTGAAGGATTGTCGCAAAGTCTACGGTCGACGGTCGTCAGTTCTTCGACCACCGGCTCCGTGGCGCCTCCGCCGCTCGATGAAACGAATGACGAGAGCGTTCCGCCGTCGGCGCGTACGCGTGTGTCTCGACAAACGAAAGCGTCAAAGCTCGACGCAGATCCCATCGCAACTCCCATCGCGCCTCCCATCGCGCCTCGCACTGCGGCGACGACGGCGACGGAGCTTGCTGCTGTCTTGAGGACGAGTTCCATCGCGCCGGACGTCAAACCAAGTCCACGAAGTCTTGCTGTACTTGCCGCACTCCATGGCGACTTTAGCTACGGCACGGACGAGTCGTCCTCGCGCAAAGAAGACACGAAACTGCGCAAAGAAAAAGAAGAGGCGAAGCAACGCAAGGCCGATTCGACGCTGCGCAAGGACGATGCGCGTATTCATCGCGCCCCAGCAACACCACGATCGGGCATGGCCATTCCGACGTCGAGTGCTGATTCGCGTCGAGACGATGCGGCGAACTCATCGCGACAGCTGCAAGAAGTCGTCAATCTCATCACGAGCGGTGAGACATTGCTCGCGCCCGATGCGGCCATGTCGACGCTCACACCAGCGGCCGGCATGGTGCTTGGACCCGCGCTCCGTGCGTACGCAATATCGGCGGCACGAGTCGCTGAAATGGACCCGTCGCCGCCGAAGAATGCGCGAACGGAGGTGCAGACAAAGGCTACGCGCGCCGAGGCGGCGACACCTTCCGCGGGCATCGACCTTGCGCCGCGAGGGATTGGCTCAGTAGCAGCTGAACAAACGGCTGCGCCAACACCTCGGACGGGTGTAGCTGTCGTCGCACGAGCCACCCTGCCGCAGAAAAAACATGCGGAGCCAGCATCTTCCAGCACGTCGACACAAACACCTTCAACAGGTATGCCCGTGGTGGAAGCGCAGCCTTCCTCGCGTCTGACGATCTCACGTCGCTCCTCTGAACAAGGCTCGCGTGAGGGTTCGTCTGGAACGCCCAAGAGCAGCGTTACGGTGGTGGAAACAAGTCGACCAGCTCCGCTTTCGCGGCGCAAATCGCCATCGGTTCGTGTCGTCACGGCCGAACCTCTATCCACGCGAACACCGGCGTCGGGCATGATTTTCGACACGTCGCAACTCGGAGGCGATGCGTACTCGCAGCTCGCGATCCCGCGATCAGCACCGACTGGTTTCGAGCCTTCAGGAGAAGCATCGGCGAAGCGACCGTCGGAGCGTTTGTCCACGGATCGACGCACGCCGACATCTAGTCGGAGCGACACAACTCCAGCGCCTGCCAGCGTTCGATCGAGGTCGCTACCGAATCGTGGAAGCTTTCAATTCTCGGCCAACCGAATATCTGATCCGGGAGGACTGATCGCGACTTCGACCGATCGGCCGCCACCATCGGTTCGGCGTGTAAGCATGGTCGGGGGTGAAGATTTGAAAGCCGGCACGAGCGATTTTCCTACTGAACAATCGCGCTCGCGCTCGCGGATATCGCTCATCGGAGCGGTGGACGATTCGGAGGTCACGCAGCTTCTTGGTGGTCGAGAATCACTGATTCCTTCTGCGGATCGCGCGCCTGTTTCACGTCGCACGTGGGTTCCGCCGAAGAACTTGTCGAGTGCACCGGGAACGCTCACGACATCGAGTTTACCGCCACCACGTACCGTGTTGCCTTCTGCGTTGCCGGCAGAGCGAGGTCGTAAAGCGCTTCTCGTCGCTTCGATCGTCGCGGTGTCTTGGGTATTCGTTCTCATCTTTGCTCCGCCCATTCCACCCGCGCGTTCGATACACGCCAGTGCGCTCATCGATCTGTTGACGCGGAGTTCCGTATGGAAACAAGTCAGCGGATATTTGCTGGTGGCGGTTTGTCTGGCCAGTCTGCTCATCTCGCTACGCAAGCGATGGAAGCGTTTTCAATTTGCCGACGTACCGGTTTTCCGAGCTATTCACGGTTTGGTGACGACCGCGTCGCTCGTCTTGTTTTTCGCGCACACGGGTTTTCACGTCGGAAACGGGCTCAATTTCGTGCTCACCGTTGCGTTTCTCTTGGCGATGACCGTGGGTGCTGTTGCCGGGGCCGTGTTTGCACTGAGTGATCGCTGGTCGGCCTTGGCTGCACGGGATCGGCGCTTACGAGTGTCCTGGGTGCACATCCTCGTGCTCTGGCCGCTGCCGATCCTCGTCGCGCTCCACGTGCTCATGGTGTACTACTACTGATGCACCCTGATGAGCACGCGTGTATCCATTCTCGTTTGGCTTTTGGTCACGGGGCTCGTGGGTGGGTACGGTGCGTTTCGCCTGCGGTCGCAAGACCAGACGATCTATCTGCCCGGATCCACTTCGAACGGGCATTACCAGATCGAAATGGCGTGCAACTCCTGCCATTCGCCGTTTGGCGGAGTATCGAATGATGCTTGTTTGAAATGTCACGCACAAGCACGTGAAGCTGCCGATTCGCATCCCAAGACCAAATTCGACGATCCTCGGAATGCCGCACAACTCGCGAAACTCGACGCCACTCGTTGCGTGACATGTCATGCCGAGCATTGGCCGGCCGGGACCCACCGCGAAGGTTATTCGATGCCTGTCGATTTTTGCGTCGAATGCCATTCCGACGTCGGAACGGAACGTCCGAGTCACGCAGAGATGTCGTTTTCCACGTGTAGTGATAGTGGTTGCCACAATTATCACGACAATCGCAGCTTGTGGGAAGATCACCTCAAGCAACACATTGGTGAACCCCCGACGTTGGCTTTGGCGCAAGTACCGCTACGCGGGGTAAAACCTGGCACCGAACAACCGAATCTCTTATTGGCGAAAGACGCGGATACGCCGCTCACTGTTGCCGTTGCGGCCGTGCTGATCACGGATTGGTCCGCATCGGCGCATGCGCGAGGCGGCGTCAATTGCACGGGTTGTCATGGCGGTATTGCTTCACCATGGGTCAAAAACCCGCCTATGACTGTCTGCGAACGATGCCACGAAGAGCAACGGCACAGCATTCGCCAAGGCCGGCATGGTATGCGTCTTGCCGTGGGACTCGACCCGATGAAACCAGGCAATGCTCGATTGCCCATGAAACCCGAAGCCGCCGAACTTCAAGTCAATTGCGGTTCCTGCCATACCGCGCATGCGTATGACGCTCGAATGGCCGCCGCGGGCTCTTGCCCCAATTGTCACGACGACGAACACACGCGCAATTACGATCGCTCCGCGCATTACAAGACTTGGTTAGCCGAAGCTACGGGCAAAGCACCTGCGGGAACTGGCGTTTCTTGTGCCACGTGTCACTTGCCCCGCCGGAAAAACCCTTCCACCGGTCTCGTCGTCGTTGATCATAACCAAAACAGCAACCTACGCCCCGCTGACAAAATGATTCGCGACGTATGCCTCAATTGTCACGGTGCCGCTTTTTCCCTTGATTCCATGGCGGATCCCGAGCTTGTCCGGCAAAACTTCACGGGTCGACCGACCAAACACATCCAGACCATGGACATGGTCGAAAAACGTGAATCTGCTCGTAAAAAGTAGCGATTGGGTCGGAATCGAATTCCGTCGCATCTTTACTCGGATGATTCGGAATCCGCATTCACGACGGGTGGCGCGACCGCTTTCGGCGGTTCCGGATAAAACGGTTCTGCAGCTCCGCTAAGTCGAACGAACGATGGCTCCCGCGCCGTCAATGAGGTCGTTTGTATGTCGATACCATTCGTCGTTTCTTTGGCCGCCATCATGGCCGTCACGCGATAAAGGCCTGGTCTCGAGAATGTATTTTGGGGACAAACTTCCGCGAGAAGCACGCTAAACGACGTCGACGCACCAGGCGCCAAGGGGCGGTACGCATCACGCGGCAGATTGCGTAACGTATTGTCCGCATAACACATTTGTGGCTCGCCTCCGGGGCCATCAATGCGGAACGACATCATCCATGGTCGAAGCGCCACGACAAGCGGCCGAAGTCCGACATTCTTGGTGGTCACGTTTACCGTCAGCGTGCGTGGAGCCGATGCCTCTACGAATGGCGTGCTCGACAATTCGAGTCTTCCCGCGCGTTCGTCCACGGGCGGCAAAGTCGGTGCAGCTGGTTCCGTCGTTTCAAGGGCGCCTTTTTGCGTGTCCGGCTTGGTGTCTGTTTCACCCTCATTCGTCGGGACCTTTATTTCTTTCTCCGCAGCTGCCGTCGCTGCACCCAACAATATGGCAGGAGCTTGTAATTCCCACAGCGGCGCAATCGTTGGTTCACGCTCCGTGCTTTCCACAGCGAAAGGTCCCGTCGGTGGTTTTTTCGCTTTCGGCTTCCATTTCGGCACCTTCGGCGGTTCCCAACCAAATCGCGCTCGAACGATGACGTTGGGTCCCAGCACCGCCGCATCTTTGCCAAAACAAAGCAATCGCGGATCGAACGACTCTTCATACGAATGGGCCGGCGCCAAAAGTAATTCGCGATCCCTTGGAAAATTCGTCGGACGTAAACTTTTTGGCAGCACGCAGGAAATTGGCTTTGCCGTTTCGTCCGTTTGTACTTCCAATCGTAAAAGGCGTCCGTCTGCAGGAATGCGCAACGCGACGGACCCTTCGTTCTCGACACGTAGCGTCCATGGTCCCAGCGCTGTTGGGGCAATCAACCACAAGCGGGCACTCGCAGGCGGAAGTGGTAGAGGCTCAGGCGGCTTTTCTGCCGCAGGTTTCGCTTGTGCCAACGTTTCGGCCGATGTTGCCAAAACACCCGCAACAAGCGCACCACGAACGAAAGCAGAAAAAATTCGCATCACGACATGACTCCCGCAGCGGGTTACGAACCCCAACCATTTCCGCTTTCCTTTCACGCGTGTCAACCTTAGCCTACACCTGAACCTCTTTTTTGGACGAGCGCGCGCCAGAAGGTGTTTATCAGGCGTTGCGAGCGTTGTGATGCTAGGGAGGACGGCGGAAGCGTACATCGACACCTGAGCAACTCCGACCGAAGCAGCGCAACGCGCAGCAGCCTGATGAACACCCTCTAAGAATGTCGAGAACATGATGCGAGGTCTCTATGCGATTGTCGATACCGCTGCGCTTGATCAACGCGGCATCGACGTCGTTTCTTTTGCCGAGGCCGTCCTTTCTGTCTCGCCCGCAGCGATTCAGCTGCGCGATAAACCTTCGGAAAAGTTGGGGATTCGGCGAACACTCGAACTTCTCGCGCGTATTGCCCCGATCGCAGCATCGGCCGGCGTTCCTTTTTATGCCAACGACCGGCCTGACCTCGCGGTCGTCACGGGATGCCCCGGCGTTCATGTTGGACAAACGGATCTCCCTGTGCACCTCGTGCGGAAGCTGGCTGAGAGAACATCGGCAAACCTGTCCATTGGTTTGTCTACGAACACCGAAGAACAAATACGACAAGGTGTGCACGATCGCGTTGATTACCTGGCCATTGGACCGATCTTTGGTACACAAAGCAAAAGCAACCCCAATCCCACACTGGGCATCTCGAGGCTTCGAGAAATCGCAAATTTTGCTCGCGCGCTTGGTTTTTTCCGACCGCTTGTCGCGATTGGCGGTATCGAATTGCAAAACGCTCGCGCCGTAGGCAGCATCGTCGATGCAGCAGCTGTCATTGGCGGGCTCTTGCCCACATCGAGTGGCAATGCCGCATATCGCGAAGTTCGTGATCGTGCCAAAGCGTTGCACGAAGCCATTATGGATGCCGAAAAGAAAGTTTCCTCATGACCATTACCATTCTCATCATTTCCGCCACTCTTGGTGCATCCATTGGATTTCTTGTTAATCGTCGTCGCGCGGCGAAAGCGAACCTTGCAGGAGGCCCGCCGGCACCTGCGAAAAAAAATGCTCCAATGGCCCTTCCTGCCGCCAAACCCCTTGAAGGTTTTCCGCTCGAACTGGGCGACGTCATTTCTTCTGGAGGCGAAGAACGATGGCTTTCCGGGGCGATTCTGGCTCGCGAACAAACGGTCGTGACGGTTCTTTTTTTTGCTCCTGAAGGTAAAGAGCATTGGGTCATCGTGGCGTATCCGCTCCCGGAACGAGAAATCTTTTGGCTCCGTCCGGTGGAAGTTTTTTCTCCTGCCGAACCGCCCGCGGCGCTCGAAATTGGTGAAATCACCATGCAGCGCAAAAACCGGCTTCCCGTGCGATTCGAACGTATTGGGCAAGGAACCCCCGACGTGGGCTCGACGGGCATTCTCGCCACGTATACAGCCGGCGCTCGTGAAGTCGCCATGGTGCTCACGAGTGGAGAAAGATGTTTGGCCTGGTCAGGGCACCGTATTGATTCGAGCGACTACGAGCGAATGGGAAAATCGCTGGAAGACGAATAGATAGGGTTGCGAGCGTCGAGTGAAACGGGTGAAGTTGGCGATGACGCTTGCGACTTGGCGATGGCTCGAGGTGCCGGCCGCCATGCTCCGCTATGGCGGCTGCCAGGTAGTGCTACGTAGAACCATCGGGAAAACGTGAGCAAATTCGTTTGGCACGGCATGCGCATGACGCGCGTGTTTGCATGCGTCCGAACGTCATACAGGGCACGCCAAGGCTTACCATTATTTGCCGTTGACGTGAATGTTTGTCCCAAATGCGCCGCGCCGATGAAATGGCGTGAGGTCACGCTCACGCAAAACGCGATTCCGGAAGGTTTGGCGCGAGCTGGTTTGGCGGCGCGGGAGCCTCCGAAACAGCGGAGAGCGCCACGTGGGCAACTCTCGCTGCCGTTTCCGAAGATGCGTCGGGTGTGACAAGCATGCGACAGCGTCTTGCGTGATGTAACGCTCGCGTTTGCCGGCGCCGAAACACACGTGTGTCCGCACGTCGAGAAAAATCGTCGTCGAGGCGCGCAGCCCGTTAATTGACGGCGAAACGAGGCTTCAGAACGTGGGTAACGATACGGAAAGCTGGATCTCCTGAGACGGGCTTGACACGCCAAGTTCGAAAATGGCATTTTGTTTGGACTAAGTGCTGTACGGTAGCAACACGCAATAACGAGGTACTTTGACGTCATGGCATCCCCGATAAATCCTGGCGATATTCAAGTCTTGATCAAGCGATTTGCCCCGATTCTTGTTTTTCATCCCGAGGAACAATATCTTCCTGACGACGCGGAAGCTGTGCTCAATACTGGGAAATTATCGCTTCAGTGCGCAATCATCGCAGACGAAAGCAACTACGACACTTTCCCCAATCCGCTCATTCCGCAAAAAACCTGGCCCATCGCGTCTGCCGATGCGCTTCCTTCTGTCGAGGAGCGTGCAAAAGCTGAGCCCAATGCGTCTTCGCCCGCCTTTCGTCGCTGGTTGTTTATTCCTGACGAGTTCAAACCAGGCAATCTTTCACGAGCGAAAGTGCTCGTGATGGTCCACCATCGAGACGACACGCAACGTCCTGGCCAATGCATTGTCCACTTGCAGTACTGGATTTTTTATCCTTTTAATGGTCCAGGGAAGTTTTGTGTTCAGGTTGGAAATGTGGTCAAGGATGATGTTTTCTTGACTACGTGCGGGCGACATTATGGAGACTGGGAACATGTTACGGTAGAAATTGAATCCATCGGCAACGACTGGGCCGTGCGGCGAGTGTATTTGTCGAAGCATTCGTTGTCGTCGTGGGGTGATCGTTCGCAATTGCAATGGTTGGGTGAGCGGCCGAAGATCTATGTCGCCCGCGATTCCCACGCGCATTACGGCGTTGCTGGTCGACACGATTACCAGCGTGTTACGCATACCTCGTTGGGCATAGGTATGCTCGACGTGGATCTGTTTGACATTACGGGCAATGGCATATCGTGGGATGTGTCTGATCGCTGCGTTCTCGTGGCATCCGATTATTCATCGCACCAAGTGGCCACGCCACGCTGGCTCGAGTTTGGTGGACGCTGGGGGCAATACGAGCGTTTGTCGCATTTATACATGGCGCCGGGATATCCGTACACATATAAAGAAGTGGGCTCTGGGCCTGGCGGCCCCTTGGGGCATGGTACAGAATTGGGATCGTCCATTGAAACGGGCGTTGGTTCGACCAGCGTAGCGGGACGACCTTACGCATTCTATCTGTGCAAAAAACGGTTGGGACATTCTCTTTGGAATGGAACGACGTGGGAACAGTTCGACAATGGTACTCCTCCAGGACTTACAGTCGAAGATCCCGTTGGAATCACCCAAGTCGCCGGACGTCCCTACATTTTTGTTCGAGCCAGCAATGGCAATTTGCATCATTGCTTTTGGACGAATACGGCATGGTCATGGGTCGATAACGGCACGCCCGGGGTCGGTATTGCTGGCGGCGTTGGAGTCACGCAAATCGACGGTCGACCGTATTCGTTTGTCCGAACGACCGATGGCCGATTGCGACAATGCACTTGGACTGGAACGACATGGGTCTGGTTCGACAATGGTGTTCCTCCGGGCGTTACGATTGTCGGAGGCGTCGGAGCTACGCAAGTTAGCGGCAGACCTTATGCCTTCGTACGCACGAATGACGGTCGTTTGCGGCATTGCTTCTGGACGGGACGAGCTTGGGCTTGGCACGACAATGGCGCTCCCCCAGGACTCTCTGTCGCTGCCGGTATTGGCGTGACTCAATCCGGAGCACGGCCCCACATTTTCGTGCAAACCAACGATGGTCATGTCTGGCTAAATGCTTGGACCGGAAGTGCCTGGGCGTGGACGCCCACAGCTACACCCGCAGGCGCCATCGGTGGAGTCGGTATTGGAGCTATCTCCGTGAGTGATCGCCCGTATGCGTTCGTGTACGGGAAAGACAATCATCTGTGGGCGAGATGGTGGGATGGTAGCGCGTGGCAATGGACGAATCAGGGGTCCATGGAGACGGGAATCTTAAAAGGAAATATGGGAATCGCCATCGGAGAGGGTGCCCGCCCATATGTGTTTCTGCTCAATAGCTACGGGCAAGTCCGAGCGAATTGGTGGAATGGAACCGCTTGGGCGTGGTCCACGCTTTAGGACGGCATGGACCGCAGCCGAAGTTACGACGATTTTTGCGCTCAAACGACCGCGTTTGGCCCCAGAATCTTCATGACCTGTCTCATTCAAGCGAATCGAGCCATCGAAGCGCCTGAGAACATCGTAGATTTTGACACTGTCGTAACAACAGTCGATGCGTACATGAAAACGCAATGAAACTTGCCAGTTTTCAGACCGTTACGTGCGGTCCTGTTAGGCGTCCTGATGGCCGGCTGCGGCGCTCGGAGCAACAAACGAGGCAAACAGAGCATGGTAAGCAGCGAAGGTTAGTACAGGTGAAACCGCGAGACAGAAGTAAGGTAGGCCGGACGTGGGATCCGTCCCTACATCGAGCACCTGGGTGATGTGCTGCGTATCAATCGCCCCAGCAGCCCTCGCTTCGCGATGGAAGCGGTTGACAGCCATCACTTCTTCTTCGCCGTTTTCTTCGCTGATTTCTTCGCTGATTTGACCGCCTTCCGCGCCGAGCTTTGCGGCTTCTCTGGCGGCGGCGCTCCCTTCGGCAGAACCATGACGCGTTTGCCATCGAATGTTATGACCATCTGGTGGATCTTCTCCACGCCGGCCGCGCGTAATTCTGCCGCGTAATCATGCGTTTCGAGTTGCAAAAGCCCTTCTTCCATGGCTTTCTCGATGCTTTTTACCCCACGCTCGGCCGCTTTCAGCTCCAGCAC
>JANORL010000093.1:0-3278 GCA_031415295.1 Polyangiaceae bacterium | reverse complement strand
TCAAGAAAAAGATGTGACCAATATCAGCCCTCGTAGGGAGAGGGGGTTAGGTGCGGAGTGCGTGCGAGTCACGACGAAGTCCCGCAGTAGTATTAACCTGGGGCGTGGTATCAAAGAGCCGACTGCGTGCCCCCCATCGTGACTAGCCTCGCGTTCAACTCGGCGTTAAGAACGTTCGCAGTTGGTCCGGAGTAATCGCGTAATCTGTGCGGCAATAATCGCATTCAATCTCGAGAACTTCGTTCTCCTCGAGCAGCGCGTTGATCTCCGTGCGCGGCAACGTCACGAGACTCGACAGAACCCGCACATCACTACATTGACAACCATACTCCAGGTCAGATTCGGCAAGAATCGTGTGGGACATGCCATACAAGAGTTCCTCGATGAGATGCGTGGTCAGTTTGGTTTCTTTGCGCAAGAGGTCGGCGAGCGGTGGGAAATCCTCGAGTCTCTGGGTCATGATCATGAGCGGTCCACGCTCGACCTCGGGCAATAGCTCCACCATATAACCTCCCGCTGCGACGATTTCATCGCCTTCCATCAGTGTCGAAACGGCAACGATCGACACGATTTGCTCGGATTGTTGCATATACGACATGAGGGCCCCGGAAATACCGCCCGCTTGTTGCTCGAACGTGACTTCCACGATACCGCGATGCAATGCACCATTTTGAAGCGTCCGAATCATTTCCAGCAACATGATGCCCGTCGTGTTTGTCGCGGCGGCACCGGAAAAACCCACGATACCCCGCGTCTTTCCATCCGGATGCGCATCGGCCACCATACTTCCGCCGCCGGGAATCTTGAGGATGCCTTGCACGCGAAGCGTGGGACTCATCGCTTCGCGAATCAAAATGGCACCCGTCAACAATTCGCCAAATCGACCCGCTGTCGAGCCTTTGGCTTGTTGCGCGGCAACGGCGCCCCGTACGGTTTGTGTCGTGACCGCAGCAATGACTCGAAATGCGCCATCGTTGGTCATGGACCGAATCACGCGATCACCGGCAGAGGCACCCCCGGAGGCACTCACGGATATTGCTCCTTCCTCAGTCATGAAACCACCCCGATTTCCGCAACGAGTCCATCACGTTCGAGCAACGCGTCCATGGTTGGTTCCCGGCCCATGAAATTGCGATACAGCTCCATCGGATCGGCGCTGTCGCCTTTGGCCAGAATATGCGCTCGAAATGCTTCGCCGACTTCGCGACTGAAAATGCCTTCGCGCTTGAATCGCGAAAATGCATCTGCATCCAGCACTTCGGCCCACTTGTACGAATAATACCCGGCAGCATATCCCACAGGGCTCGAAAACAAGTGCGAAAACGACGCGAGCATGGCGTGTTCGGGCGGCAGTGGCAGCGGCGAATAATGCTCGAAAATCGCCCGGCCAAACAACACGGGGTCGCCGTGCTTTTCGGAATCCCAATCGATGTGTAAAGCCAAGTCGGCCTCGGCAAACCCGAGCTGACGGATCATGGCATTGGCAACTCGAAATGTCCGCGCGGCTTGCATTTTCTGAAGGAGCGAATCTGGAATTTGTGCGCCGGTTTCGTAATGACGTGCAAACAAATCAAGCGCGTCTTTTTCCCAGCACCAATTTTCCATGATTTGCGATGGCAATTCGACGAAGTCCCACGCCACGTTCGTCGCGGCAAGCGTACGCACGTCCACGCGACTCGATACGTGGTGCATCAAGTGACCGAATTCGTGAAAAACCGTTTCGACTTCGCGATGATTGAGCAGTCCAGGTTTGTCCCCCACGGGAGGCATAAAATTGCCCGCAAATACGGCAATGTGTTGGCCGGCATGAGGATCATCGTGTTTCGGTTCCGCCGAAGGCACGTAGGTCATGAGGCCTTGCATCCACGCGCCATCACGCTTGGGTTCACGAGGCCACAAATCCGCATAAAACGAGGCACCATGGCGCCCATCGGCTTCAACGATACGATACGCTTTTACGCTTTCATGCCAAAGCGCTGCATCCTTCCAAGATTCGATGTTCACGCCATACAGTCGTGACGCAATGGTGAATACACCCGACAACACCGAATCCGCTGGGAAATACGGACGCAACGATTCATCGTCGAAATCGTATTTCGCACGGCGAAGTTTTTCCGCGTAATACGGAACGTCCCACGGCGCAAGAGGCGAATCCAACGGAACAGCGGTTTCTTTACTAAATGCTTCAAGTTCGGCGTTTTCACGTTGAAATTGCGGCCAAGCCCGCTCACGCAACGTTTCGACGAATTTTCGCGCCGTATCCCCCGTATGCGCCATGCGATCTTCCAACACCAAATCAGCAAATGATGCAAAACCGAGCAATTTGGCTTTTTCTTGGCGTAATTCCAAAATCTGCCGCACAATCGGCCGATTGTCATGATTCCCCGTCGTCGCACGCGCCACATTCGCTCGATACAGTTTTTCCCGTACCGCGCGATCGTCCAAGTACATCACGACGGCGTTGTAACTCGGCGCCTGCAGCGTAAATCGATACCCGGATAAACCTTTTTCCTCGGCACTCGCCCGCGCCGCAGCAATCGCTCCTTCAGGCAACCCGGCAAGTTTGTCTCGGTCTTCGATCACGAGCTCAAAAGCGTTCGTCGAATCGAGAACATTTTGCGAATATTTCAGCGTCAGTTGCGCCAACTCGACGTTGATCTGCGCCAAACGTTTTTTGCCCACCGGGTCGAGTTGCGCCCCGTTGCGGCGAAATTCCGCGATGGTCTTGTCGACAAACCGGCGCCTCGTCCCCGTCAACGCACGCGCCTCGTCTGTCCCGGCAAACTCACGCAACACCCGCCACACTCCATCCGAAAGCGTGATGCTCGTGAAAAATTCACTCACCGGCGACTGCACCAACGCGTATGCATCGCGCAGTTCAGTCGTCGTCGCGACACTCTCGAGATGCGAGATCACGCCAAGCGCATACTCCAAGTCTTCCGTGACCCGTTCAAGCGCCGTCATCGTGTTCGCGAACGTCCGAGGGCACGTCGACGTTTCGAGTGCCGACAACCGCTCTTGCGCTTGGGCGATCAAAACGTGCACCGCTGGTTCGACATGCTCGCCACGAATCCGATCGAACGGAACGAGCGTTTTCAGGTTCAAAAGCGGATTTTCTGAGGAGTCGGACATGGGGGTCGCTTTCGGTGCAGCAGGTGAGAGGGTGTTCATCAGGCTGCTGCGCGTAACGAATCGTCAGTCGGGCTTGCTCAGCGTACGATGTACGCTTCCGCCGCCCTCCCTAGCTTCGTTACGCTCGCGACGCCTGATGAACACCC
>JANORL010000092.1:0-5640 GCA_031415295.1 Polyangiaceae bacterium | reverse complement strand
CGGTTTGAGTGACGATACGTGGGTGACGCCGCTGTTCCGATATCATACGGACACGTCGGGTTGGCAAGCCAATCTCTTTCCGTTCTTCCACATGGGTCGCTCGTACAATTCGACGCACCTCGTGCTGGCGCCGTTCGTGTGGGACTTTGCGTCGCCGTCGTCACGCGTGACGATCGTTTTGCCGGGTTTCTTCCGTTTCGCAGATTCAAGCGGCGTTTCGCAACTCGCGTTGAATACGTTTTACCGCGAACGCAAGGTGCCGGGCGGTTCCGATTGGGAGTTCCACTTCTTCCCGCTCTTCTCGTTCGGTCAATCGCCCGTTGGGCATTGGTGGAATGTGCTCTACGGTTTGGCGGGGTATTCGCGCGAAGGCTCAGCGTCGAAGATGAAACTGCTCTACATTCCGATTACGCTGAGCAAAGAGCGGCGCGGCGAATAGACGTTCTCAACGCATGGGGTGCGCTGGACGCCACATACGCACGAATGCAGCGGTACGGGTGACATCCCCAGGGCGAAGTTCCATCTTGATCACCCGTTCGGGCGTCGTCAGCGCCAATTCGTTGCCTTGAATGGATGCAGCCGTCATGTCGCGCTCGATGACGGTCGAATGCCTGGCGTGGGGGTGTTTCACGAGCTGGAGCATATAAGCTTCCATTTCATAGGCCGAAATTTGCTCGGCGGCGACGGTGAGCAAAATCCGCTCCAAAAGCGAAGGCAGCTTCTCGGTAAAACGAATGATTTTCGTCGGTCCAATCAAAAGTGGTCCATAAACGTCGCCTTCGGTTTTGGTCGATAGAATGAACAAGACATCATTACGCTTTTCCGCAGGCGCGGGACTGCCATCGAGCGCCGGGAGCGCAGAAATCTGAATGGTGTTTCCAAGTACAGCGTGGTGAATCAATTCCCAAAGGGCTTCGAAGTCGAGCACAGGGCCGAATGTAACGGTTTGACCGCCGGTGAGGAGCTGGACCTTATCGGTCAAGATACGCTCGAAACCGAACCTCGTACGCACTTCTTGAACGTGTCGTTTGCATCCTCGAATCGACGCGAGCGGGATTTTTTGCTTAAAAAAGATGCCTGCATCGATCAGATGTTTGTTGGTCATAAAAAACACTGGACGACGGCCATTCCACCAAACCAATGCCACGATTCCCATTACGAAGGCCGTACATCCAATAACCCATGGCCACCCGAGAAAGAACCACAAGGAAGGAAAAACACTGAATAAGTAAAAGCCGAAGAAGAAGATACCCAAGGCCCGCCATGGTGTGATTTTCGCGGTGCGGCTACGAGGACTTGACCAGATGAAATATTCGCCGTCGGCGAGAGCGATGGAAGGCATGATGGCGACGTATGGTATGGGCATCAGGTACGGCGTGGTCAAGATTTCGCACGGCATTGCGCCCAGACCGATGCCGTCTCAACCCTGATCGTCAAATCATGCCCCGAGCATCTGACGAAACTCGTATCTGAAATGTCCCTCGTCTCGTCCGGGGCCCACACGAACGAAGCCACATCGCGAAAGCACGGCAATCGATGCGTTGTTCGATTCGTGTACTTCAGCGACGATCCGCTTCACATTGGGCGCTTTCTCGGCGCGCATGATGAGCGCGTTGACGATTTCCTTTGCATAGCCTTTTCGGCGTTCTTCAGCCACGACCGAATACCCAATTTCGACGGTGCCGTCGGCAGTTGGTGGACCGCAATAGCCCCCCGATGCCACGAGCATTGCGGCATCATTTTCCGTTGCAAGACGAATCGCATACCAGCCGTACCATCCGCTGGACTCTTCCCCGCCTTGCAACACCCGTTCTAGGAAAAACTGCATGGCTTCCTGATCGTAAAGCCCAGGAGGCCAACCAGAAGGCACCTCGACTCCCAGTGCTTCACCAAGACGCTCGGGCGTATCAATTTCGATTCGTAAAAATTCGACGGTCGACGGGACGAGCTTCAGGTTTGCAGTATGGATTTCGGAAGGAAGAACCGACATAGGCGCCACACTGTAGCACAATTTCGAGCATGACAATCGCTCTTGACACACGCCCTGCGATTCGTGCGATACTCAAGTGAGATCATGCGGCATTTTTACGTTGCGATAACGATGGTTTTGGCAGGCTGCACGCAGCCGGAAGCGCCTGTGCAAGCGAAGCAGCCGGCACCGTCGCGATTGTCATTGGCGGCGACGACGACTGTTTCGGCCATTGCAACGGTACCTGCGCCAACGATAGACACGTCGCCCATGATTTCTACCGCCACACCAGGTCCGACGTACGTCCTGATCGACCATTCTGGCGTTTTACAAATCACCGAAAGCGGAGCTTCGACAGTTTTTCCGCTACCAAAGGACAAAAGTTCACATTTTACGGAACTTGCGTTGTCTCCCACGAACAATTTGTGGATCACGGATTTTCAGGGCATTCGAGTACGCACGCAACTTGGCGAGTTCTCGTCACTTCGAACGGTCAAAGATGGTCCGCTCTATAAAAAGCTCATTGTGCGTTCCGACAATGACGCATGGGCGGTGTCGAGCGACATCGAATGGAGCATCCTTCATTACGACGGCCGAAGCTGGAAAACGGTAGGTCGTCGTGCGCAATTTCCTGGGAAATACGACGATAACCACTTCGAAGCCCTCGCGGTCACTTCGGAAGGTGTATGGGTATCGTCGTGGAATGGAGTTTGGCGCGGCGTCGGAGAATCATGGGAGAAGATTTCGCTGCCCGACGGAATTGGCACGGGATCGGATCTTCTCGTCTATCGTGATCAAATCATTGTGGCGAGTCCTGGCGCGGTCTATCTGCGCAAGTCCGGAACGTGGACGAAACTCGTTTGGCCAGAAAAAACCATGCTTCGGTGGGTCATCAGCGATATTGGTCTTTTCGCGGCACCGAGCCATGGCCAACCTCGGGTCGTGATTGGTTCTGTCGAAGGATCCACCACCTTCATTCAAAGCGACCCCATTTTGGGGCAGGATTTTCGCACACTCGCCATTGACGGCTCGGGTCGAATTTGGGTCGGCACCGACCAAGCACTCGCCGTATTGGATCATCGAGGACACTTGCTCGTGCAGTGGTCCGCCGGAACGCTCGATGGATTGACGGGCAGCGTCCTCGACATTGCCGTGACGGGTGCGGGACCCCAAACGCTTCCAGCGCCGAAAGCGGCACGATTGTGGGACGTCAAAGGCCGGTTTGTCACGTACAAGACCGACTCGGCACTTTCTGGAGCAACGCTTGCGCTTTGTTCACCGGGTGCATCGAATTGTGCCCACGATTCTCGTGCGAAACACACAACGACCGACGCGGCGGGGGCATTTCGATTTTCAGCGACACCCGAAGGGGAATTCTGGATACACGTTCAGGCTCCGCCAGGGACCAGCGATTGCGGGACCCCCTTTACGGTTATGAACAAGTCGCTCGTGCCGGCGCGTGATTGCCGCGAAGCTCCCGGAGCACCCGGCGTTTGCGATTTGGGAACAATCACGACGTGTTTTCCTTTTGAAATGCCGCCACGACGTTGATTGCGACAGAACGGTTCACGAGGCAAGTGCCAGCGGCCAGCGCCGCGGTCGCTCCAGCGTTTTCGACGGAGCCACCCGCGCCAACATCATTGCCTGGAATCAAGTCGCAATTGTTTACCCTATCGTCCACAGCGTCTGCTACAGTCCGCCGTGATGGTGCTACCTACAATCGAACCATGGCCGTTCGTCGACGGAGACATTCCTTCAGGCGAGAACCCCGACAAGGTACGCGCAGCTCTTGATCGCTTCCAACTCGAAGAGGTTCGAACCGAAGCATCGTTTCAGCTTGGATTCGAAGCGCTCGATGCACAGTTCGGCCCCATCAACGAAATAGAGCGGCGCGACGTGCTGGGGGCGTGGTTTGAAAAAGGATCGCTCAATCCGCTCGAGCAGAACATTCGCGCTTTTTATCATATGAGCCTCGTGTGGGAAGGACAAACGCTGGCCGCTGTTCGTGATGATTTCGGAACCGTCGATCGCACGACGGGGCATGTGGTGGCGTTTTTGTCGCATAGTCTGGTGCTCCCGCCATATCGCCGATCTGGCGTCGCCGCGCTGATTCGGTCGCTGCCGGCTCCCCACGCAAGACTCGACGCGATAACGCTCGGGGTCAAACCCACGGAAGTGTCGCTTTTGGCCGAGATGGAGATGTTCGAAGCGCACCGCAATGAAACGCTCGTCCGCCTGTATTCGTATGGCAAAGCGGGTTTCCGCGTGGTGCCTCCGTGGCATGTGCCTTATGCCCAACCGGATTTCCGCGATCTGGCAACGCTTGGTGTCGAAGGACAGCCCGTACCGATGATGCTCCTTGTGCGACAAGTGGGCGAAGAATCGAGCAAAACCGTTGATCCGCGCCGGGCACGAACTCTGCTCGACCATCTTGCCGCCATTCACAGGGTGACCGTCGATAGCGAGCAAATCGAGGCCATGCACCGTAATGTTTCATATCGCCTGGATCCTCGTTGCCACCCCATCACCCTGATTGATCCGACGCCCACGGATCCCGCCATGATGTCGCTCCGGCCACTATCGCGCACAGGATTGACGTATCTTTATCCGTCGAAATGGCTTGGAGAAGTCGGGAAGGACAATTTGTTTCCCAGTGAGCCCACATCCGCTTCAATGGTCACGCCTGTCCCCGGACCGCGGACGGAGGAGCTTCGAGCCCGGCACGCGCAGTACCAAGACGCACGGTCCATTCACTATTATCAGGATGCTCGGCGGAGTTTGGGCAACTATGCCGTCGATGTGGATGGCAATACCCTGCTCGATGTATACGGCCACATTGCATGCGTGCCGATTGGGTACAACCATCCGGCGCTCCTTGAAGCGTTTCGGAGCGATCGCTTTGCATGGCTTGCAGGATGGCGGCCGGCCCTTGGCGTCGCCCCTCCCCCGGAATGGGTCGACCTCGTTGTTGGGCCATTCATGCAGTGTGCCCCCAAAGGTCACGACCGCGTGATGACGGTGACGACTGGCGCGGAAGCCGTCGAGAATGCACTTAAAGCGGCATTCGCTTGGAAGGCTCGCCGCCGGCGCGGAGGTCGAACGTGGACGCATGATGAAATCGCGGCAGCGATGCAAAATCGGCAACCAGGCATCAACGATTTGAAGATTATCTCATTTGAAGGGGGTTTTCACGGACGCACGCTCGGCGCATTGTCGGCGACGCGAAGCAAAAGCATTCACAAGCTGGACTTTCCCGCATTCGATTGGCCTGTTGTGCAATTTCCGACAAACCTGTTTCCTCTCGATGCCCACGTCGAACAGAATCGAGCGGTCGAAGCTCGGGTGCTGGAGACTATCGAGCAGGTATTGCGCGATGCCGCAGGTACCGTGGCTGGACTCATCGTCGAACCTATTCAGGGAGAAGGTGGTGATCGCCATGCAAGCGCGAGTTTTTTCCGATCGCTACGCGTGTTGCTGACGAAATACGACGCTGCATTCATCGTCGACGAAGTGCAGACCGGACTTGGTGCCACGGGAACCTTCTGGGCCCACGATCAATGGCATCTCGATACGCCGCCCGACATGGTGACGTGGTCGAAGAAGTTTCAATTGGGGGGGTTGCATTTGCGCTCGGAATTCTTGCCGGCGGAAGCTTATCGACTCTTTAATAC
>JANORL010000091.1:0-22542 GCA_031415295.1 Polyangiaceae bacterium | reverse complement strand
AGCACGAAGTCACAGTCGCAGAATACAAAGAATGTTCGGCACAAGGCGAATGCAAACGACCTCCGGAAAAACCTAGCTGGCCCAAAACGGAAGGTACATCGGACGAAGAACACGAAAAGAAACGCGCTGCTTACGGGGAATTCTGTAACTTTGGCCAAAGCGGCAAAGACCAGCATCCCATGAACTGTGTCAGTTGGTTTCTCGCGGATGCGCATTGTACATTTCGTAAAAAGCGTTTGCCCACCGAAGCGGAATGGGAATACGCCGCGCGAGGTTCCGATGGTCGCAAGTTTCCGTGGGGCGAAGAAGCCGATGTCCTCGAACGCATGAATGCGGGCGGCATCGAATTCACACAATGGGAACAAAAACACAAGCTCCCGACAACGACACGGCTGTACGAAATCAATGATGGCTTCGAAGGTACCGCTCCTGTAGGCAGTTTTCCGAAAGGAAAAACTCGGTTTGGCGCAGACGACTTCATTGGTAATGTGTGGGAATGGACCAGCGATTGGTTCGAGACGTACAAGCCAGACGAGGTCATCAATCCCAAAGGCGCGCAAACGGGTGATCGCAAAGCAATTCGAGGTGGCGGATTTAATGGCGGCGTGCTGCTGTGGCTTTCGCCCGCATTCCGCTTTCATCAAGTCCCCGATGCAACGACACCAGTGATTGGTTTTCGTTGCGTGATGAACCTTTGAGACGCGGTTCGCTGGGCTTCGCCCAGACCTGACCAGGGGTTGTCCACCCCTGGACCCGGACCAGGCCCAGGCCTGGACCTTACATGGACCGACCGCGATGCGGTCCATCCAAAAAAACACCCGGATGCCAAGCGAAAACGGATTTACAGAGCCCGAGCGGGCGACGGAACGAGCGCTGATCAATTGATCAGCCGCCGTCGGCGCGTCGGTTCGTACACTGGTTGGTTGGCAAGCCGGCAATCCGCGGGAGATTGGAAGCTGGTCAACTCGCCAGCGTACGATCCGACGGGAATTTGTGCACTGGTCAACTTACCTGCATGCAATCCGACAGGAATTTGTGCACTGGTCAACTCACCAGCATGCAATCCGGCGACTGAACGAACGTTGGTCAATTGACTAGGGTTCGGAAGGATGCGGGAACGGGCGGTTTCAAGTTGACCAGAAGACGTTGTTGGCAGCCTGGAAGGGGGAATCAGAAGACACGCCAGATGAGGGTTGTCGCTCATTTCTCGAGCCGACAAGCGGCAACGGTCAGCGCCCACGTTATGCCTTGCCGTCCTCGATCCAAATGGGAACGAAATCAGCGCCCTGGTCTTTTTTCGTGCCCCGCAGCAGATTCATCACTTTGGGCGTGATGAGCATATACGGGTCCGGCCACCGCACCTTGGTCAAGTCGAAATGGAAATCCCGGAAATCCCCAAACCATTCCCAGGTCAAGTTGACGTCTTGGATGTCGACCAAGTCTTGCGGACGATACACGAATCGCAGAGGGTACTCTGAAACGCGCGAGAAACCGCCGCGATGGCATATCGGACATTCCCCGGCCCGGTCAATCAGCGAGCTGGAGGCCATCGGGGGCATCAGGTGCTCCGCGAACATTTGCTGCCGGCGAAGTTCGAATTGATCTCCGTTTTTCCTTTTGGCGTACACGGTCCACAGCAACAGCCCGGTCACGTTTGCCGCAAGGAGCCGTTCCGCATCACTGTCATGCACGAGAATGTCTTCATGATGGGTGGCCGCGATGCGCAGTTTTTCGATCGTCCTCAGGTCCTCGGTATCAATGATCAGGGGTGAAGTTTGTCGCGCTCCTGTTCCGCATCTCAGGCACGCTTTCGACATGTCGTAGGTCGTGCCGTACCGCACGCCGCCAGCAGCTTGCTTCCCTCCCCATGGGTTGACGAAGAGCAAACGCGCAGCTTGCAGCTCTTCTTCCGTGTAAATGTCGCGACGATGAACCCAGGGTTCCTTTACATATAGGCTAAGCACGGCCAACACCTTGGAGACACGCTCATCCTTGTCGTCCAAAGTGATTGCCACGTCGACACCTGGACGCTCCACTCCCCATTCGTGCCATGTATATTTTTTGGTCTTGACAACATCCGGCCCACATCCCGATGGGACCAGGATGGCGTCTGCACCCCCAGGCAAATGGTGTGCCTTGAACTGGATTTCTACGGTTGTTCTCATGGTTCTCTTTCTGCTCGGAGTTGTACCTATCGTAGATAGGATTCAATGGCCGCCAACCAGTGCGGATAGTCTTGCTCGTACACACTCTTATAAATCTTTTGGAAATCCGCTTTGGTTTTAGGTTTCACGATCTCCCATTGTGCGTCGAGCGCGGCGCTGATTTTCTGGTGCTCCTTATCCGTGAGGATGATCGACGGCGCCTTCTCGACGCCCTCCATCTGGAGTATTTTGAACGCCCTTCGCTCGAAGATCTTGTGCGCTTGGAGCTTCCCCCCGAGATTTTTCGTGAACTTCTCCCCGATCGAATAAGGCAGGATCGTCTCCGCCTTCCGCAACGACTCGGCCATGACAAACTGGCCGTGATCATGGATGAGTTCATCCGCGAGCTTGATCGTGGTTTGATTGACCTCGTTGATGACCGTTCGTTGACCTTTCGCCGCGAATTCGGCGACCTTATTAATGAACTTTGCCGGCGTTAATCCGATGCTACTCAAGACCTGAATGATCGCCACGCCCGCCTGTAATGGCGGAAAGCTGAATCCTCCAACGTTTGTCCCGCCCGGCATTCCACTGCGCGACCCGTTCGCATTCTTCAGCGAACCCGACGTATTCGCAGTCGCCAATGCTCCGGCGATGATCATCTGCCGCGTGACTTCTTCCAAAAACGTCAATGGCGGACCTTTGCCATCAGGACCCGATGACCATGTCGTTTTACCGTCGCCTTTCTTGGGCGCCGCCGGGACTAATGCATCCGCCATCGATGTCGCAGTGGCCAACATCGGTAAATATCCCGAACCCGCCACCTGGTCGTACGGTCTTGGGGCAGGTTTGTTCGGACAACTCAGTTTCGAGGGGTCTGTGACGAACCAATACACGGACTCTGGAGGTGCCGTGTCATCGAAAACGAATACGATTTTTGCGTTGGCAACCTCGTCTGCAAACGCCTTTTCGCTGACGATCAGTTTATTTTGCTTTTTATCCTCGGTCATCGCCCATTCGCGAACATCGCCGACACTCGGCGGACGCGCGCACACGTGCACGCGCCACGGGTACTTCTGTTTCGTCTCGCACGGCGCTTTGCCTCCCGTTTCCGCCAACAAACTCGGATCGGCGCGACCCTCCGTTTGCGCTTGTTCGGCCGGACAAGGTTCCTTGCGACGAAACAGCTCCGCCTCCGCGTCGGATGGCAACACGGGCTTCGCATTGGGCCACGCCTGTGCATGGGTTGGGCAGGTCAAACCAAACTCGGGCGGCATGGACGCCGCACTGGATTCGGGCGCTGTTTCCTCATATTGGTAATACGCCGTCGCATTCTCAGCATGCAGCCGCAATGCCGCGACGTCGTCATCCGACCAGATCTCTCCCGTGTATTTGTTGAGTGCCCAGAAATTTGCGTTCGGCAGTTTGAGCGGTCGGCCGCAGACCAAATGAAACGGTTTCTCCGGGCCATACGCGCGCATATCGGCCACCGTGAAACAACTCGACAGACCCAGAAGCAATGCCGCGTGGCTCAATAAACGCTTCATACGCGAACGAAGCGGAGTGTTCGTCGAGGATGAGCAATTCCGCACGAGCAACGGTCGTCGATTCATCATGCAGCGAAGAGAACAGAACTCGATACGTGGATCAAGTTCTTGGCAGGCGCGCACCTTCTCATCGTTTTCACTCACCCGCGCGATACCCAAAGCGCCGCGTCTGGCGTCTGGCGTCTGGCGTCTGGCGTCTGGCGTCTGGCGTCTCCCGTGCGCGTGCGCGTGCACGCTCTTCTCTTCGCTCCGGATCCAGAGCGAGCACGCGCGTTTTGGCCCGTGGGTGAAACCCAGTAACCATCGCGCGATGCCGTTCGTACCGAAGCGCGATTTTTTTGTCACCAAAAGCTGGAAATGGGCGCGCTGCTTGTGCTACCTAGCGCGCCCATTAGTGACACCCCCGTTGTCGATGTTTCTTCCAAGACCGTGACCCATGCGGGCACAACCTTCATCATCCGACCCCTCGCCGAAGACGAATATACCGTGCTGGTCAACGGCGTACCCGTTGGGCGCATCGTCTATTCGTTCGGCGCGGCAAACGCCGTCGTCGAGAGCAAAGACGTGACCGAAGACGTCCTTTGGGCCGTCGGCGAGTCGTGGTTCGCAGCGCTGGAAAGCTGAAGCGTTACTTCACGAAGACAGGCCTCGCGATTATCTCGTGAGGCCTGTCGTGTTCAACGAATGCGCCGTCAACGCTCGATCAGTCGCGAAAGCTGACTCGCCAGATCCACCACGCGATCACCAATCGACGCCAATCTGGTAAACTGCTGCCTCTTTGCGGACTCGTGCACATAAGCGCCGACTCGCCGCATCCAAGCCATTTCATCGTCTGACAACGGCCCCCGGTCGAGCGCTTCCATGGCTTCATCGAGTTCCGCGGCATTGGATGGCCCGGTCAAACACACGTCGACGTTCGGGTTGGAAAGGACAAACCGATAACAATCCGACGCCCGCGGTGGAGGTTCGTTCGAGGGCAAAAACTTGGGATTCAACAACGCACGCCAGCGCGTAGCCGTATATCCGACCAATCCTGGGCGCCGTCGCTCCAAATGCGGAAAAATATCTGCTTCCGCTCCAGGATGCGCGGCATTGTAACGAAACATGATCCCATCATAAGCGGGATCGTCAATGTACGAAGCAAACGTTGGTCGATGATGGCACGATATCAAAATGCCCCGCGTCAAACCCGCTTGTTTCAACGCCAATGCTGCGTCGACGATTTTTCGCGGCGGCGGTTCGTTCCACCAACCGAGCAACAACAAATCCGTGTAATCGGTCTTGAGCTCCCGAAGCGCCCGTTCGAGCGACCCGCGCATCAACGAAGCCACGCGGGTATACGATTGCACGACGAGAACAAGGTTTTCCCGCCGCGACGGTCCAAGGTTACGAACAGCTTCGGCATACGAAGCGCGACGTTGTGATCCCCAATAAATGTAGTTCAAGCCACGCTCGACGGCGCGTTCGACATCGGGCGCTTCGAGTCCGTACGCGGATCCGAGTCCGAGCGGTGTCACGCGTATACCCGTCGAACCAAACGAAACTCGTTCCCAACTGCATCCCATGAAAAAAACTCCCAATCTTCGCCCTACCCTCTAAAACAATCGGCGACTGCGCGCCAGCACAAACATCAGGGATCTTGCGTAAAGAGGAGACTATCTTCACCTGCCTTTGTGCCGTCGTTTTCATGAGCCCGAATTCTAATCATTCTTCTGCCAGATCATCCGTACCCAAAGAGCGAACAGCATCGTCGCCGCGATCGTCGCGCCCGCTAGAAATAACATCACCGCGTGATCGGGAAACAGCGAAATCGCCACGGCGCCACCCAAAAAGGCCACGCTCATCCACGCGACAGCCGGCAAAAAATAAATCGCGAACGTTATCGATAAAACGGCCGAAAAAACCAAGTCCGCCGTCAATATCGATGCAATCGAACTTCCTTGCAAAATCGCGAAAAGTCGATGGACGAGTAATGACACCGGATATAGAAGCAATTGCACGAACACTCGTCGACCAATCGCCGTCGTGATCCGTTTGCGAACAGCGAAATACATAATCACAAGCGCCAACGACACCACGAGCGGGAAAAGAATGAGCTGCCGAAGCAATATCGTGTGGTTGCCGCCGCTCGAAGCCAGCAGCAGAAACGACAGACCCGCGCACACCGGCAAAATACCAATGATGATCAACTGAAATCGCGCGCCAATGCGTAAATCCGAATCCCGCTCCATCGCCTGAAGACGCGCGGCATCGGCCTTTGTCGCGTCAATTTCCAGCGCCAATGCCGCAATTTGTTTCTCGAGTTCCGGCCTAGACCCAGACAATTCGGCTACGAGTGCTCGCGCACCCTCCACGTCACGTTGCCCAATTTCGTATTCGACCATCCGCTCGAGCACTTTGTCCAGGCCTTCACGAGCGCCTTCATTACTTTTCCACGCTTCCAACGACTGCATGAAAGCGAATCGACACTCCGTCATCACTTGTTGCATTCGTCGCTCGTGAACGTCCTCCGCGGCATCCATTTCGGCCATTTTTGCAAAAGCTTTCGCCGACAACGCCAACGACCCACGGTGCCTTCGAAACGAAGCCATTGCTTGGCGTAATTCGAGCGCACTCGAAAAACGCTGTTCAGACTCGACGTGCATCGCTCGATTGCAGATCGCCGCAAGTTCAACCGGTACGTTCGGTCCATACTCGAATGGTTCAGAATCTCGAGCCGACAGCAACAGATCTAAAGGCGTTTCGCCTTGATGTCGCGGTTTTCCCATCAGCAAATAATGAAGCGTTGCGCCAAGCAAATACACGTCCGTCCGTGCATCAATATGACGAATGTCTCCCAGGGCCATTTCCGGAGCCATGTACGCCAGTGTTCCCACCGGAGGCCCAAACGTCTCCTCATCGGTACCACAATCTTTCACGTCCGACAAACGCACGGCGATTCCCCAATCCACGAGGTACACTTCGCCAAACCCACCAATCATCACATTGTCGAGTTTGATGTCGCGATGAACGATGCCCCGACTATGCGCATAATGCACGGCATTACATACAGCCATGAGAATTTCGATGTGTGCGTCGAGACGATCACCTGCGTCGACGCCAAGAGACATCCACACCGCGTTCGTCGGATCCTCGAAAAGAATGCGCCACGAAACGCCGTCGATCCGTTTCATCACGAGCACGGGAAGCCCAGCCTTGTCCCGCCCAAGCGCATGCACAGGTACAATACTCGGATGTTCGATCGATCCCGTAATCACCGCTTCGGCGAGCAACGTATCGACCACTTCGCGATTTGATTCATTGCCTTTCAACACCTTGAGCGCCACGTCGCGCTGCAAAGATTTCTGCCGTGCGAGAAGAACGCGACCCATTCCGCCTTCTCCGAGCACCCCCGTCACCTCGAAATCTGCGGCACCAGAATCGTTACACCCCGCAGCCTTGTTCATTACCAACATCGACGGCAACTCGGAAACGGCAACTGGCGCGGGTGGCGAAACTGGAACCAGTGCTTTCGTTTCACGCGCCGCCCGCAGGTCGAAGGATGTTATTGTCCGTAGAGGATCCTTTGCCGCGGCCGTCGTGACGAACGTTTTCCATATTTCCTGGACGGGCGGCGGAACGGGGCGGTTTGGAGTGGACACCGAGCGGATTCTATCGTGCATCGATGTTGATCGGAAATGTGTTTTCTCCGCGCGTTATACTACTTCCGTCTACCTTGTCGGCGTCTGTAATACCGTATGCGACTTTGCCCCATATGATATCGAAGCCGCCCATTGTGCGTTTTGCTTTCGCGAGAATGGCCAGCGACACCAATTCCTTGAATGCAATGCGAACAGCTTTGTCACTCCGTCCAGTTTCCTCCGCAATGTGTTCCTGCACGACAAACGATTTGCCATCGCGCGGCGTATTCATTGCGAGAATAAGCGCAATATGTTGGACATTGCCCCGTGTCAGCTTGCGAATGGCCTTTGCAGCACGCCAGGGCAAGAACGGCCCCCAACTTGGGTCCGGCTCAACAGACTCGGCGACGTACCAATTTGAGACGTCTGGTTCGTCGATTGGTTGCTCGTCGCTACGGGCTGTGTTAGACATAACTCTCCGTTGCCCTCGGGGTGTGCCGTAAGAAAGAGCACATCGGGGTGATGTTTTTGGTGCTGTCAGGTCCCGAACTGTTTGTCCAGGGTGCATCTGTACTCTGCATCCTGTTTCGAAGAAAAGCAAGATCGATCTCGCGTGTGCTCGCTGCGTTCGAATTTGATCCGATCAAGAACAGTAGAAGGAACCCGAAATTGTTCGGGATAGAACCCGAATTCTTTCTGTGCGTTCTGGCAATTTTGCGGGTTCGGCGACGACGCTCGGTGATGACAACCCTGGGGTTTGTCTGCCCCATGTAGGAGAAGGTCCATCCTTGGAGCACCATCGCTCCGTTTGTAGGCACACACAAGAACGCGTAAATTGCGCGGTGTTTCTCCAGTTCGATGGAATCGAGTCCATGGAATTCGACACTGAACAGCGCTGAACGAGTTATGTGTGCACGGCCTATATTGACAGATGATCGAATTTGTCGGGTGGTAGGACAAACCCATGCTCGACCGCCTGGACATGACGGTCACGCTCTGACAAACTCCGAGGACGAACAGTGTGATCGCGTGGTCTCGATGCGGTAGGGTGTGTGCTTATGGCTACTTCCAAACTTGTGAAACTTGATACTGTTGACGTAAACAACCCCGCACTGCTTTACTTGCTGAACCTTACGACACGTGTAAGTAGGTGTGCACAAAAGAGCGCGCTTGGTCATTTCGTTCGTTGGGCGTTGGAAGGCGAGACGCTCCAGACCTTTCCATGGGGAGATCTGCGACACGCGCACGTGTTGGCGTATCGAGACTTCCTCATTGACCACCTCAAACCGAAAACGACGAATCGCTATTTGTCCGCCGTGCGTGGGGTGATGCGACAGGCCTGGATGCTTGACATTTTGCCCGCCGACGAATGGGCGCGCATTCGCGAAATAAAGATGATTCAGGGCTCAACGCTGCCAGCAGGCCGCGAGCTCCAGGACCACGACCTGCATGCGATGCTGAAATCAGCCAATTCGCACGCGCTCCGGTGGTTCCGCATGCGTGACACCGCGATGCTGACGCTTCTCTACGCTTCCGGAATGAGACGCGCGGAAATAGCTGGGTTGTTTCTGTCGGACTTTGCGCATGAAGGATCATTCGTGAATTTCAAGGTCCATGGCAAAGGGCATCGAGAGCGCTTGGTCCCGGTACCGACGCGCTTCATCGTGCCCATCGATGAGTGGCTTGCAGTGCGTGGAATCGAGCCTGGTCCGCTATTTCTGGCAACGCGCGATAGCATGAAAGCGATCACGGTCGAGACGGTCACGCGTCGAGTGCGCCAGCATTCGCAACGCGCGAAAATCGAGAATGCATCGCCGCATGACTATCGCCGGACATACGGAACGCGGTTACTTGATCAAGGCGCGGATCTGGTCGCTGTATCGAAGCTGATGGGTCACGCATCGATAACCACGACGGCGATTTACGATCGCCGCGGCGAACGGGCGAAGATCGCCGCGGCGGATAGACTTCCGCCGGGGGGCAGTTGACTGCTCCTGACGCGTCAGTTGTTGGTTGACAACCAATTGACGCGTCAAAAGGTGATCGCGATCAGGTTGACGCGGGCCGAAGCTGATCGCGATCAGGTCGAGCTCGTGATGCGTGGTAAAGCCGCCAGCCATTCTTGAAGGGCGGCCCATGCCGCCCATTTCGAGTCAAAAGGGCCGTATATGGTCAAATCAGTCAAGTCCGTTTCAAATTTGCGAATTGCGTCTCCTGCGGTGATGATTGCCTTTTATGCTGGGCTGTTTTTAACCAACTTTTCCTCCTTACTACCAAAACGCGGGCGTAAGTAGTGTTTTCCTGCGACGTTCGGTGCTTATTGCCGAAGCGCCGTAACACTCCAATCGATAGGACAGATTCGATTTCCAGCAGTTCCGCCCGGAGGCCGCTGGAAATGGTCAGCAATGCTTTGCCAACACGGCGATACAGCATTGCGGTGTCGGTCGCACGCAAATACCCCTGTTCGGTGATGTGGGGGTATTTGAGCGCCAGTGCTCGTAACGTGAGCGACACAGCTTCGAGGGACCTTGACACAAGGTCCCCCTTTCTCTGCTTTAACTTTTCGTGCTGCGGCACGAAAATATTCTAGCACGAATTTGGACTGCTTGACACGGGTTTCCCAAGGGTTTTCCCAATGGTTTTACTAGCCATGTGGCACAATCTTCCCATGCGTTCCTCAGAAAAAGGAACGTGTGCCAAGCCCGAAAGTGTCGAGTGAGGCATAATCCTTATCTACATCACAGGAGTTGCCCATGGCGAAAAACGTGTCCAAACTCGTGGACTACGTCAAGCGTGTAAAGGGACGGGGCAAAGCGGCAAGACAGATGCTGGCGCGCGGACTCAAGGAAGGCACTGAAAAGGCGTCCAAGGGCATTGTCCCCGCCCTCGTTGTTGGTAGCGCAGTGCAGACCGGTGGATTGGCGCTCGCCAATCATGGAAAGCTCTCAATCCCCATTATGGGGTACAGGGTCCCTGTGATTGGGACCCTGGCCACTATCATCCTTGGTACGCTGGGGTGGATCTTGCGAAAGCGCCCCATGTCAAAAGTGCTTTATGCGTCCGCTACAGCAATGGGCATCAGTCAAATTGCGGACTTGGTCAAATTCGGGTGGAAGGTCAAACCGTCCGCCAATGCGCCGGCAACGCCGGCCGTGCCGGCCGCGCCGGCAGAAAAGAAGGCACCGTGAGCGAGACTCGTTTTCGTTTAACAACTGGAAATGCTGGGACCGAGGTATACGAGTTCGACGGTGGCGCCGAGGTAGGGGACGTCGATCGCGCTTATCAAGAGGCCTGGCAATCGATCCAAGACGACGTCGGCGCAACGAGCGTTCAGAAACTGGCGCGGCTTCGTGCATTCAGTCAGGCCAGAGCACATTCGAATCTGAGAGCCGAGGTGCTGCGATATCTCAAGTCCATGCAAGCGCGGATGGACGCACGCCTGGCCGAAATTGCCGGCCAGTTGAAAAACCCGCAGGTAAACACACTTACCGCGTATTGCTGGCGACAACTTGGATACGGGGCCATCGTGACGCTCTCGATTGAAGTGCCGCGCTCCATGCCAGCGTTGATTTGCGGGTTTTCTGGTATGGCTCGCACAATTCAGTCTATTGGCTTGCAGCAAATGCAGTACGCAAGTTTGCCGGTCGTAGATGTGGTCAAACAGGATCCACCGTATTCGTCGTTTGGTGGCATTGCGACAAATTGGATTCCGATGACCTTTCTGCAGAACGAATTCGACCGGGAATGCAACAACGGTTGCACTCCGCGCTTTATGGCCTCTCGGATATGGTTCCCTACATCACCAATCGTGTCCACGTTTGTGCAGACGGCAAGCGTGGGAGATAACTCCGTACCATTCCAAGATCATTCCGTTGGAATCCTCTGCGTCACCTCGTTCCGATGCCACATTGATTTAACGTGGGAAACGGAAACGGCGAAGTACGCGAAAGCAGCCGGCGAACTGCGTTCACACCTTGGGTTCTCGGGATAAGGGGGGCCAAATGGAATACGACGTAATGCCAGACGTGCCATTTTTAGCGGATGCTCTCGTAGGTTTGGCGAGATTGGATGCTCGTCAGTTTCGGGAAGACCCCAAATTGGCTCGTGAGGTATTGCGTCGTTTTATCGCCAAGGATTACGTTTGGGTAGAGGAAAGACCCGATTCGTGGTCGGACGCCAAAACGTTGGGTGACCCCAACAAAAAGGAATTTGATTGCGAGGACTTTGCGGCTGCGTTTGCGGCGCTGATAGCGTTGGTGTACGGCGATGCGCGCACGGCAATACGGCGCGTTGGCGAACGGCAGTGCCACGCAATAACGGGGCGAGGTGATGTTGTTTACGATATTTGCCCTCGTTTCAAAATGCCGGGCATTTCGTCCGGTCCAGCTGAATGGCGGGAACTGAAGGAAGAGCCAATGATTGCCGAGTTAGGAACGTTGCTTGTCGCAGGTGTTAAACGTTTGATGGGGGAAACCATTGAACCAATGCCTGATTTGCCATCCGATATGGAAACGGGGTCACCAGCACAGAATCTGGCGGCGTCACTCATTCCGCCCGTTGCAGCCGCGAGAATGGACCACCTCGAAAATCAGCTCAACGCACGTACACGTGAGCGTGATGCTGCACGTAAAAGCGCTTCCATACTACTCAAAGAGCGCGACGCGCTGAAAAAAGGCTTGTTGGAAACGGAAACCAAGGTCAAGCGTATTGTTGTGGAGCGCGAGACTGCGAAGGTAAAGGGTGAGGATGCATTGCGCCAAGTCGAGGACGGGAAGGGGCGGATGGCGTCACTATCCCGACAAGCGGTCGAAGCGGAGGCATTCCTCAAGGCCTGCAAAGAGCAGGTGACCGCGTTGTTGGCAAAAACCAACGATGAGGGTGTGAAGGTCCTGGCACAAGAGGCGCTCACACGTATTGAGGCGGAAAAACCGGAAGATATCGCGAACTCCTTCGACGACTTTGAAACACGAGAACTGCTTTGGGATACGGTGGCCACCGGAGCCGCGCATTTGACGTCGCTTCCGTGCTGTGCGTCATGCGGACGCGGAGAGGCCTGCGATGGTCCGGATTGTCCTGAGTCGCATCGTGCGGCTGTAGGAAGCGCTGGTGGGGCGGAAACCGCATTGGTTGGTGGGCTCGATCCCATGTGGGGATGGTCCGATTTCGAGCGAGGCAATGACACCTCGGGGTGCCTCCCGTGTCAGCTGTAGCGGCGCTGAGAGCAGGGATTGAGGCGACCGACTTTGCCATTGAGCAGCATCGTAAGCGCGGGTTTCATGCGAGGGACCTTCTTCCAAAGCCCGCCAAAGCGCCCAGGAGCGCCCAGGAACAAACGGTGGCAGAAATAGCCAAAGTCGCGAAAGCTGCGGCTAGCCTGTACCCACCATTGGGGGCATTAGCGGCCCTGGCAAGTGGCGGCCCTAACGCGTGGTCCGAATTCCGGGATACGGCATTAAGTGCCATTGCCGGAAAAACCGATAAAGACGTTTCTGCCGCGGAATTTGCGCAACTGGCAACACGTTTTGTTGAAGCGCGTGCGGCACTGGCCAAATCGGGGATCCCAATGCCGCAAGTCTATTTGCCCCCCTTACAAGGGGTTACCTCAATCCCACTTTGGGTGTACGGGATAGCGGTAGCGGCCGCTATCGCTGGGGTAGTGTTATGGAAGCTATAGGAGACTTGGCCACGTTTTCCGCTACTGCGGCCGCTTTTCCCGACGCGCTATTCTTTCGCTCGGTGAAAAATCCATCGCATGAACAGGTTAAGAGCGCCGGGGAACACCCCCAAGATTGGGAGTGTATCGCATACGATGGCGCACCGCCCGACACGGAAGATGCACTTGGATTGCCAAAAGGCACTTTTGTAATTTTTTATTCGCGGGAGGGCAACGCATCCGCATTTTACCGAGTGCGGGGTGTCGACGTGCAAGGAGGATCGAACTCGAGCGTGTTCAAGCAAAGCATGACTTTGCTGCAGGACGTTCGCCTTGAGCTCGCGAAGTCTCATGAAGAATTGGCGAGGTCTGAATCTGTCCAGTCGGCATTGGCGGACGAACTCGAGAAAGAAAGGAAGAAAAGAAAGAAAGTGAAAAAGAAGCTTGAAGAAGCCGAGGGCGACGCGTTGGTCACCATTGCTGAGATCGTTGCGCAAGTGCTACTGATTGCAATGGGCCATGACCCCGCAAACGTAACACGTAGTGACGCCGACGAACCTGCTGGGAAGGTGGAAGATGGCCTCTCTGACGATTAGCCAATTTGGTGCGCCTTTGGGCGGCCTAACCATCGTCGGTGGCACCCGTGTTGGCATAGCAAAGCTTTTGCCGCCGTTCGCAGTAGGTCGCGCTGTAGCGCCGGCGGGATACGGGGTGTGTTGGGGTTGGACGCCTGGCGGGCTTGCCACAGTGGGGTGTGCTGGTGACCAAATTGCGAGCAATGAAAAGGCGTCTGAATACCTATTTAACGCGGTGCCTTTCACCGCCCCGTCATTGGGTACTTTAAGGCTGTATGGAATGCCCACAGTATTACCAGTTGCCGCTTCGGTAGAAGTCGAACTGATTTTTGTTAACGACTCATTGATTTGCCCATCTGATGATTACTTACTTTCTCAATATTTTGGGGAGGGGATGTTTTCCAACACACCCTTGGGAGCGAAATCATTTGAGGCGCCAGTGCGCAGCATGTGGCAAGTATTTGAAGCGCCGGTGGCATACACTTGGACGCCGTCTGCCGACGGCATCCTAGCAATAACGCCCTCTATTGTTGGCGTCTCTAGCTTGATCAATGCAGCACTAGGGGTTTGGCACATTTCATTATGAGTACATTTGTCGCTTGGCTCATGGGCGTCTGGCGCTCGTTGTTTGGTACGACAAACGCGCTGCCTGGCCCCACGTGCATAGTGCCCTGGAAGAAACACGGCACAGACGGCATTTGGTACATGGGCTCCACTGATCACCGTGCGTGGCAAAAGCGTGAGCTCGATTCGGGGGATGCGTGGTCGCGGTTGTTTGCGGCCGTATCAGGGAACGAAGGGAGCTCTTCGGCGTACCAAAATTATGATAACCAAGGCGTAACGCTTGGCGCCGGTTTTGGAGCTCGCGGCATGCTTGGCTCCTACGCAAAGCGTTTGGCACTGCCAGAGTTACTTCCCGTCCCTGACGAAGGAAACAAATACAGCAAGGCCCTGATCGAACGCATGCGCGCAGAACCTTATGGGGTATCCTACGTGTGCGCCGCCGAAAGTGGAGTCTTTCGCGAACGAGTATTGAAAGCGCAGATCGAAACGTTCAAGGCGTCAAAAGCGTCTTACGCGTTGCCATTGACCAATTTCCCGCTTTCGTACCTGTTATCCCACCTAGCGCACTGGTATCCGGCGTTCGTGCCTTATGGCGGATGGACTGGCACTGACAGCATTGACGTGCCTCGCGTTCTTGCTGAGTTTCGCACGCGAGCGAAACAATACGGTGTGACGCCATCCGAAACTCAGATAGGCCACTATATATCGACCTATCGGAAGCTTGGGGGGACGTTTGTTCATTAATTGGTTTTACGCGACTTGGTGCAAGCTTTTCCCTTGCGAGCCGTGCCTTGTGCGTGTGATGCGAAGTGCAATAGGGTTGGCTTATGGCGACCCTCGTTTTACCACTATCACCGAACCTTATTGGACCCGTGGTGGAGGAACCACGTGCGCCGTAACAATTGAATGGGCGCTCGCAGAGTGCGGGTGGCCCGGCCCTCTAAATAGGGGGCCAAAGTGGATCTGGGGGGCACACCTCCATGCCGCGTTGAAATGGGCGCGCGCCAACGGGCTTGTTAGAGAATTTCCGGCGATCAACTCGCTGCTGCCAGGTGATGTAATTTATCTCGAGGGCAACACGCCGGAGGATTGGCACGTGGGTGTCGTCGAGAAAAACGATTTTCCTCGCGCTATCACTACCCTTGACGGGGGACAAACGAACAAACGAGGAGAGCAACTTATCGACCGTGTGGTACGGCTGATAAGCGATGCGGGGGAGCTTGGGCCGAAGTTCCGCCGCGTAAAACTAGTTTTGCGGCCAACTAGGTAGGTTTGCAGTGTTTAAATTGATCTCGGTGCTCATGGCGAGTGTGGCGGGAGACCCAAGATTGAACGGGTTGACGGTCTTGGGACCTTTGGATTCAAAGGTCCCGCCAAGGGGGCCAAACGTCTACAATACGCCAACTTCAGAGCCAACGCTCGGCGCGCCGCTTGTGGGAGCCGCGTCAGAGCAAGCCGCCGCTCTCGCTGAGTATTACAAAGCGCGGATTTTTTGGCTCGGTTCGGAAGGTTTGGCGAGAAAATACGGTGTTACGTTCCCTGTCGATGGGCTTACGCCCTGCGAAGCTGAAGAATGGGGCCGGCTCTGTGGGGTAGTGCAAAGGATGGCCCTGCGGATTGGAGAAATTCTTTCGTAAGCTACCTGTGCATTGCCGTGATGTCGATTCATCACGGCAATGCACTTTAAGGAGGCACTGTGAATACAGGAATCAGCGCAGATATCACAAAAACAAAGTTAAAACACCTTGCGCTTAAAATTGAGCAGCATGGGCGCGCTATTAACACCCTCCTTGCAAAATACCCAAACGACGTTCGCGTCGTCGAATACAACAAAAAATTTGGTGTGTTTCGGGATAAAGCGCAAAGCCTGTCCGACGATGCAGACGCCTGGACGTCGTCAGTCGTCGAAAGCACGGCTGATGTTGCACACAGCGAATTCGGTTTACTTGTCAGCGATTTCGGATTGCTTGCTGCCAAGATGGCAGGTGGCGAGAGTGACGCCAAGGTGGCTGCTCTTGAGGTAATCCTGTCTAAGGATCCGAAAGCCAAGGCGGCTTATTCTGCGCCACCAAAACCAGTAGAATCAGAAGCGCGTGCGTTAACCCCGATTGCTGCCCCAATGGTGCCAGAGGGTGTTTTACCGAAGTTGGCGATTGGGTCTGGAATTGTGGCGATATTGTTGCTGTTACGCCGACTCTTTTTTCGGTGATGATCGAGCCGTTTGCCAAGTCCACTTGCCTGGCGCGAGAATCGCCAAACTATCGCAAAACTCCAGGCGAATCGGGTAATTCATCGCATGAATCCCGAAAAGGGGGGCCTCGGCATCCCCCTCGTCTACTATTCGGAGACACTCTGCGCTTGTAACTCCTGCTTCATCCTCAGTCAGGACTTTCGCCCCGATCCGTAGCGATACCCCGCCGTACAGCGTATCGGTAAAGGTCTTTTTCATCTTTCGCCTTTCATCGTAGGTAGGGATTTTGTCGCATGTCCAGAAGCTAGATGCATACGCATTCACCGTTAATGCATCCACCATTTGAAAAACCTTTCTTAACACAATCCATATAACAATTTCCCCCCCCGCCCGCGCATGGATTGCCACTGCTGCTCGACGAGGAACTCGCCGCGCTTGATGACGAGCTCGAACTCGCCGTGCTTGATGACGAGCTCGAACTTGCCGTGCTCCACGAGTCACCACCACCAGCACCTGCTGTGTCAAAGGTGATCGCGTCACCCCCACAACAAAGCAGCAAGAACGCAAGCACCAACTGCAAACAGATTGCTTTGAGCATAGATTTTCCTCCTTGTTATCGAGGTTCGCGGCTGCATTGAGCGATGTCGATTCATGGCCACCTGAAACGCAAATGATTCCATAGGGGCGAGGCGAACTCATGCCCGCCGACTCTCATGTATAGGACAACCGCCCGGTCACCCGTATTCACCTCGTAACGCACACGAATGCCCCGCTGGAGAACCGCTGGATATTCGCCGTAGTCATCACACCGGAACTCTATTTCCTGGAGTTCCAACGCTGCGCCGCAGTGTATTGGTTCTCCGTTGAGGAAATGACGATCTCCATTTACCGTCAACGCACTCCACGAGCCACTTTTCGCAGCCAGCCTCGCATTTGTAGCGCGCGCAGGCGGACACGTCTCTGGCTGTCCCAGCTCGCACGGCTCACCCAACAAACATGACGAATGAGCGCTCACCAGTAAACCCCCACAACGTTTTCAAGCCTCATAATGCGCAATTCATTTTTGACCGCTGTTCGAGAATCCTCCGTCAGTTTGCCATAGTATGCAAATGCAGCGGCGATTGTGTTCTTGACCCAGATTGCGGTAGCCACGCAGTCAGTGTCGGCTACGATTTGGCCACCCATTTTGATTTCGTACAGGTTGCCACTTCGATCGCTCGCTTGACGTATCATGATTTCCATGCATATTGCACTATTTCCGGTTGGCCGATTACGTTGCTGCCTCCGGGAGTTGCTTTTCTCCAGCGCAAACTCCAACAAATCCCGGCGTGTTTCTTCTGTCGTTGCGTATAGGCCCAACAGTTCGCACACCTCGTCTTGTAATTGGTTGGCCCTCGTGTTGTGGCCATTGCAAATGGCCTTTGCGGAGCTTCTTTTTGCTGCCTCGTGTGCTCTGCCAGCTTGAAACATCTTCTCCAATGCAGCAAGGATATCAGTCTTGTCAATGCGGGTTTCTAAGGGGAAACCCGCACTATGCTCGCCCCGCCATCGGACATAGCCGAAATATGTACCCTCAACACGACCAAAAGGGCAAAACGATGTTTCGTCAGGAGGCAGTTCCGTTTCCGCGACTTGTAACAATTCAAGGATGCGGACGGCCCACAAAACATGCAATGCATTCCAGATGGTGACTTTGCTCTCGTTGGTCGTGCTCATCACCATTTTGACAACGTCTGCCACATTTGCAAACACGAACGTTGCATGAAACTTTATGGCCTCCTCGATCGCATCCGCGATCAACGGAGTTGGTTGCGGCTTTAGGTCCATGACGACCCCCGTGCGTGCTGCGTTTGTCCTTCCTCGAGGTGCCGCAGCACCTCGAGCGAAAGCGATTTGGGCGCCCACATTTCAACGGTCTTGCGGTCTTCTTCGAAATCGTCGTCATCGTCGCCTTTCCACATTCCTGAAAAATTGACCATAGCGGCGCCGTTGACGATTGTTTCTTCTTCCAAATCGTCGTCATCCACGTGCTCCACCGTTATGATGGGTTCCTCGGTGCCGTTGTGCCAATTGGAAGTTACTAGCGTGTGTTTTCCCGAGGTTTGCCGTACCTGTTCGAGGGCTTTCTCGATATCGGCATGGGCATACTGGGGATCGGGCCGTTGGCGGCGCGATGCCGCCGGCTGTGGAGTTGATACAGCGTCAACGATTGCCAGCAACGGCACAACCACGTGCTCGGATGGTTGTTCTGGCAAGGGTTGATTTTTCCCATCGATGAGGGCTTGCACATTCTGCAAGACCCTCGTGTTGACTTCGATCCGCCACAATTGGAAACCGATGATCGCGGACAACGCCACAAACCACAGAATCCCCACCACTACGATATGCGGCCACGCCACCACAATTTGATCCATGGTACCCATTTCAACCTCCATCGTTCGGCGCAGAAAGCGCAAATCGAAGTTGAGCAAGTTGACCATTTGTCAAACTGTAGACGAATGCGTCGATTTCATCGATTTTCGATGCTTCCCATGCTTCTGACCCTTCCCACCCATCGGACCCTTCTGGAAGAAGAAACGATGCTACGTGCACGTCAAGGATCCGTGCGATGCATTGAAGCGTATCAACGCGCATGTTTGCAAGACCCTTTTCCCCAAGGTATTGGGTCGCTATCTTGGGTCCCTGCCCACACGCTTCGACGTCACGCATCGCAAATCCATGTTGGATTCGTATTTCGCACAAACGCGCGCCGACTGCCTGCATCAGCGGTGTGATTTGAGTTGATTGCCGTTTCGGCTTAACGTACGATTCTTTCACGAGCTGGACCCTCCTTTTCAGGGTTTTGTTCGAGTGCTCCCTTGCTGTTGATGCAGCTTGGGAGCACGTTTCTTTTCAAGCGCCGTTCATGCGGCGGTGTCTGAGTAAAACTTGGGGCGGAGTCCCTTGGGCACCGGGCGGAGTCCCTTGGGCACCGGGCGGAGTCCCTTGGGCAACTTGGCAATCCCTTGCGCCGTGATATTCCGGCGCTCCTGATACTCACGTTCCGACAGGCACGTGTTGGGCCGAATATGCGTTCCATCGCTGGGTGCCGCCGGTTTTTCAGGCTCCAGCATTTTCCTCGACCCCTGAACTTCGGCCAATATGCGACAAACCATTTGGCCGACGTCATCGGCAAATCGTTGCAATGGGTGTCTTGCTTTCAGCAAAAAGTCGTCTCTGCCGTTTCGCTTCATCCACGGTTCGAACGTTGCTTTGGCGATTCCGTTCGTAGGAATCACCTTTTGCGAACTCGCCAAAAATACCCAATTGTCAAGAATGGTCCGCTCAGCGGCATCAGTCAGCAGCGCCAATCTGCGCAGCTCTGGCGAGTTGGGGGCCACGTGTGTGGGATGCCGCTCAACCAAACAGGCGGCGTACACAGGTCGCAAATCACTACGCAACGCGTCACGAATTTCTTGAACGTTGGAGAATGTGTTTTCCAGGATCCACGGGCAATGGTTGTCCCCAGAGCAGCGGCTTGACAACATTGTCACCGTCTCTAAAGCGCATGTTCGCCCTCCCCAGCGAATACCATGCCAACGGCCGCGCAGAACCTTCTCTGGCTTTGGCGGCGCTCTAAGTCTGATCCACTCGTGGGCTCTCGAAGCAGCCGTAACAAACGGGTTGCTCTTGCCAAACGGTGAAGCCCGCGCCGCCGACTGCGGATACGTTTGTCCGGGAATTGCAGCGCAGTTGTCGATGGAGGGCGAAACGTGTTTTTGGTTTGTCGAATAGCACCCGCTCAAGCCACCTGCAACTTGGCTTTCTGGCAGCCCTTCTCGTCGAAGTTTTCCGGGCGCAGCCAGCTCTCGAAACCGGCTCGGACCCGCGGCCAATCTCCATCCAGCACGGCAAACCATGCTGTGTCGCGATTCCGACCCTTGATGATCATATGCTGGCGGAAGATACCCTCGAAAGTGAAGCCGAAGCGGTTTGCCGCCCGACGGGAAGGCGCATTGAGCGCATTGCACTTCCATTCCAACCGCCGCACGCCCAGATCGTCGAAGCAATGACGGATCATCAGAAAAATCGCCTCAGTGGCCTCTCGGGTCTTCTGTAATTCGGGCGACATCCAGATATGACCGATCTCGATCACGCCATTGCCCGCATCGCAGCGCATGAAGGCCCCCATGCCGCAGGCCTTTCCCGTATCGCGCCGAATAAAAGCATAAAACCAGGGATCACGGGCGGCCTCGCGCGCCCTGACCCAATCCTCGAATTGCTCAGGAGACTGCCACGGGCCATAGCCCAGATATGTCCAGATATCGCCCGCGGGATCGCTCGTAGCGAACGCATCATAGAGCTCGCGCGCGTGGGCTCCCGCCGAGACGGGCTCCAGCATCACCCACAGCCCGTGCAGCGGGCGCTGGTCAGGCATCGCGCCCGGAGGCTTCGCATCGACAATGGGCCCAACGGGCCGTTCTGCTATCTTCGCCATAAAAACACCGCGCTTTCGTCAGAAGACATGACTCTCACCTTGGCCGCATCCCGTCCCATGCTGCATTTCCATGGGGTTTTGCTCGAAGTGAATCAGGGTAGGGGAACCTTGACTGGCAAGAGTTCTTGTCCTCCAACCAATCCCGTGCCCAATTGGCCATTTTGGTTGTCGCCCCAGCAATAAATGCGGCCTGATTTCGTGAGAGCGCAGGTATGAGCACGGCCAACAGCGACTTCGACGACGTCCAAAAAGGCAGAGGCTTTGGGCACATAATCCCCTGACATGCCCCCGTCACCGACAGGTGTCGACACGCCCCAACCATACACTTGACCGTCCAAACCGGAGACCCCGACCGTGTGTTGCCAACCTGCGGCGACGAAATTCGCGGTTGGCACAATCGACGGAATCGTCGGTTTTTCTCGCCAACTAAATTCGCCATCGATCCCGAGCTGGCCTTGGTATCCATTGCCCCAACAATAGATCTCGCCAGTCTTCAACGCGCACGTATGCTGACCGCCGGCACTGATGCGTTCTACGCCCGTCAAACTGACGACCACCGGCGCGGCTTCGTCGATCTGACTGCCATTGCCAAGACGGCCCCAGCCATTTTTACCCCAGCACACGAGATCTCCTGCGCTCTTTATCGCGCACGTGTGATCGGTCCCCGTGGAAACCACCTTAATGCCCGCCAACACGGAAGTCGGCGCCTGTTTCTCGGGTCCTGGTTGCCCCACGCCAAGCTGGCCGAAATCATTCGCGCCCCAGCAGAGGAGCTCTTGGTTCTCCGTGACTGCACAGGTATGGCGCCCTCCGGCGGAGATTTCCGCCGCCTTCACCAAACTCACGACCGTGGATGGTTTGTCTTGCCAGCCTCCGCTTCCGATCCCGAGCTGGCCTAAACTATTGGCGCCCCAGCATTGCACCGTCGTATCCATAAGGACTGCGCACGTATGCGCGTATTCCGTCGGCGGGCTCCCCTGCTGTATCGTCCCGCCAAGCGCGACTTTTCGCACGGGGCCAGCCGTCGGCACCTTTGCTGGAAGCGGAACGACGGCATCGTTTGCTCCTACGCCAATTTCGCCCGAAATGTTTCGCCCCCAGCAATACAAGTCACCAAGAGCCGTAATGGCACACGTATGATCGAAACCCGCGGCAATGTGTATTGGATCATTGCATGTCGTGCCGATGCATGCCCCTAAACAAACAATCCCGCAACCGCCGCAATTCGCAGCGTTGTCGGTTATGTTCGTTTCGCATTCCGGCGACGCATCGCAATTGGCAAATCCCGCTGGACAGATCTCCCCGCCCCCGGATCCTCCACCACCTTGGCCACCTTGGCCACCTTGGCCTCCTTGGCCACCTTGGCCGGAGCTGCTGCCAGCGCCAAAGTCACGTGTTTCGGGATTGCAAGCGACGAGAAAAACCATGCCCAGCGCCATGAGAAAAGGCTTGATGTTCATTGGAGTCATCCATGATCACGGACGTTCAAAGGTTTGCCACCAGGGAGGCACCAAGGATCATCACGGCTACGCCGACCCTGCGTCAAGAGGGGAAGGTTGGATTTGCAGCCAAAGGTGGCAAGGGTGGCCAAAGGTGCCAGCAGCCAAAGGTGCCAACCAGCCTGGTCAAAGGTGCCAACCACTTTTGGAGCGGCCGCGGCTGAGCCAAAGGTGCCGGCTGGCTGCGAGCCAAAGGTGCAGCCAAAGGTGCCAACCACTTTTTGGCGGCCAAAGGTGCCAACCACTTTTTGGCGGCCAAAGGTGCCAACCAC
>JANORL010000090.1:0-11712 GCA_031415295.1 Polyangiaceae bacterium | reverse complement strand
AAGGTGAGCGTTGGGTTTTCGGACGAAGCAGGGGCGATTCTCATTGCCGATAGCGATGGGCGCATCATCGAAGACATTCAGCCGATGACGAGTTTGTACGTATCCTGCGTGGCCGAGCAAAACGGACGTCGAGAATCGAATGGGTACAATGTCGCTGGCCGACGTGGATTGGATTTCTATTCGACGGAAGTCGTGGGTCGCGTCGTGCGTGAAGCCGTCGCGCGAACGACCGTGCTTTTCGATGCCGTACCAGCACCGACAGGTGAAATGCCCGTGGTGCTCGCTGCGGGTTCGTCCGGGATACTCCTTCACGAAGCGATCGGGCACGGAATGGAGGCGGATTTCAATCGCAAAGGGACGTCGATTTACGCTGACAAAATTGGCAAATCCGTCGCAAAACCATTCGTGACCATCGTGGACGATGCAACGCCGCAACATGCGCGCGGGGCGATCAACGTGGACGATGAAGGCAATCCAGCAGGCGTGACGACGTTGGTCGACAAGGGAACCATGACGACGTATTTGCACGATTCGATATCGGCAAAGCATTATGGTCTCAAACCCACGGGAAATGGTCGGCGCGAAAGTTACCAATATGCACCCATGCCGCGTATGCGCGCGACGTATATGTTGCCCGGTCCGCATGATCAACAAGAAATCATCGCGTCGGTCAAACAAGGCATTTATTGCCAAGGGTTTTCCAACGGGCAAGTACAAATCGGAGCTGGCGATTTCACGTTTTACGTCAAAAACGGATTCCTCATCGAAAATGGCAAACTGACGCGACCCATCAAAGACGTCAACATCATCGGCAATGGACCGAGGGTTCTCGAAAAAATCGATATGGTCGGCAAGGATCTCGTCATTGACGAAGGCGGCTGGACGTGCGGGAAAGACGGGCAATCGGTCCCCGTGTCGCAAGGCATTCCGACGGTGCGCGTGGCGTCGATCACAGTGGGCGGACAAGCCAAGAAGCAAGGCTGAAAGGAGGCACGACATGGCGAATGAAACAATGCTCGAGATTGCAAAAAATGCTGTGGCGGTGGCCAAGCTAAGAGGTGCCGGCGATATTGCTGCCGTAGCGACGGAAAGTCGCGACATCGATGTAACCTGGCGCGACGGCAGACTGGAAAAGATTTCGGAAGCAACGAGCCGTCAATTGGAAGCGCGGCTCTACGTAGATGGTCGGTATTCAGCGTGTTCGACGAGTGATTTGCGGCCTGATGCATTGGTGTCGTTTTTCGAGAATGCCGTGGCGCTCACGCGGACGTTGGCCAAAGATCCACACCGTAGTTTGCCGGACCCGGCGCTTTACGGAAAAATCGCGGCGAGCGAACTACAATTGGCGGATCCGCGCATCAATGAACTCACGGCAATCGATATGCGGCGTAGTGCGCAAAAAATGGAAGAGGCCGCGCGAGGCGTGCCCGGGAGCACTTCGATTCTGAGCGTGACGACAGGAATGAGCCAATCGTCGAGAACGACGACACGCGTGCATTCGAATGGATTCGAGGGGACATTCGCGGCCACCACATTTTCGAATTGGGCCGACGTGAGCATTCAAGACGCGGACGGACGACGACCGGAAGAAGGCGATTATGGTGTGACGCGTTTTCTTGCTGATTTGCCGGATGGTGCAGCTATTGGTCGCCGCGCAACAGAACGAACGCTCGGTCGGCGCGGAGCCAAAAAAATTGGCTCGGGCGTGATGAGCGTGGTGATGGACAATCGCGCTGCGGGGCGATTCTTGGGATACCTGTTGGGGCCTCTTTCGGGGGCTTCACTGCAACAAAAACGTTCCTTCATGGATGGGTTTGCGGGTAAACCATTTGGCAGCGACAAACTCGAGCTCGCTGACGATCCGCTTCTGGCACGCGGTCTTGGTTCGCGTCCATTTGACTCCGAGGGAATCGCTGCGAAACGCCTTTCCATTTTCGAGCAAGGCGTCTTGAAAAACCATTACATCGACACGTATTACGGCAAAAAGTTGGGGATGGCTCCAACGACCGGTGGTATGTCGAATTTGGCGTGGAAGCTCGGGACGAAAGATCGCGATGCTCTCATCGCCGACATCAAAGACGGCGTACTCATCACGTCGTTCATCGGTGGTAATTCCAACGGCACGACTGGGGACTTTTCGGTGGGTTTCCAGGGGTTTGCCATTGTTGGTGGCAAAATCGGCGGACCCATTGCCGAAATGAACCTATCCGGCCAACATGTCGACGCTTGGAAACGCTTGGCCGCCGTCGGAAACGATCCCTTCATGCATTCGTCTTCGCGCACGCCAACGCTCGTCTTCGATGGATTGCAAGTAGCAGGGACGTGAATTACACAGCGTTGTCCTCCCCTTCCCCTTCCCTTGACCCCTAAAGCCGTGTAGAATGTTTGGACGTTGTTCGATTTTCGGACAGCGTCCGACATTTTCTTGGAGGCTTCATGAAACTTCGTACACTCGCTTTCACGATGGTAGCTGCTTGTTCGCTTTTCGCTTGCGACCAAATTAGCGACGCCTTGCCCGAATACACGCTTGGCAAGTCCGACGGGATCCCGCCGGTGTCGGGGTCGACAAGCTTCGCTGTACCGCAAGATTTCAAGTGCGGTGCTCCCATCGCGGATCCCAATAAAAAATACACGATCACGACGAGCGGGACGGACGATGCTTGCACGTTCACGTTTAATCAAGATGTGCTCGTCTTGGCCGCAGAGGAATACGCAAGCCGCAAAGAGTTGGAGGGGGCGCGACTCGTCAAGCGTGTCGACATCGACGTGAACAAGCTGGGGGTCAGGGATGGTGCCGGCGCTGATATCGTACCGAAGGACCTGAATGGTAAGGCATTCGATACGACGATTGTCACGTTGGAGGATCTTGGAAAAGCAGTTCCATTCACGAAGGAGATCGAAGGCGCACCGATTGACCACTTGAAGGCGGCCGTCGCAAACAAGCAGGATATCGTGATTCCGATTCAGGTCGTCGTCGTCGTGAACATGACTCCGAAGCCCGCCACGATTGCGCTCGATTTCGACGCGCAACCGAATCTCGTATTCGGCTTCTAATACCACTGTTGGACTTCCACGTGCGCACCCCGCCCCGGGTTAAAACCCTGGCCATTCGTCACATCTTTTTCTTGAAAACCGCGGTCTTTTGCGTGGGCCGCCCGGGAGCAAGCCATTTCTCGGCGCCCGCGGGACCCCGAACTCGCCCGCCCAAGCTCGGGCTCAGACAGCGGGGCCCCCCGCGAACGCCGCGAAATGGCCCTCTCCCAGGGCTGTCGTTGTGGAAATCGAGATGTGATCAATGCTCCGGGTTTAAACCCGGGGCGAAACATACGCATATCGTAGATTAGGTTTTTTTGGGCTCCGGATACTGCTGAATGCGCCCAATCGCCAAGGCCTTGAGCGCCGCGGGATGCGATTCGTATTGATCTTCTTGAAAATACAGTTCGACAATCAACCGCGCACGGAATCGTTGGTACAAGGGTAATTTTTTCGCAATGTCCTCCGGAATATAAACCGGTGCCGGTTTGACGCTGCTATTGCCCGTCGTCGTATGCATCAGCGCCCGAATGGCATTCATACCGAGCACTTGCCGCTTTTGATAATGACGACCTTCGAGCAACGCGCGCTCGGTCTGCAAGTCTAGCGTATCCGCAGGAACCGTACGCCGACTGCGCTGAAACAATTCGCGAATACGCGCTGTGTGACCTTCAGCCAAAGACGCCGGACAAAGCTGATCCGCGCCACTCGCGAGAAATTCTTTCGCATCTTTGACCGCATTTCTGAACGTTTCGTCTGTCGTCGACAGCGGCGACGCAATCGCTACCACGGCTTTTAGCGTTTCGCGCTCGTCGAACGGAAAGGACAATTCTCCCGCCAATAACAACAACGGTGGGACAAACTTATTGCCAGGACGCACGGCCGCCGTGAGTTCATCTGTTATTTCGACGACGTCTTCGGAAGCTGCTCGGGCCAAAATCTCGAAGATGTCCCGCATGTCTTCGATTTCAATAGGATCTCGATTCGGCGCCGGATCGTCCAGATCATCGTCCGGCGGTTCTTTCTCCATGTCTTGGAGTATGGCGCGCCAAACGGGTACTTTGCAAATACGTGCCACGCTGTCCGCGTGATACCACACCAAATGCAAAATATCGCGCGAGTCTAGACGCGATGCGCCGCGAATCCCACTGTTCGTTATCGCCGTCGTCCCGGAAGCTCGAGTATCTTCACGTTTGCCCGAGAACGAGGGCGCAGGACCTGCCGCGGCATTGGATGCTCCCAACACGCCCGCCGACCCGTCTTGCGGCGTCGATTGATTTGCAGCCGTCGCCGCGGCTACGACAACTTGCCCAATCGACTGCGCTGCTGGCACGTCGCCACGACTGAGGCCCGATCCCCATATGTTATCATCGGCTCGTCCAGACGAACCCGTTTGCGAACCCCTCGAAACAGGCGGTGGAGCAACGACGGCAGGTACAGGAGGTGGTGCGGAAACAGGCAATGGCGGAGCAACAACCTGAGGCGCGACAATCACAGGCGCGATAACCACCGACGGGACTGCGGGAATTGATGGCGGAGGCGGAGCACCTGCCGCAGCAACGGGCCACCCAGGAGGCGCAGATCGCACAGGCAGCGGTGGTGGTGGCGTGGTAATGACTGGTGGTCGCGGTGCGGTTGGTTGGACAAACGGCAGGCCAACACCCGAAGAAGTGCGCTCGTCTTGAATCGCGTGACCACCTGCGGGTTTGGCGCTACCAAACGGTAAACCGCCTGGCATCGCGGGCCGTTCGTCTCGTGGCAGCGCAGCAGGAGCACTTGTCGGTAAAAACGGCAGCGCACCAGCTTGTCGCAATCCTTCTTTGATTTTTCGCTCTTCGGGACTGTCAGGAATGAGCGTCGTCGATTTCGTCTTTTTCTTGAGCGGCGGCGCCACAGAAATCGTCGGTAACGTCGGTAATGGCGGCGGACTCGAAGCCATCGCTTCTTCGAGAGAAATGACGATTCGTCCAGGTTCGTCGTAACGTTCCAGCACGCACTGACTACGGAACGTCAAACACGCAATGGCGCGATCGGAATCGATCCACAAGGAGTCCGCACGCATTTTGAGCAACTGGGATCCTCCGCGTCCTTCGAACACCGCACGCGGACGCAATCCTGGGAGGTTCGTCACGAGCCGCGGCCATTCCGGATGGAGGTTTTCCATGACGATTCGCGCATCTTCGGCAATCTCGGCCAATTGTTGATCGGGCGGAGCGGCGTTAAAAAATGAGCGATCAAGATCGTCGGGCAATGGCGTGCCAGCCAACGAATGCGATGACCAACTGGATAGATATCGGCCGAGGCGATTTGATCGCACAGGCCAAGATTCCGAAATAGGACCAAAACCAACCGGTGGAATTGCCGTACCGGGACCATGAATCGCCAATCCCGGCTGCTGAAGATTCGGCAGCTTGATCCGCCCTAACCCATCGCGTACGTCGAGACGAACTCCAATGGGGTTTGTCGTATCGGAACCCCCTGCAGCGCGTTCATACGCAAGCGGCATACGCGTGAAGCGCGAGCCTTCGAGCAGCGAGCCATCCGGGCCGAACGTGCGATCGAGGTGTACTTCGATCGACTTGTCAAGTTCGCCAACGATGAGTCGCGCGAACAATGAACGCACGGACTGCCCCTTGGGTGCATAAGCAGAACCGACGAGCAAGACGTCGGCACGTGACTTCATCGGTGCCAGATCATTTGGTGCGTATACGCTACGGGCGGGGTCGTCGTCCCAGTGGCAATCTTGCTCGTGAATCGGCTCTTGATCCGCGGCAAGCTGAGCCTTTCCGGGCTGAAGGTCGAACGTCGCTTTCGCCACGAACGTGAGGACCCACGAACCGGGACGAGATTGCCAAAGCTGCGAGGCGACAGGCAGCGGCGATTGGGGAACGACCTCCATTGGCATGAGACTAGACCAAGCGACACAAAAGAGGAAAGTTATCTGTCTGAAAAAACGCGCGCCATGGGTGAGCAGGGTATCCTACGAAATGATCCACAAACTGCTCGTCTATGAAAGCCCAACCATTTCACTAAAATTTCGGTCACTGTATCGGAGGCTCGTCATCGGAATCCGATGGTAATCATTACGTTCGCTTCATCCAGATCGATCACACGATCCCATCCATAACCTCGAGTGCGAGTTCGTATTTGCCAAGCGGCGGCATGATGTAGGCCCCTGCTACGCGTTGACGCACGGCGGAAAGCATTTCGCGAGCAATGGCCACGCCTTCTTTTCGCGCCGCTGGTCCGCTTCCCGCGCGTTGCATGCGCGCGCGTACGTCGTCGGGAATTTGCATGCCCGGCACTTCATTATGCAAAAATTCGGCATTCTTGTGGCTCGCCAGCGGCAAGATGCCAATGAGAATCGGTAGACCCATCGGTTCGGCGTCGCGCAGAAATCGATCGAGCACATTTATATCGTATACAGGCTGGGTCATCACGAGTTCCGCACCAGCGCGCTTCTTCATGCGTAAACGATCGATTTCGCGATCGTAATTGAGCGCCGCAGGTTCCGCACCGGTTGCGCAAAAAAACGACGTGATGCCTCCAAGGGGTTTGCCCCCAGGATCGATACCGGAATTCATGCGCGAAACAAGCCGCAAAATGCCCACGGAATCGAGATCGTACACAGCCGTAGCATCAGGAAAGTCACCAATCTTCGGTGGGTCACCCGTAATGACAACGAGGTTCCGAATGCCGAGCGCATGCGCACCAAGCAAATGCGCAACTTGTCCAAGCAAATTACGATCACGACCACACACATGCACGAGCGTTTCGATGCCGAGTTTTTCCTGTAACAACACCGCTAGCGCCAAGTTCGACATACGCGCTTGCGCTCGCGCTCCATCGGCAATGTTGATGATATCCACGCCACCATCAATGAGTTTCTTGGCGGCATTGATGGCCGATTGCGGATCGACGCCAATGGGCGGATTCACTTCGACCGACACGACGAATTTTTTGCCAATATTGGCTGCGAATTTGCTCTTTTCTTGCGTCGCGACCGGAGTTTGTCCCACAATGGTGGCGTGAGGATGATCGGGCGGATTCGAACTGTCGCTCGCTCCAACCCAAAGTGGCGTTTCATCCGACGCGGCACATGCCACGACACTCGCTTCCATACGCGCAGCAGCAGCAATGCGCCGAATGTGTTCGGGCGTCGTTCCACAACAACCGCCAATGAGTCGCACACCAAGCTTGCAAAGACGTCGCGCGAAAACACCAAAATATTCCGGCGTCGATACGTAGATGAAACGATCATCGACACGCCGGGGCAAACCTGCATTGGGAATGGCCGCCAAATGTACACCGAGCGGCAACAGTTTTTCGATGGCACTCAAGACGACTTGTGGACCATCACAACAGTTCACGCCGATGACATCGCATCCCGCATCACGAAGACGCGCGCCGATGTCTGCAATGGGCGTTCCGTCAGCGAGCGCGAGATCCGTATCGACAGAAACTTGAGCGATGAGCGGCAACGAATCACCCACGGCAAGCCGAACACCTTCGATCGCCAAAAATAACTCGTCAGGTTGGCGCATCGTTTCAACCATGATCGCGTCCACGCCACCCTGCGCGAGCGCTTCGGCTTGCTCGCGAAACGCATCGCGAACAAGAGCGCGATCGTCGTCGCCAAATGGAGCCAACACCTGACCTGTCGGACCAATCGCTCCCGCGACAAACCCTCGATCACCAATCGCTTGTCGGGCAAGACGCGCGGCGGCGAGGTTCAGTTCGGCAACGCGATCACCAAAACCATGACGTGTTAGGCGAATTCGATTGGCACCGAAACTGTTGGTCTCGACAATCTGCGCGCCGGCACGAACGTAGTCTTCGTGGATGCGCAAAACGAGCTCGGGACGCGAAATGACGAGGTCTTCGTAGTTGACGTTGAACAAGACGCCACGTTCGTAGATCTGCGTGCCCATGCCGCCGTCGACGACGAGAACACCGCGACGAACGGCGTCGACAAACCGCATCGGTTTCGAGGGAGAAGGAGGCGTCTGCAGAGACATCGGGCGCACCCTAGCACATTGGCAAGGCATGCGTTCTGCACACAATTTGGCCCAGGACCCAAGACGAGACGAGGATGCCTGGTGTCAGCGTGGTGGTGCGTGGAAAATTGGAGATGACGAGATGTACCAACCGATCAAGTTTGCGAAGACCGACGGTTCCGATGCAGTGGGCGAACTTGTCGCGCCAGAAGGTGCTGAAAAAGCGCCGGGCATCGTGCTCATCCAAGAGTGGTGGGGACTGAACGGACAGATAAGACACGTGGCCGCACGGCTCGCTCGCGAAGGGTTTGTCGTGGTGCTCCCCGACCTGTACCATGGCCGATGGACGACTGACGCGACGGAAGCGCAAAAACTGATGATGGGCCTCGATTGGAAAGAAGCGATCGCGGAACTCGGTGGTGCCGTGACGTTTTTGCAAAACGATTCGCGATGCAACGGCAACGTCGGCGTCATGGGTTTTTGTTTGGGCGGTGCGTTGACATTTGCCACGGCGGCGACATCGCGCGATGTGAAAGCTGCGGTCGCGTATTACGGTTTGGCATCGCAAGAGTCGTTCGATCATTCGAAGATCAAAGCACCGATGATGGCGCACTTCGCGAGCAAGGACGGCTGGGCAAAGCCGGACAAAGCCGAAGAGTTGGCCAATGCAATGAAGGCGCGTGGACAATCGATCGAGCTGCACATCTACGACGCGGATCACGCGTTCGCGAACGATGTGCGCAAAGAAGTCTATGCGGCGGACGCAGCAGCACTGGCCTGGAGTCGAACGACGGAATTTTTCCATCGGCACTTGGGCGGTTGACAAATCATTTCGACATTGAAGTAACAACATGGAGGTTTGGCGTGGTTGAATGTTTCTCGGTGCGATACGCAAAAATCGTGATTCCGTTCATGATTGCCGCCGTCGCAGCACTAACAAACTCGGGATGTTCGGACGGTCCCGATGGCAATTCGGGCGGCGGCGGAGCGGCCGGAAATGGCGGAAATGGATCGAGCGGCGGCTCCGGTGGCGATGCCTCATCTTCATCGTCGTCGAGCAGCGGAATGATGGGCTGCGGCGACATGCAGACGGATCCAAAGAATTGCGGCATGTGCGGCAATCAATGTGCTCCTGGACAAACATGCGCTGCTGGCGTATGCACATGCGGCATGGCCACGGTACCTTTTGCGGACGTCCAAACGATTCTGACGGCTCGGTGTGCTACCGCTGGGTGCCATACGGGCGGCGGTATGGCTAAGGCGGGCTTGGATTTGTCCGTGGGCAATTCCTTTGCGGCTCTCGTCGGTAAAACAACCACCCAATGCAGTGGAGCACGGACGAGGGTCATTCCGAGCGACCCGAATGAAAGCTATCTCCTCGACAAAGTCCTGGGCGTGGACCTTTGTGGGACGTCCAAACGAATGCCGCCGTCGATATCCCTTTCGACGACCGACATTCAAACGATTTCCGATTGGATTTGTGGCGGAGCACTGGAGAACTAGCCGCCGATGAACGAGGCACCGATGTTTTGCCCCCGCTGCCACCGACGTTTCGACGACAATGCGCATCGATTTTGCGCATACGACGGGGAACGTCTCGTCACGACTCCGGACATCGCGAGCATTCCGCACAAAACTACCGCGGAATCGGGCACTTTGTTGAGTGGTCGTTACGAGGTGCGGGGGCTCATCGGTCGCGGAGGAATGGCCCGCATTTATTTGGCCGAGGACAAACAAAATCACCAACCAGTAGCGATCAAAATTCTCGATTCGCTCCACTTGCGGACGCCGGGAGCACGAGATCGCTTCGATCGCGAAGCTCGTATTGCCAACGTCGTCACACATCCGAACATCGTGAAGGTGCTCGATACGGGACAACGACAAGACGGCGTGCCTTTTATGGTACTCGAATACTTGTTTGGCGAGACGCTCGGGGAGTGGCTACGACGCAACCAAACGATGGCTGGGCACATGACGCTTCCGGTGCTTGCACAAATGGGTGCGGGCCTCGCGGCAGCACATCGTGCGGGCATTGTTCATCGCGACATCAAACCTGATAACTTGTTTTTGCTTGGCGAACCGGGCGAACCTTATGGGGTCAAAGTATTGGATTTTGGTTTGTCTCGGCTAGAGACCACGAAAACGGTCTCGCAAATGGGTATGTCGCTGGGAACGCCGGAATACATGCCGCCGGAACAAGTCGTGGGTGACAAGACAGACGCTCGTTCGGACATTTATTCGCTCGGTATCGTGATGTATCGCATGTGTGTGGGGAAATTGCCATTTCGATCCGATGACGACGCGCTTCTATTGGCCACACAGCTCATCATGGCACCACCCGAACCATGCGAGGTGATGCCGAGCCTCGATCGGGCAACCGAAGGCGTCATTTTGAAAGCGATACGAAAGCGGCAAGGGGATCGCTATCAAACGATGGACGCGTTCGTGGAAGACATCGAGCGCCTCATGGGCAAAAAGCTCGGTTCGCTGCATGCAGGTCTTTTACCACGCGGCCTCGACCGGTACGAGCCACAGTCGGAAATGGCGAAGATGGCGTGCAAATTCTTTTATCGAAAGATGGGATTGCTGCCGCCCGAATGGAAACCGTGAGTCGCGTATTTTGCAGATTCACGCCGCTTTGACGACTTTTTGCAACGAACGCGCCAAATCGAGCGTCCGAACTTGCTCGGTCACGAGTTCTCTTTCAACGAATTCCCGCTCGGCTGTTTGGAGTTCGTCAAGGTCGCGCGTATAACGTTTTTTGGCCTGGTCTTCGCCTTCTTCCAATGCGGCCAGCGCCACCCGATGTCCAAGCAAATCCGCTCCACGTTGAATGGCTCGGGCAAACGCTCCCCATACGCCGGAACTTTGTGCGGGCTCACCGCCGAGCGATCGAATTCGTTCACAAAGCAGGTTCACGCGTCGTTCGTGACTGTTGCGAATTTTCCGCAATGGGGCCATGAGTTCGGAATCGTTGATTGCATGCAACGCCAAATCGTAGGTTTCGACGCTCGCCAGTTCACCACGGACCAATTCGTTCAGCCGTTCAATGGTCGATGGGTGTGTTGCTTGACCCGTGCGGAGTGTCGTGGGGTTTTCTTGCGATTCTCGCACTCGCTCGACGGATTCGTTTTCTTGCGGTTGTGGATCCAGATCGCGTTCGACATCAGCTGGACCACCTGACTCGACGTCGGTTCCATGGGGAACATTGGAAGAAACGTCGGGCTCTTGCTTGTTTTGGTCGTTCATGCTGCCCTCTTGTGGTGCCAGCTCTCTTGGGCCAAAAGATGGCGTTGTCGAGGGGCGCAATTCAGGACTGTCGTTTGTCCATTCCGTGTGGTACGTTCGAGCGCGTGACAATTCTCGAAATCGCTCAGCTTGGTAATCCGGGGCTTCGACAACGTGCTGCGGAAGTATCGCGCGAAGAACTCGAAACGCCCGACGTACAGCAATTCATCGACGATTTGGTGGCGACGATGCGCCATGCGAACGGGGCTGGCCTTGCAGCAACGCAGGTGCTTTTCCCAAAACGTATCGCAGCGATCGAGGTCAAGGACAATCCGCGTTATCCGTACAAGCCGAACATTCCGCTGACGATATTGGTCAATCCGGTCATCGAGCCGATTTCGGAAGAGCGATTCGACAATTACGAAGGTTGTTTGTCCGTTCCGAATTTGCGCGG
>JANORL010000089.1:0-1597 GCA_031415295.1 Polyangiaceae bacterium | reverse complement strand
CGGGCATGCCTGTGCCCGAGACCGAGCCGAATGACATGATGCCCAATCCATTGCCGGCTTCGGGGTGGGTGAGTGGCACATTGTCAGCGTCGACGGATGCGGACATCTATTCGATTACGCTCAATGCGGGCGACACGATCTTCGCCAGCCTCGACCTTGATCCTTTACGGGACAACACGCCCTGGAATGGCCAGCTCCTCATTGGCCCGTTTGGTCCGACGAACACGTTTCTGGTTGGGAATGATGCCAGTACGGCGGCGGCAAATTCGGAAGCTTTCCCCATTACGGTTAAAAATGCCGGGACGTATGCGATCGTCGTGAATGCTCCGACGGGCGTGGTGACGGTGGGCGATTACAACCTATCGGTTTCCGTGCATCCAGCGACCGCTGTAACGGCCAATTGCACGACCTACGCGAGTGCCGACATTCCGAAAACGATTCCGACAGGCCCTGGCAACGTCACGTCGACCATCGTGATCCCTGGCAATCCGCGTATTGCAGATATCGACATTTCGTTGAACCTGAACCACACGTTGACGCAAGATTTGGACATCACGTTGACGTCGCCAGCGGGCAATACCAACGCGATTGTGACCGATGTTGGTGGACCTTCGGCCACAACATTTACGGCCTGGGATGTCACGATCGACGATGAAGCGGCGTTTCCGCCTATTTTTCAAGTCGTGAACGGTATGCAGTACCAGCCCGAAAACTCAACGCGCATGGATTGGTTCGACGGCGAGAATGCTGGCGGCACGTGGACGCTGAACGTCATTGACGATTTGGCGCTCAACGGTGGCACACTCGATGGCTGGCGCGTCACGATTTGTGAACCGGCGCCTGCGCCGACATGTGCGGGAGGCATTCCGCTACAGCAGGTATTCAATACCGATTTCGAATCTGGCGCTGCTGGTTTTACCCATTCGGGGACGGCTGACGAATGGGAACTCGGTTTGCCCACGTTTGCTCCAGTGACCGGATGCAACAGCGGTACGAGCTGCTGGAAGACGGACCTCGACAATACGTATGATGTGAGCAATACGCAGAACCTCGTTTCGCCTCCGATCAACTTGGCGAACAAGATTGCGCCAGCCCAATTGCAATGGGCCATGAAGTATCAGATCGAACGAGCGGCGTTCGATCATTCGTCGGTTGAAGTACGCGAAGTAGGCGGTGCCAATGCGCGTCGCGTTTGGGAGTTCACGGCGGCGACGATGAACACGACGGTGGGATCGCCGTCTGTGACGATCCAAGAAAGTGCCGGCTGGGGTATTTATACGGCGGACGTCAGTGCTTACGCGAGCAAGCAGATTGAAGTCGTTTTCCACCTCGATGGAGACACTTCAGTCCAATTGGCAGGCCTCGCGATTGACGACGTATCCGTTTCGGCGTGTAATCCATGTGGCAATGGCGCTGCGGATCCCGGCGAAGGCTGTGACGACGGCAATACGACGAACGGCGACGGCTGCGATAACAACTGTACCGTGTCGGCATGTGGCAATGGCATCACCGCGGGCATGGAAGCGTGCGACGACGGCAACATGACGAACGGCGACGGTTGCGATAACAACTGCACCGTGACGGCGTGTGGCAATGG